>CACYGB010000027.1 GCA_902773895.1 uncultured Eubacteriales bacterium
GGGGAAAAACGCCCTGCACCTGCGGCTGCTGGCCGAGGAAATGATGGGCATGATGCGGTCCATCACAGGGGAAACGGAAGGAAAATTCTGGATCGAGGACGAGGACAGCACCTATCGGCTGCATTTGCAGGTGGAAACCCACCTGAACAGCGAAAAGCGGGATCAGCTGCTGGCTGCGTCCAGCACCGGCAAAAATGAGTCTGCCAGGGGCCTGATGGGCCGCCTTCGGGATTTCTTTGACCGGGGCGCGGACGAAGACGTGGCCGCGTATTGCGGCCCGCTGCTGATGGCCGGGGAAATGGATGAATTCTCCCCGTCACTGGATTTGGAATGGTCCATGATCCAGTATGAAGAAACGCTGTCCAGCCGGATGCGGGAGGACGAAGAAGCCCGGGAAGCCTGGGACGAACTGGAAAAATCCGTGGTGGCCAAAGTGGCGGACGACGTGAAGGTGTCCATCCGCGGCCGCAGCGTGGAAATGATCATCGTGAAGAAAATGGCGTAAATCCAAAGGAAGAACGGAATTATGATCCGAAAGCTGATCAAACAGATGCTGGCGGCGCAGACGCTGTCCGCTCTGACGGTATCCCTTTGCCTGCTGATTGACAGTATCATGATCGGGCGCTTTCTGGGCGTGCAGGCCATCGCCGCTTACGGCCTGGCCAACCCCATTCTGCTGGTGATCGGGGCCATAGGCAGCATGCTGGCCGCCGGCGTTCAGGTGGCGTGCAGCAAATCCCTGGGCAGCGGCTCCAAGGAGGAAACCGACAAGGGCTATTCCTCCGCCATGGTGCTGATGCTGGGCATTTCCCTGCTGTTTACGGCGCTGGTGCTGCTTTTCCGGTATCCGCTGGCCACCGCGCTGGGCGCCGGGAAGGAACAGGCTTTGGTTGACCAGACCCGGGAATATATGATGGGCTTTATTATCGGCGCTCCCGGCTCCATGGGCGCGCTGGTGCTGGTGCCGTTTTTGCAGATGGCGGGGCAGAGCGGCCTGCTGATCGCCGCGGTGCTGGGCATGACGGCGGCGGATGTGGCCTTTGACCTGCTGAGCGTGCTGGTGTTCCACGGCGGCATGTTCGGCATGGGGCTGGCGTCGTCCCTGAGCTATTATGTGGCCATGGCCATCGCCTTTGGATATTTCCTGTCCCGGAAGTGCGTGTTCACCTTCTCCTTCCGGCTTGTTACGCTGAAAAAGATCCGGGAGCTGTTTGTGGGCGGCGTGCCCACGGTGTTCACCATGGCGTCCTCGGTGGTGATGGTGTTCATTCTGAACAAGATCCTGCTGCGCATCGGCGGCGGTGAGGCGGTGGCGGCCTATACCGTGCTGCAGAACATCGGCAACGCCAGCAACTGCATTTCCACCGGCATCGGCGGGGTGTCGCTGACGCTGTCCGGTATCCTGTATAACGAGGAGGACCGCACGGGCCTGCGGGAGCTGCTGAAGCTGCTGGTCAGGTATGCGGTGATGCTGGGCGCCGCTGTGGGCGTGGTGCTGCTGATCTTTGCGCCGTTCCAGGTGAGCATCTTTATTCCCGAAGCGGGAGTGGCGAAGGAATTGACCATCCAGGGCGTTCGCCTGTTTGCCCTGGGGCTGATTCCCTGCTGCATCAACAATGCCCTCAAGAGCCTGTACCAGGGCACCGAGCGGGTCACCATGACGGAGATCATTTCCGTGCTGGAGGGTGCGCTGCTGCCGTCCCTGGCGGCGCTGCTGTTCAGCTGGCTCTGGGGGGTCTCCGGCGCATGGCTGTACTTTGTGGCGGGGGAATGCCTGACGCTGCTGAGCATCGCCCTGTTCATCCGGTCCAGGAGCGGCAGCTTTTCCCTGCCGTCCTTCCTGATGCTGAAGCAGGATTTCGGCGTGCAGCCGGAAAACCTGCTGGAAATGGACATTCACACCCTGGACGATGTGACGGCGGCGGCCCAGGCGGCGGAGCAATTCTGCCTGCGGCACGGCCAGAGCGAGAAGACGGCCAATCACATCGCCCTGTGCGTGGAGGAAATGGCCGGCAATACCGTCATCCACGGCTTTGCGCCGGGAAAGGACAACCACCTGTCCGTCCGCATCCAGCACAAGGGCAGCCGTTGGGTGCTGCGTTTCCGGGACGACTGCCAGGCCTTTGACCCGGTGCACTACGTTCCCAAGGGGGAAAACGACGCGCTGGGCCTCCGGCTGGTGACGGCCATGGCAGACGATATCCGCTACACGTACTCCATGAGCCTGAATAACCTGACCATCAAGCTGTCGGATACGAACGCGTGATCCCGGCGCGGGTTGACGGCAGGTGTTCCCAAAAAAGCCTTGAAAACACTCGTTTTCAAGGCTTTTTTTGTGCCGCGGAAGAGCTATAATTGGCCGTTCAAACAAAAAGGACAGGCTGCCGCAGCGCATTCTGGATCGGCAATCAAAAAGTCCAGCACTTCCTGCAGGTTCTTATGTCAACGTCACAAAAGTGAACCGCATAAAAAACTGCGAGAAGAGTGGACCTGCTTGTAGTATAGACAATGCAGGCGGCGTTGTCAATCCCAAAAAGGACAAGAAAAAGGAGGACGCCGACATTACGCCGCTGCGGAACTCTTGGCAAAATGCCAATCTATCGCAATCGTCCTCTGTAATGATTATTGAGGAATTGCTACGGCTTGTCAAGGACAAAAAACATCCTTGCATCCATCGTAACAGAAGAAGCGGCGGAAGGCAGGGGCCTTGAACGGCTGACAGGACCGGCAATAAAACAGGAAGCCCTGATTCTTCAAGGCTTCCCGGTTTGGTGTGTCAGTGGGAAATGAACACGCGAAAGAAACGGCAGGACACTTGCTTCCGGGCCGGTCCTTTCTGACAGGGATGCTTTTCGTGTTTGCGGCTTGACGGATGATCAGAAATGCCCGTAGCCGAGATATTTGATGATAAAAAGGACAAGAATGACGGCAAGAAGCCAGAAAACCGGCTTGAGGGAATTTCCGTCATGCATAGGGATCCCTCCTTTCTCTTGGCTTTCTCCTGTGATGCTATTATATCATTTTTTGCTGATTTGCGGGGATATAAACGAATGAAAAATTGATTAACCAGATGTATTCTATTGTCATATCAGGCGTATGCCTGAACAACCAATCGTCTGCTCCATTTTCTTAAATAAACAGGAAGCCCTGATTTTTCAAGGCTTCCCGGTTTGGTGCGGCCGACGGGACTTGAACCCGTACTCGGTTAAGAACACGCCCCTCAAACGTGCGCGTATGCCAATTCCGCCACGGCCGCAAACAAATGTATTATAGCGGAAAACGGGGGAATTGTCAATCCGTTTTGCGGGGAAGGACGAATTTTTGTTGCCGTCAATCCTTTGGCAGCTGCTCCAGCCAGGCCCGGCCGTTTTGGACGGCTGCCAGCACCCGCTCCGGGGCCGGGCCGCCGGTCAGGCTGCGGGCGTTGACGCAGGACTGAAGGGAAATGGCGTCGTACACATCCCGGTCAAAAGCGGGGGAGAAGGATTGCAGCTCTTCCAGGGGCAGATCGTCGATGGCGCACTGCTTTTCCAGGCAATGGGCCACCAGCCGGCCCACCACGGCGGGGGCATCCCGGAAGGGCACGCCCTTGCGCACCAGGTAGTCGGCGCAGTCGGTGGCGTTGGCGAAGCCGGCGTTGGCGCTGCGGTGCATATTCCCGGTGCGGAAGGAGGCGGTGCGCAGCATTTCAGTAAAAATGCGCAGGCATTTCAGCCAGGTGTCCCGGGCGTCGAAGAAGCTCTCCTTGTCCTCCTGCATATCCTTGTTGTAGGCCAGGGGCAGCCCCTTCATCACCGTCAGCAGCGCCATCAGGTCGCCGTACACCCGGCCGGTTTTGCCGCGGGTCAATTCCGCCACGTCGGGGTTCTTTTTCTGCGGCATCATGGAGGAGCCGGTGGCGAAAGCGTCGTCCAGGGTAACGAAGCCGAATTCGATGCTGCTCCACAGCACCATTTCCTCGCAAAAGCGGCTCAGGTGCA
Organism: uncultured Eubacteriales bacterium; assembly: GCA_902773895.1. GTDB lineage: Bacteria > Bacillota > Clostridia > Christensenellales > Aristaeellaceae > RUG563. Next base: position 3,981 of record CACYGB010000027.1, read on the forward strand.
TCATGCCGATGGCGGCGGCGCTCATGTAATCCAGCAGGAAATCCCGGTCGCTGACGCCGTCCAGGCTGTTTTGGGATACGCGGGCCAGTCCCAGCTCCGCCGCGGCAAATTCCCGGTCCAGGGGATAGGTGGTGCCTGCCAGCGCGCCGCTGCCCAGCGGGCTGCAGTCGGCGGCCTCCCGGGCATGGCGGACGCGGATGATGTCCCGCCGGAACATTTCAAAATACGCCATCAGGTGATGCCCCAGGGTGATGGGCTGCGCCCGCTGCAGGTGGGTGTAGCCGGGCATGACGTCGCCGGCGTGCTTCTGCGCCAGGGTGAGCAGCGTCTCTTCCAGAGCCCGCAGCGCGCCGATGGTTTCGCCGCAGGTTTCCTTGGCGTACAAGTGCATGTCCAGCGCCACCTGGTCGTTGCGGCTGCGGCCGGTGTGCAGGCGCTTGCCGGCGTCGCCGATCCGCTCAGTCAGGATGGATTCCACCAGCATATGGATGTCTTCGCTTTCCGGCGGAAAATCGATTTTACCGTCCTGCATGTCCTGCAGGATGCCCTGCAGCCCCGCCTGGATGGCCTGCTCGTCGGCAGCGCTCAGGATGCCCTGGCGGCACAGCATCCGGGCGTGGGCCATGCTGCCCCGGATGTCCTGGGCAAACAGCCGCTGATCAAAGGAAATGGAAGAATGGAAATCGTCCATCATTTGGCTGGTTTCTTTCTGGAATCGACCGCCCCAGAGCTTCATGGTTCATCCACCTCTGTTATCATGTTATACCGGCCCCGGTACCAGCCGGCAATGCTGTCTTTTTTCACAAAGCAGCCGTGCTGCAGCGCAAGGATCAGATACAGCCTTTCTCCCCGCCGTACGGGAAGCAGGTAATCCGTGGCGTCCCGGCAGTAGTCGCCCTGGTCGTCCTGCCCCAGAAACTGCGTGGGGACGGACAGGGTTTTTCCGTGGTAGCGCACGGTGCTCATTTCATCGCCCCGTTCCAGCACCGTCACCCACCGGTCGCTCCAGCGGATATATACGGCCTGATCCTCCGGGGACGGGGCCTGGTCTTCCAGCGCCTCGATCACGGGCAAATGCTCCTGGGTGACCAGGGTGAAATCCTCTGACTGTCCGTCCGGCAGCATCAGCAGGTTGATTTGTCCTTCCCGCTTGACGCCGCAGGCACCGTCCAGGAAAATGATGCGGCGCTTCGCGTCGATGATGGGCCTGAAATCCGGGTACGTTTTGCTGTACAGCACCGCGGGCCAATGGCCCACCACCACATACTTGGAAAACGACAGGTCGGTGTGATAAAAATCGTCAAACTTCAGCAAAGGATAAGGGTCCGTGCCTTCCAGCTCGCTGAGCCGCTCATGGGGGATGCCGCCGTGAACGAACAGGTAATGCGGGGTGTCCAGGATGGTGGGCATGGCGCGCAGGAAGTCCATTTCCGGGGCAAAATGCCGCCGGATACGGGGGAAAAGGGCGGTGATGTCGGTGTCCGGCGACAGGCTTTCCCCCAATTCCGCCGCCATTTCATGCAACAGGCTGCCGCCCCACCATTCCATGGCGCGCAGGGAATAATCCAGCATGTCCCGCTGTTTTTGGGGGTCTTCGCTTTCCAGAAACTCCAACCGCCACAAATCCACGTTGCCCATCAGGGCGTAAACGGTGTACTGCTCCTTCAAACGCATCACCATCCGCATAAGCTTCAGGCTCTGCGGGCCTTTTTCCAGCAAATCGCCCACGATGACCAGGATGTCGTCCGCGGAAAAATGCACTTTGTCCAGCAGCTTCTGAAAATCGTCGGCGTGCCCGTGCAGGTCGCTGGTGATCAGGACGCGTTTCCGGCGGGGGAAAACAGCGCGTACAATGGTGGTTTTCATGCCTTGCTCCTCGCTTCATCGGTACCTTCTCATTATAGCAAATCCGGTCCGAAGGAACAAGGGGAAATACGGAAAGAAAACGGCCGGACGATCCATACAGAAACGGGAAAAATATTCGGGAAAAAGCCCGGAATCGGCCCGGAAACGGGAAAAAGCGATTGACAAACAGCGGCGTATCCTGTTAAAATAAGCAGTAACGATTGTTACGGAAAAAACGACGAGGAAGCGATGGCCATGAATATGACGTATCCTATGCATGTGGCGGGTCTGGTTCGGAATTTGCCCCTGTGCCGGGTGAATGACGATTTGTACATCGGTGCTTTCGTGATTTTCGGCGACGTGGAGCTGACGGTCAGCTGCGCCCGGGAACTGCTGAAAAAAGCGCCCGAATATGACGTGCTGATCACGGCTGAATCCAAGGGCATTCCTCTGGGCTATGAAATGGCCCGGCAGAAGGGGGAGAACCGTTACCTGATCGCCCGGAAAGCCCCGAAGCTGTACATGAAGAACGTGTTTTCCGTGAAGGTGAACTCCATCACCACCGCCAAGGAGCAGATCCTGTGCATCGACCAGGACGACGCTGATTACATGAAGGGCAAGCGCGTGCTGATCGTGGACGACGTGATTTCCACCGGGGAAAGCCTGAAGGCCGTGGAAAAGCTGGTGGAGCAGGCCGGCGGCAACATCGTGGGCCGGATGGCCATCCTGGCGGAGGGCGACGCCACCAAGCGGGACGACATCATCTACCTGGAAAAACTGCCTTTGTTCAATGCGGACGGTTCCGTGAAGGAGTAAGACCTGCTGCGCCGTTCTTTCACCAGGGGGAACGGCGTATTTTTTATCCCGGTACAGAAAATAATTAGAAATAAAGAGGGAAAAAGGAAAGGATGAAACGGATATACGGCATCTTGCTTTTCCTGGCGCTTTTCCTGCTGACCCCGGTGGCCCGGGCCGATGGATCGGGCGGTGGGCTGCAATGGACGGGTGATCAGTGCGCCTTTGCCGACGGCGTGCTCACCATTTCCGGCGACACCGTGCTCAGCGGCACGGCGGACAGCGGGGTCCGGGCGGTCATCAACCAGGATGCGTCCGTAACGCTCAGCGGCGTCACCATTGCGTCGCCCGGCGGCGGCGCGGCGCTGACGCTGAATGCCGGGAAAAAGGCCACCGTCATCCTCAGCGGCACCAGTATCCTCCAGGGAGCCGCCAATTACGCGGGCCTGGAGGTGGGCTATGAAAAGAATGTGCCGCTGTCCGAATTGACGATCACGGGCAGCGGGACGCTGAAAACCACCGGCGGCGCCAACGGCGCGGGTCTGGGCGGCAGCAAGAGCCGCAACGGCGTCCACGGCAGCATCACCATTCAAAGCGGCACCATCCTGGCCACGGGCGGCAATAACGCCGCCGGCCTTGGCACCAGCGACAACCCGGCCAACGGCACCAGCAACGGTTCCTACAAATATATCGAAGACCGCTGGGGCGAGATCGTCATCAACGGCGGCACCGTGACGGCCGTCGGCGCCGGCAGCGGCGCGGGCATCGGCGGCGGCAACCACAGCGACAGCGGACGGATCACCATCAACGGCGGCACCATCACGGCGGAGGGCGCCAGCGGGATCGGCTGCGGCCTGGGCAGCAGCCGGCCGGATTCGGACGGAAAGAAAGGCCCGGGGTATTATTACGCCGAAGTGTATATCAACGGCGGAAACGTAACGGCTTCGGCACGCAGCGGTGCCAACGGCGCGGGCATCGGCGGCGCCATGTACGGCGATGCGCAGGTGACGATCACCGGCGGCACGGTGGAGGCCCGGGGCAATTACCAGAGCGATAATTACCACCACGGCGGCGCAGGCATCGGCGGCGGCTATCTGGGCCACGCGGAGGTCACCATCACCGGCGGCACAATCAACGCGGTGGGCGGAGGCGCGGCGGCCGGCATCGGCTCCGGCGCAGCGCCCAACAGCAGCACGGACCGCGGTTCCAGCTCCCGGACGGGAGAGGTGACCTGTCCGTATACCGCTGTTGCGATCAGCAAGGGCGACGTCACGGCGGAAGGCGGCCCCAAAGGCGGCGCGGGCATCGGCGGCGGCGTGGGTGCGGACCGGGTGGAAGTGAGCGTTTCCGGCGGCACGGTCAGCGCTGTGGGCGGTCCCAGCAGCCGGGATGAAAACCGGGGCGGCGCAGGCATCGGTTCCGCTTTTGACGCCAGCGACTTGTCTCCGGAAACAAGATATATGGTGCCTACGCAGACGGACATTTCCCTGACGGGCGGTTCGGTGTACGCAGTGGGCGGCTGGGGCGCGGCCGGCATCGGCTCCGGCGCTGCCAATGAATCCGCCGCGTCTGTAACGGCATCCGCTTCCTGCGACGTAACGGCCCTGTCTGACGGCCAGAAGTTTGCCCTGGATACGCATCCAGGCAACGCCTCCGGCACGCGGCAGCTGGCCAACGTGTTCCGGGGCACGTTCACCGATGTGACGGAGGACAGGACCTACGAAGGCCTGCAGCAGGTGACGGTGGGCGGCAAGCGCGTGAATCTGCCGGAAGGCTACCGTTCCTTTGGCCGCACTATCACAGCGGGCACCCAGCGCGTGACGCAAAGCGGGGTGCGCTTCGCGGCGCAAAGCATGGAAACCCTGACGCTGGACGCGCTGGCGTCCCAGGCGTCCATCCAGGATCCGTATCAGTTCCGCGTGACGGGAACCGACGGCTATGACGCCTACTGGCTGTATCCCTCGGTGCGGGTGAAAAAGACCTGGGAAGGTGCGGGGGACCAGTCTCCCGTCAATGTGCAGCTGATGCTGGACGGCGCCGTTTCCCGGGAAATCCTCTTGTCCGCGCCCGATTGGCAGGGGCAGTACGCCCCGGTGGACATCCGCCGGGACGGCGCGGCCATGGCGTACAGCGTGCTGGAAACGCCGGTGCCGGACGGATACGACGCCAGCTATCGCGGCGATCCGGTGGAAGGCTTCGAGGTGGTCAACCGGGCGCCGGTGTTGCCTGTGTCGGTGACGGTGCGGAAAGTCTGGGTCGGCGCGGACGGCGGCGCGGTGCAGCTGACCCTGTACGCCAACGGCCGGGAAACCGCGCTGCAGCCGGAAAGGAACGGGAACACGTACACCTATTCCGATCTGCCATCAACGGATGAAAACGGCCAGCGCATCGAATACACCGTGAAGGAAGCGCCGATGCCGGGTTACGCGTCCAAATATGAGAACAGCGGGACGTACGCGGGAAAAACGGACGCCGCATACGATGGCGGCGCCATCGTGAATACCGTCCTTCCGGAAACCGTTTCCCTGGTGATCCATAAAAAATGGGTCGGCCGGAATGGCGGCGCGGTGCAGTTGGAGCTGTATGTCAACGGTGTGAAAGCCGCTTTTCAGCCTTCCTGCAGCCGGAAAGGAAATACCTATACCTATACCGATCTTCCGGGAAAGGATGAAAACGGCGGGCGGCTGGTCTACTCCGTCCGGGAAGTGCCGGTGAAAGGCTATGCGGTAACGTATGAGAATACCGGTGAATTTGCCGGGGAAACAAGCGCGGCCTTTGACGGCGGCACCCTCGTGAACACCTGGATCCCGCAGACGGGGGACGATACGCCCCTGGGGCTTTGGATCGGCCTGGCGGCCGGGTTCCTGGCCCTGCTGATCGGATTGCTGCTGTATCACAGGAAGAAAAACAAATAAAGCGTTAAGGCGGTGCGCCAGGCGCTTCAACAGAAAAAGCACCGTTGCCCGGTGCTTTTTTTGCAGGATGGAAAAGGAAAAGCCCGGAGGCTTGGAAACGCTCCGGGCATTTTGCTTTGGATTATTTGCTGTATTTTTCCCGCTTGGTATAGTGGGTGTGCAGCAGCTTGTGGGCCAGATGGCCGTTGGGCTCGCCCAGGTATTCGTCGTACAGCTTCTTGAGCTCCGCGTTCTCGTGACTCTTGCGCTTGGCCTTGCCTTCGTCTTCGCCGTACAGGGCCTTGGCGCGCAGCACCCGCGGGTCGCAGGTCATCTTGTCCTGGCTGGACACGATGGGCTGGCCGCCGCCGTTCACACAGCCGCCGGGGCAGCCCATGATTTCAATGAAGGTGTACTTCTTTTCGCCGGAGCGCACCATATCCAGCAGCTTGCTGGCAGCGCCGGTGGAGTGGGCCACAGCCACGCTGACGGGCAGGTCGCCCACCTGCACGGTGGCTTCCTTGATGCCTTCCACGCCGCGGACGGCGGTGAAGTTCACGTCTTCCAGCGTTTCGCCGGTGATGGTTTCATAGGCGGTGCGCAGGGCGGCTTCCATCACGCCGCCGGTGGCGCCGAAGATGACGCCGGCGCCGGTGCTTTCGCCCAGCAGGTCGTCAAAGTCTTCGTCCGGCAGGTTCACGAAGTCGATGCCGGCTTCCTTGATCATCCGGGCCAGTTCGCGGGTGGTGATAACGGCGTCCACATCGGGATAGCCGGTGCCGGCCAGTTCTTCGCGGTCCGCTTCGAACTTCTTGGCGGTGCAGGGCATCACGGACACCACGGCAATATCCTTGGGGTCGATGCCGGCCTTTTCGGCGTAGTAGCTCTTGATGATGGCGCCCAGCATCTCGTGGGGGGATTTGCAGCTGCTCAGGTTGGGAATGAAGTCCGGATAGTAGGTTTCGCAGAACTTGATCCAGCCGGGGGAGCAGGAGGTGATCATGGGCAGCACGCCGCCTTCCTTGATCCGGTGGATCAGCTCGGTGGCTTCTTCCATGATGGTCAGGTCGGCGCCGAAGTCGGTGTCAAACACCTTGTTGAAGCCCATCCGGCGCAGCGCGGCGGCCATTTTGCCGGTGACGGAGGTGCCCATGGGCAATCCGAATTCTTCACCCAGCGCAGCGCGCACGGCAGGCGCGGGCTGAACCACCACGTGCTTGCTTTCGTCGCCCAGCAGATCCCACACCTTCTTGGTTTCGTCCTTTTCGTACAGGGCGCCCACAGGGCAGGCGGTGATGCACTGGCCGCAGTTGATGCAGGCCATGTCCGCCAGCTTCAGGTTCCAGGGGGATTCGATGGCGGTTTTGAAGCCGCGGTTCACGGCGCCGATCACGCCCACATGCTGCACGGTGGAGCAGGTGGCCACGCAGCGGCGGCACAGGATGCACTTGTTGTTGTCGCGGACGATGGAGGGGCTCACATCGTCGATGTCGTACTGGTTCTTGGAACCGGCGTATTTGTCGCCGTTTTCAACGCCCAGCTCCCGGCACAGCTTCTGCAGTTCGCAGTTCTGGCTGCGGATGCAGCTCAGGCACTTCTGTTCGTGGGCGCTCAGCACCAGCTCCAGCAGGTTCCGGCGGTATTCGCGGATCTGCGGGGTGTTGGTTTTCACGTTCATGCCTTCGGCGACGGGCAGCACGCAGGCAGCCTGCAGCGCGCGGCCGCCGGCGTTCACCACGCACATCCGGCAGGCGCCGATGGCGTTTACGTCTTTCAGGTAACACAGCGTGGGGATATTGATCCCGGCCTGCTTGGCAGCCTCCAGAACGCTTGTGCCGGCAGGGACGGAAACCTTGACGTTATCAATCGTAAGGTTGATCATCTGTTCCATTTCATTTTCCTCCTTGCACGAATCACTGTTTGGAGATGGCGCCGAAACGGCACTTTTCCATGCAGGCGCCGCATTTGAGGCACTTTTCGGTGTCGATCTTGTGCGCCTGCTTCACTTCGCCGCTGATGGCGCCGGCGGGGCAGACCCGGGCGCAGGCGGTGCAGCCGCGGCACTTGTCGGCATCGATCACGTAGGACAGCAGGGCCTGGCAGTGATGGGCCGGGCACTTCTTGTCGCGGATGTGGGCCTCGTATTCGTTGCGGAAGAACTTAATGGTGGACAGAACGGGGTTGGGCGCGGTCTGGCCCAGGCCGCACAGGGCGGTCGCCTTGATGGTGTTGGCCAGGTTTTCCAGCTTTTCGATGTCGCCTTCCTGGCCCTTGCCGGCCACGATGCGCTGCAGGATTTCCAGCATGCGCCGGGTGCCGATGCGGCAGGGGGCGCACTTGCCGCAGCTTTCATCCACGGTGAAGTCCAGGAAGAAGCGGGCAATGTCGACCATGCAGTTGTCTTCGTCCATAACGATCATACCGCCGGAACCCATCATGGAGCCTGCGGCGATCAGGTTGTCGTAATCCACAGGGGTATCCAGCAGTTCCGCGGGCAGGCAGCCGCCGGAAGGACCGCCGGTCTGCACGGCCTTGAACTTCTTGCCGTTGGGGATGCCGCCGCCGATGTCGTAGATGATGGTGCGCAGGGGTGTGCCCATGGGCACTTCCACCAGGCCGGTGTTGTTGATCTTGCCGCCCAGCGCGAACACTTTGGTGCCCTTGCTCTTTTCGGTGCCCATGCTGGCGAACCAGTCGGCGCCGTGCAGGATGATCTGCGCCACGTTGGCGTAGGTTTCCACGTTGTTCAGCATGGTGGGCTTGGCGAACAGGCCCTTCACAGCGGGGAAGGGAGGACGGGGAGTGGGCTCGCCGCGCTTGCCTTCGATGGAACGCATCAGGGCCGTTTCTTCGCCGCAGACGAAGGCGCCGGCGCCCAGACGGATGTGAATGTCAAAGTCGAAGCCGGTTTCAAAAATGTTTTTGCCCAGCAGGCCGTATTCACGGGCCTGGCCGATGGCGATTTCCAGACGCTTCACGGCGATGGGATATTCGGCGCGGACGTAGATGTAGCCCTCGGTGGCGCCAATGGCATAGCCGGCGATGGCCATGGCTTCCAGCACGGCGTGCGGGTCGCCTTCCAGCACGGAACGGTCCATGAAAGCGCCGGGGTCGCCTTCGTCGGCGTTGCAGGCCACGTACTTCTGGTCTGCCTGGGACGCAGCGGCAAATTTCCACTTCAGGCCGGTGGGGAAGCCGCCGCCGCCGCGGCCGCGCAGGCCGGACTTGAGGATTTCCTCGATGACCTGTTCGCGGGTCATGGTGGTCAGGGCCTTTTCCAGGGCCTTGTAGCCGTCGAAGGCCAGGTATTCGTCAATGTTTTCAGGGTCGATCACGCCGCAGTTGCGCAGGGCGATGCGGTGCTGATGCTTGTAGAAGTTGATGTCCTGCAGGCCTTTGTTGGCGTTCTGCTCATGGGTGGCATGATCGGAATACACCAGGTGCTGCACCTTGCGGCCTTTGAGCAGGTGTTCGGACACGATTTCATCCACATCGTCCACTTTCACGCGGGAATAGAACGTGCCTTCGGGGTAGACGATGACCACGGGGCCGGCTTCGCACAGGCCGAAGCAGCCGGTGCGGATGACCTTGACTTCTTTTTCCAGGCCGTTTTCCTTGATCTTTTCTTCAAAGCGCTGGATCAGCTGGGCAGAGCCGGAAGACGTACAGCCGGTGCCGCCGCAGCAGAGTACATGGGCGCGATAGATATCCATGATCCTTTCCTCCTCCACAGCGGATTACTTGTCCTCGGCAGCGCCGATGGTGTATTCTTCAACGGGACGGCCGTTGACGATGTGCTCTGCCACCACGCGGGCCACCTTTTCGGGGGTCATGTGCACGTAAGTGACCTTTTCCTGGCCGGGCATGATCACGTCCACCATGGGCTCCAGGCGGCACATGCCGATGCACCCGGTCTGGGACACGGTGACGTGGTTCAGGCCGCGCTTGTTGATTTCGTCCATGAAGGCAAGCATCACGGGCCGGGCGCCGGCGGCGATGCCGCAGGTGGCCATGCCGATGACGACGCGGACGACTTCGCTTTCATCTTCCTTGCGCAGGTTGATGCGGCCCAGCGTTTTTTCGCGGATGGCCTGCAGTTCAGCCAAAGATTTCATTGTATGACACCTCCAAATATCGGTTCGATTTCTTCTTGCAGGGATTCCATCATCCATGTGGCGATTTCCGGCTCGTTCAGCGGTACGCCCTGCAGCGCTTCCCGGATCTCCCGGGTGTCAAAATCCATTTCGCCCCGGGGAGACGCGCAGTGCAGCGTGAACTCCGGATGATCGGGATTGGCGGTCACCAGGGTGGTCACTGTGCCGGCCAGATCGCCCAGCGGCAGGCAGTCGATGGATTTGGTATCCAGGGTGGCGGTGAGCCGGGTGCCCTTGCCCACGGTGCTTTCCAGATGCAGATCGCCGCCGGCCAGCCGGCAGTTTTCCATCATCATGGGAATGCCCAGCCCCACCTTGCGGGTGGTTCTGGTGGTGGCGAAGGGGCTTTGCACCCGGGAGAGCAGCTCCGCGTCCATGCCGCAGCCGTCGTCCTCGATGATGAGGGTCATGATCCCCTCTTCATTCAGCAGCAGGCTCAGGGCGACCACGCTGGCGTTGGCCCGGACGCTGTTCTGCGCCAGATCCAGGATGTGCAGGGATAAATCACGCATGGATTTTATTCCTTATATTTGGCCAGGATGCCGGGAATGTCATCGGGCACAAGACGTCCGTACACTTCATCATTCACCGTCATAACAGGGGCCAGGCCGCAGGCACCCAGGCAGCGGGTGGCGTTCAGGGTGAACAGGCCGTCGGGGGACGTTTTGCCCACGGGGGTTTTCAGTTCCTCGCTCAGCCGGTCCAGCACTTTCTGGCTGCCCTTGACGTAGCAGGCGGTGCCCAGGCAGACGCTGATCACGTATTTGCCCTGGGGTTCCAGGCGGAATTGGGAGTAGAAGGTGGCGACGCCGTACACTTCGCTCAGCGTTACGCCCAGGCCCTCGGCAATGATCTTCTGCACGTCCATGGGGACGCAGCCGAAAATCCCCTGTGCCTTCTGCAGCACAGGCATCAGCGCACCGGGCTGGTCCTTCAGCTCAGCAATGACTTGCTGCAGCTGTGCATACTTGTCTTTCTTGTCCGGCATGACAGTTCAAGACCTCCTTATAAGTTCAATTGCGTTTGATACGCTCATGGGTTATGCTTTTCACGTTCATAACCATCGTATATCATACCATACTTTCGACAGAAATGCACGCATAAAATCGAAAAAAGGTTCAGTCAATTCCAGACAAGAGCGAAAGAAAAATGGAAATACAGAGAAAGAACAATGCCAGATATTCCATCCTCTGCTTTTTTCTGCCCCAGCGGGCAAAATTCGTCCCACACGGAAAAGGGCGGATTTCCAGTTAATTATTTTTAACTTTTCAGGGCGATTTGAACGGACGATTTCCAAAGAAAAGGTTGCATTTTCCCGGAAACTGGACTATGATGATTTTGTTTACCCGACGGGAGGAGAAGATGAACCGATGAGCAAACTGCAGCGGGACTTTACCCAGGGCGGCATTGCCAAAGGCATGATTGCCTTTTCGATGCCCTTCCTGCTTTCCAATATCCTGCAGGCGCTGTACGGCGCGGTGGATATGTGGGTGGTGGGCAATTTTTCCGACGCGGACGAGGCGGTGCGCACCGCCATTTTGTCCGGCGTCAATATCGGCAGCCAGATCACCCATCTGGTGGCCATGATGGTCAGCGGTTTGACGGTGTCCGGCACGGTGATGGTGGGCCAGTATGTGGGCGCCCGCAAGCAGAAGGACGCTTCGGAAACGGTGGGCACCATGTTCACCCTGATGACGCTGGTGGGCGCGGCGCTGATGACGCTGATGCTGATTTTTTCCGGTCCCCTGCTGCGGCTGCTGGATACGCCGGCGGAAGCGTTTCCCCACGCGCAGAATTACCTGAACATCTGCCTGGGCGGCACCCTGTTCATATTCGGCTACAACGCCGTCAGCTCCATACAGCGGGGGCTGGGGGATTCGGTGCGTCCGCTGATTTTTGTGGGCGTGGCGTGCCTGGTCAATGTGGTGCTGGACCTGTGGCTGGTGCGCGGGCTGGGCATGGGCGCTTCCGGCGCCGCCCTGGCCACTGTGATCGCCCAGGCGGTAAGCCTGCTGCTGGCTGCCTTCTATCTGGCCCGGAACAAATTCATCTTCGATTTCAAGCTCCGTTCGTTCAGGATCCAGAAGGAAAAAATGAAAATGATGATCCGCCTGGGCATTCCGTCCAGCGTGCAGAGCATCATTGTGAATGTTTCCTTCCTGGTCATGACCGCCGTGGTCAACGGCATCGGCGGCGCCATTGCCTCCGCGGCCGTGGGCGTGGTGGGCAAGTTCAATTCCTTCGCCATCCTGCCGGCGGTGGCCATGTCCTCCTCGGTCAGCGCCTTTGCGGCGCAGAACATCGGCGCGGGCCGGTATGACCGGGCCCGGAAAAGCCTGGGCGTGGGCATCGGCATCGCCATGGGGATCTCGGTGCTGGTGTTCGCCGCGGTGCAGTTGTTTCCCGCGCAGATCATCGCCTTTTTCATCCAGCACGACGCCACCATCCAAAGCGGCGTGGAATACATGCGTACCTTCTCCTTCGATTACCTGCTGGTGCCTATCCAGTTCTGCTTCAACGGCCTGATCATGGGCGCGGGGCACACCAAGTTCACCCTGTTTTCCGCCTCGCTTTCCTCCCTGCTGCTGCGCATTCCGGTGGCCGTGGTGCTGGGCAGCATGCTGGGCTGGGGCCTGATGGGCGTGGGCCTGGCCGGGCCTGCGGCCACGCTGGTGGGTGTGCTGGTGGCTGCCTGGTTCGTTTTCTCCGGCCGCTGGATGAAGGACACCACCGGCATCCGGCGGGAGGAGCAGCCGGCGGAAGAGGCCTGATGAAAAAAAAACTGCCTTTTTTCGGAAATTTTTGTTCCGCATGCTTGTATTTTTGAAATGAGTATGGTACAATAACGCTTGTCAATTTCAAGGAGGGAAAACACATGTCCGCGATTGAAGTCATTCTGAACATTCTGATGGTGATTTCCGCCATTGTCATGATTGTTACCGTTCTGATGCAGTCCAGCGATGAAGACGGCGTCAGCGCCCTGGCTGGCGGCAGCGATACTTTCTTTGGCAAGAACAAGAACAGCACCCTGGAAGGAAAGCTGGCCAACGCCACCAAGATTTCCGCCATCGTGTTCGTCGTGCTGGCGCTGCTGATGCTGATTATTGTGTGAGATACGGCATTTTCCGCACGGCATGAATCAGGGCTGACAGATCCGGTCAGCCCTTTCTTTACGTTTTGATTCTTCAGAAATGTGGGTGCAGGCATGATCGTTTTAACGGTGCAGAATCTGCAGAAGGCCTATGGCGGCAACGCGGTGCTGCGGGACGTGAGCTTCACGCTGCAGGAACGCCAGCGGATGGGCCTGGTTGGGGTCAACGGCTGCGGGAAAACCACGCTGCTGAAAATCCTGGCCGGCCTGGAGCAGGCGGACGGCGGCAGCGTGTCCCTGGCCAAGGGGCTGCGCGTCGGCTATATGGAACAGCAGTATGCCGCGCTGCCCGGCCGCACGGTGTTTGACGAAATGAAGGCGGTGTTCGAGCCGGTCTTCGCCCTGGAAGAAAAGCTGCGTTCCCTGGAAGCACAAATGGCCGCCGCCGCGGATGAAACACAGCTCAGGCGCCTGGGCGACCAGTACGCCCGGCTCAGCGACGCCTATGAACGGGCGGACGGGTATGCGTGGAAATCGTCCATTCACGGGGTGCTGTCCGGCCTGGGATTCCAGAAGGAGCAGTTCGATCAGCCGGCGGAATTGCTGTCCGGCGGGGAACTGACCCGGCTGTGCCTGGCCAAGCTGCTGCTGCAAAAGCCCGACCTGCTGCTGCTGGACGAGCCCACCAACCATCTGGATCTGGAGGCCCTGAACTGGCTGGAAAACTACCTGTCCGAATACCGGGGAACGCTGCTGGTGGTGTCCCACGACCGGTATTTTCTGGATCACGTGTGCACCCACGTGACGGAATTGCTGCTGGGCGAGGCGGAACAGTACGAGGGTAATTATTCCAGGTACATGAAGGACCGGGCGGAACGTTTTGAGATCCGCATGCGGGCCTGGGAACAGCAGCAGAAGCTGATCGCCCGGGAGGAAGCCATCATTGCCCGGTATAAATCCTTCAACCGGGAGAAATCCATCAAGGCCGCGGAAAGCCGGGAAAAACGGCTGGAAAAGATCGAACGGCTGGAACGGCCGGAGGATGAGCGCCAGGTGCGCTTCCGCTTTGAAGCCAACCGGCGCACCGGGGACGACGTGGTGACTGTCCGGGATTTTTCCAAGTCCTTCGGCGACCGCACCCTGTTTTCCCATGTGGATTTTTCCCTGCGGGCCGGGGATCGGGTGGCGCTGCTGGGGCCTAACGGCATCGGCAAAACCACCCTGCTCAAATGCCTGATGGGGGAGCAGACGCCGGACAGCGGCTTCGTCCGCTGGGGCGCCAATGTGGATACGGGCTACTATGACCAGAAGCAGGAAGGCCTGCACCCCAACAAAACGGTGCTGGATGAGGTGTGGGATGATTTTCCGCGGCTGGAGCAGAGCCAGGTGCGGGGTGCGCTGGGTTTGTTCCTGTTTACGGGGGAGGATGTGTTCATGCCCATCCGCACCCTGTCCGGCGGCGAAAAGGGCCGCGTGGCGCTGACCAAGCTGATGCTGCGCCGGGATAATTTTCTGCTGCTGGACGAGCCTACCAACCACCTGGATATGGACAGCCGCGAAGTGCTGGAGGATGCGCTGGAGAACTTCACCGGCACCATCCTGGCCGTGTCCCATGACCGTTACTTCATCAACCGCTTTGCCAACAGGGTGATCGTGCTGAATGAAAACGGCGTGCGGGAATACCTGGGGAATTTTGACGATTACCAGGCCCGGGTGGCCTGGGAAAAGAGCCAGCAGGATTTTGACCCGCGTTTTGCCGAAATGACGCGCACCGAAGCCGGCAAGGAAAAACGGAAGATCCGCCTGGCGAAGGAACAACTGAAACAGCTGAAAGAATCGGTGAAACAGGCGGAGCGGGCCGTGGCCGACGGGGAAGCGGCGGTGGCTGCCCATGAAGCGCTGATGGCCGCGCCGGAAACCTACGCCGTGCCGGAGAAGGCCGCTGCCGCTGCCCGGGAATACCAGCGGCTGAAGGACGCGCTTTCGGAGGCGTATTCCGCCTGGGAGCGGGCGGAGGAAGCGCTGGCGGAAGCTGCGGACGATTAAATCTAATATTAAATACCAGATATAAAAATAAACAATACAATATCTATTGACTTTTTGGACCAGATCGTGGTATTCTTTCCCTGGAAGCACTTTTCAGGGAGGTGTTATTATGTGCGGTACAATCTGCGTTTGGGGCGATTCCATCGCCAAGGGGATCGTGTTTGATGAAGAGCGGGGCCGTTATGCCATTTTGCGGGAAAACTGCCTGCGCCTGCTGGAAACGGAATTGCATGTGCCGGTGCGCAATTACGCCGTGATGGGACGCACGGCGCCGGAGTGTCTGGCGGCGGCGGACCCGGACGACCGGGTTAAGGGCGGTATCGCGGTGATCGAATTCGGCGGCAACGACAGCGACATGGATTGGGCCGCCGTGGCCCGGGAACCCCTGAAGGATCATCCGGCCCGCAGCAGCGTGGAGGAATTCCGCCGCGCCCTGAAAGGAATGATCGCCTTTGCCCGGGACGGCGGCATGGTGCCCATGCTGGTCACGCCCATCCCCATTGACGGGGAGAAGTATTTCCGCTGGGTGTCCCGGGGGCTGGATGGCGGCGCCATTCTGACTTACCTGGGCGGCGATGCCCACATGATGTACCGCTGGCAGGAGCAGTATGCCGACGCGGTGCGGGACGTGGCGCGGGAGGAAAACGTGCGGCTGCTGGATTTCCGCGGCGACCTTCTGCGGGACCGTCAGTTCGGGCAGCTCTACTGCCGGGACGGCATCCATTTGAACGCCCGGGGCCACCGCAAGCTGTTCGACTGTGCCCGCCGGATCCTGGAGGAAGACAAAGCCTGCTGAATGCGGAAAAAATCATGGCAAAAGGCCGCGGCCCTTTTGGGGATTCCCGTATCCCCGGGGATGGGGCGAAGGAACCGCGGCCCTTTCGTTTTGCCGGCGCTGACTTGCTTGTCAGGCCGGCTGTTTTTATGTATAATACGAAAAAAACGGGGTGAGCGTATGACGCCGGAGGAATTGCTGGCCCGGATGATGCAGATGCGCGATCTGCCTTACGGAGAGCTGCAGAAAAAACTGATCCCGGGATCAGAGGCCGGGGCTTATTTGGGCGTCCGCACGCCGGCGCTGCGCGCGCTGGCCCGGGAAGCTGCCCATCAGCCGGATACGGCGGCTTTTCTGGTTCGGCTGCCGCACCGGTATTTTGACGAAAACCAGCTGCACGCGTTTCTGCTGGCAGAGGAAAAGGACTTTGATCTTTGCATGCGCGGGGTGGAAGCGTTCCTGCCGTATGTGGACAACTGGGCCACCTGCGACCAGATGTCGCCCAAATGCTTCCGCAGACACAGACGGGAATTATTGCCGTACATTCAGCGCTGGCTTCATTCGGCGCATCCGTACACGGTGCGCTTTGGCCTGGGAATGCTGATGCAGCATTTTCTGGACGCGGATTTTGACCCGGTTTACCTTCAATGGGCGGCGTCGGTGCGGTCGGACGCGTATTATGTGAACATGATGATCGCCTGGTATTTCGCGACGGCGCTGGCCAAGCAGTATGACGCGGCGCTGCCGTGCCTGGATCAGTTGGAGCCCTGGACGCGGAACAAAGCCATTCAGAAAGCGCTGGAAAGCTGCCGGGTGCCGGAGGAACGGAAGGCTTTCCTGAAAACACTGAAGAAATACGAAAAATAATCAGTATTTGCCTTGCTTTGCGGAAGTCTGTCCGATACAATGGATACGATTTCCAGCAGGGAGGAAGCGATTGCATGCCATCCAGCCACGGGGCCCGGAAAGCGCTGAAGGCCGCTTTTCCGCACACGGTGCCGATTTTAACGGGCTTTTTGTTTCTGGGCATGACCTACGGGATCTATGCGCGTTCCCTGGACTTCGGCTTTTTATACCCCACGCTGATGGCGGTCACGGTGTTTGCCGGCTCCGCCGAATTTGCGTTGGCCGGCATGCTGACGGGTCCCTTTGATCCGCTGGGCGCTTTTCTGATGATCCTGATGATCAACGCCCGGCATTTGTTCTACGGTATTTCCATGCTGGACAAATACCGGAACCTGGGCTGGAAAACCCTGTATCTGATCTTTGGCTTGTGCGACGAAAGCTTTTCCGTCAACTGCGTTACTTCGGTTCCGGAAGGGGTCGACCGGGGCTGGTTCTATTTCTTTGTGACGCTGCTGAACCAGCTGTACTGGATTTCCGGCGCCGCGCTGGGCGGCCTGTTCGGCTCCCTGCTGCATTTCAACACGAAGGGGCTGGATTTTGTAATGACCGCCATGTTCGTGGTGATTTTCATGAATCAGTGGCGGAAGGACAGGAGCCATGACAGCGCCGTGCTGGGGCTGGCGGCCTCGGTGCTGTGCCTTATGCTGTTCGGGCCGGACCGCTTTATCCTGCCCTCCATGGCGCTGATTCTGCTGGGGCTGACGCTGCTGCGCCGGCCCATCGAGGGGAGGGCGGCGGCATGACGGTGCGGCAGCAGATCCTGACCATCGCCCTGGCGGCGCTGGCGACCCAGATCACCCGGTTCCTGCCCTTTCTGGCGTTCCGCAAATCCATGCCCCGGTTCGTTCTATACCTGGGCCGGGTGCTGCCTTCGGCTGTTTTTTCCCTGCTGGTGGTGTACTGCCTGAAAGAGGTCGATCCGCTGTCCGGCAGCCGCGGCCTGCCGGAGGCCCTGGGCATCCTGACGGTGGCGCTGCTGCATCGGTGGAAGGGACAGATGCTTTTGTCCATCGCCGGCGGTACGCTGTGCTATATGCTGCTGGTGCAAGGGGTATTCTGAAACAGCGTCGTTTGCATTTTTGCGCCGAATGGGTTATCATGGTCATGACATGGCGGAAGCGGAGCCTTTCCCGGCAGACAGGCGCGTTCTGCCGGGTTGGAAACGAAGGAATCGCCGGACCGCGTCTGCGCGTATCCGGAAAGAAAACAGGGGGATGGAAAGATGGAAGACCGTCGGGATGAAATCATCCGGCTGCAGAACGACATCATGCGGGGGCTGCTGGACCAGCGGATGAAAACCATCGGGGAAGATTTATGGGGCATGCCCAAAACGCCCGCGGTTCCCGAAAAAACGGACGGAAAACCGGAAGAAAAAGCGGCTGAAAGCAAGAACCAAAAGTCGGAGCAGCCGCAGAAGACGGAAGAAAAACCGGAGGAAAAGCCGGAGAGCATCGACGAGCTGAAAAAAGAACTGCACGGCTACATCGGCCTGAATGAGATCAAGGAACAGGTGGACAGCCTGATCAACTGGGTGGAAATCGTGAAAGCCCGGAAGGAGCACGACCTGCCATCTCCCGATCTTTCGCTGCACATGGTGTTTTCCGGCAACCCCGGCACGGGCAAAACCATGGTGGCGCGGCTGATGGCCCGCATCTACAAAAGCCTGGGCGTGCTGAGCCAGGGCCAGCTGGTGGAGGTGGACCGCAGCGGACTGGTGGCCGGCTACGTAGGGCAGACGGCCATCAAAACCGCCGAAGCGATCGAAAAGGCCAAGGGCGGCGTGCTGTTCATTGACGAAGCGTATGCCCTGACCAACCGCGGCGGCACGGATTACGGCCAGGAGGCGGTGGATACCCTGCTCAAGGCCATGGAGGATCACCGGGACGACCTGGTGGTGATCGTGGCAGGCTATACCGAACTGATGCAGGAGTTTGTGCACTCCAATCCGGGCCTGGAATCCCGGTTCAACCGCTTTATGCATTTCCCGGATTACACCGTGGAGGAAATGCGGGATATTTTCCTGATGCGCTGTGAAAAGAGCGGCTATACCCTGGCGGAGGATGCCCGGCAGCCGCTGGAGGAGATCCTGACGGAAAAAAGCAGGGATGTGGAGGGCTTCGGCAATGCCCGGGGCGTCAGGAACCTGTTTGAAAGGGCCATTGCCGCCCAGGCGGACCGCCTGGCCCAGGGCAAGGCGCCCCTGACCCGGGAATCGCTGATGCAGATCACCGAGGAGGATCTGCGCGCCGCGGCGCAGGAAAGCAGGAACTGAAGGAAATGGGGGATTGGATGATTCGCACGGTGGCTGTGGTCAGCCTGTCCAGCGGGATCCTGGGCGAACCCTTTGCCCGGCATGAACTGGAAATCGGTCTGCGCCGGCTGGAGGAAATGGGGCTGACGGTGCGGTTTATGCCGAACGCCCTGAAGGGCATGGATTATGTGGCCCGTCACCCGGAAGCCCGGGCGGCCGATTTGCTGCAGGCGATGGCGGATCCGGACATCGACATGATCCTGTGCGCCATCGGCGGGGACGATACCTACCGGCTGCTGCCGTACCTGTTCGACCATGACGAATTGAAAAAGGCGGCGGCGCAAAAGGTCTTTCTCGGGTTTTCCGACACCACACTGAATCATTTCATGCTGCACAAAGTGGGAATCCGTTCGTTTTATGGCCAGAGCTTTCTGTCTGATATTTGCGAGCTTGGGGACGGAATTCTGCCCTATACCCGGCGGTATTTCGAGGAACTGATTCAAACCGGCGGGATCCGGGAGGTGGCGCCCAGCGGCGTGTGGTATGAGGAAAGGGCGTCCTTCGGCCCGGATCAGGTGGGCAAGCCGCTGCGCAGCCATCCCAACCGGGGCTTTGAGCTGCTGCAGGGGCCGCCGGTGTTTTCGGGTAAGATCCTGGGCGGCTGCATTGATTCCCTGTATGATTTCTTCAGCGGGGAGCGATATACCGACATGCCGGTGCTTTGCCGGAAATACGGCCTGTTTCCGGAGGACTGGCACGGCCGCATCCTGCTGCTGGAGAGCAGCGAAGAAAAAATGCCGCCTGAAAAATACAGGGCGGCATTGGAAGCATTGAAACGGACGGGCGTATTCGGCGCCGTGTCCGGCGTGCTGGTGGGAAAACCCATGGATGAAGCCTATGACCGGGAGTACCGGGCGCTTTTGCGGGACGTGATCGCGGATCCCGCGCTGCCCGTTCTGTGCAACCTGTCCATCGGCCATGCCCAGCCGCGGTGCATCCTGCCCTTCGGCGTCCAGGCCCGGGTGGACGCGGTAAACCAGCGGATCACCTTTCTGCCGGAGGAATGACGGAAAAACGGCGTTCGGATGATCGGACAGGGAAACGCGGACGGCGCGGCTATGGATTGAAACCCTATACAAAAAAAGAAGATCAACGGATCTTCTTTTTTGTTTCCATGATCGGAACGCTTTTATCATTCATCCGCCAGCTGCCAGGACGTCAGTTTGCCACCCGGCGCGTAGCTCAGTTTGAGGGAAAAGCAGTCGTTCCGCGTTTGCAGCAGCGGCAGGAAGACCCGGTCGCCTTCCCAAAGGGGAAGGGCCGGAATTTGCTCCACAGGGACCCATTTCAGCACGCCTTCGGAACAGGGCGGAAGCTCAGTTCTGTCCGCGCCTGCTGTGTACAGGAAGGTCAATTCGTTGCCCCAATCCGGCAGTAAAAACGTCAGGATACCGCGCAGACGCAGGTTTTTCAGCGTCAAGCCGGCTTCCTCCATGGCCTCCCGGCGGATGCACTCCTCCGGGGATTCATTTTCCTCCATATGTCCGCCGATGCCGATCCATTTGCCGGCATTTTCATCCTGATCCTTTTTCACGCGGTGCAGCATCAGGTAGCAGCCGCCGTTTTCCACATAGCACAGGGTGGTCAGTCGCATGATGTCCGTCCTTTCCGTTTTCGCCGGCATGCCGTTTGCATGGGAAGTCCTGCTTTATTATACCATGGTTTGCCGCAGAAGGAAAGCCGGGAACCGCCGGCAGACGGCATCGGATATTTGCAGAAAAATATCAATATCTGACAAATCAGCGCTTGCCATGGACGGCCGTTTCCATTATAATTTTGTTGAAACAGCGTGAAGGGGATAGAAACATGAAAAAACGGATCAGCTGCCTGCTGTGCCTGCTGGCGGTGCTTTGCGCCTGCGCGTCAGCCCTGGGAGAAGTGAAGGTGTACCTGAACAAACAGCCGCCCAAGGACTGGAACAGCCGGAAACTGATGCGCCTGATCGTCTTCAAAACGCCCGGCACGGATTCCATGCTGCTGCAGGTGGGCGGAAAAAACATGATCATCGACGCCTGGAAGGTATGGGTCAACGACCTGATGAAGGCCTACAAAGAACTGGGCCTGACCGATAAAAAAGGCAGGGTGCACGTCAACACGATTTTCAACACCCATCCCCACGACGATCATTTGCTGGGCCTGATCCGCATGGTGCAGAACAAGGGCCTTACGGCGGATGAATTCATGACCAGCTTCCCCAAAAACTATAAGGACCCTTTCAACAAGGAAGCGGAGGATCTGCACCGTCAGGCATTGAAGCTGATGCAGAAGAAAAAGATCCCGGTGCGCTTCCTGAAGCAGAATCAGCTGCTGAATTACGGCGGCGCCAAAGTCCGGGTGTTCTGGAACAAACGGGGGCATGACCCCAACCAGCTGAGCGCCGTAATGCACATCACCTTCGGGGAAGCCACCCTGCTGCTGACAGCCGATATTGTGCCCACGACGGAGAAGGTGCTATTGCACCAGGTGCCCATCACCTACCTGAGGGCCGACATCATGAAGATGCCGCATCACGCCTACAATATCTGCGTGGAGGAGTTCCTGGATGCCGTCAGCCCCAAACTGGTGTTTGCCAACAACTGGGAGCGGGCTACCCGGGATACGGCGTACCAGATGCGCAACAAGGGGATCAAATATGTGACCCATGACAAAGGCCGCATCGTGCTGGAAACAGACGGAAAAGTGTGGTATGTGACCCAGATCCGATGGAAATTCTGACGCGCTTTTTCCCCGCCGGGCATTTCAAAGCGGCGGGGTTTTTCTTTTGCACCGGAGGACGGAGGCGCTTGCGGCCCAAGGGGAATTGCGCTATAATAGCAGCGTCAATTGAACAGCGGAAAGGATGGATGCACCGATGAAGCCTATGCCTGTCACTCCGGAACAGCTGAATGCCTGGTCCCGGAATTATCAAGCGTCGCCGGAACGCCAGCTGGCCACCCTGGCCCTGAGCAAAACGGATCTGTACGACGTTTCCTTCGTTTCCAAGGCCGCTTTCGCCATGCGGCAGAAATTTTCCATTGATCTGCCTACGCTGCCCGTGGCCAATCAGCAGCGCAGCGGCCGCTGCTGGCTGTTTGCCGCCACCAACGTGCTGCGGGAGCGGATCGCCCAGCAGTTGAACCTGGAAGCGTTTGAACTGTCCCAAAGTTACCTAGCCTTCTGGGATAAGTTCGAGCGGGCCAATTATTTCCTGGAAAGCATCCTGGAAACGGCGGACAAGCCTGCCGATGACCGCACGGTGGCGTTTATCCTGAACACCGGCGTCCACGACGGGGGACAGTGGGACATGTTTGCCAACATCGTGCGCAAATACGGCGTGGTGCCCAAGGATGTGTACGACGAAACGTATCAGTCCTGCCATACCGCCAGCATGAACAAGACCCTGAACCGCAGCCTGAAGGCGTGCGCCGCGAAACTGCGCGGCATGGTCAGGACCGGTGCGGCGGAGGAAGAAATCCAGCGGGCCAAGGCGGATATGCTGGACCGGGTGTACGGCTTCCTGTGCAGCTGCTATACCGAGCCGCCCAAGGCCTTCGACTTCGAATATGTGGACAAGGACAAGAATTATCATATCGAACGGGGCTATACGCCGCTTACCTTCTGTGAAAAATACGTGGGCGGCCTGCTGGAGGAAATCGTCAGCATCATCCACGCGCCCACGGCGGACAAGCCGTATCACAAAACCTTCACCGTTCAGTTCCTGGGCAACGTGGTGGGCGGCCGGGAGGTGCGGCACCTGAACCTGCCCATGGATGAATTCAAGCAGGCCATCATCCGGCAGCTGCAGGCCGGCAAGGTGGTTTGGTTCGGCAGCGACGTAGGCAAATTCGGCGAACGGGAAAGCGGCGTTTGGGACGATCAGTCCTACAACATGGAGCTGCTCACCGGCCTGGACCTGACCATTTCCAAGGAAGACAGCCTGAATTACTGGTATGCCGCCATGAACCACGCCATGGTGATCACCGGCGTGAACCTGGAGGACGGCAAGCCCAATCGCTGGAAGATTGAAAACAGCTGGGGCGACGCCAACGGCGCCAAGGGATACTATATCTGCTCCGATACCTGGTTCGATGAATATGTGTTCCAGGCCGCGGTGGAAAAGGAATACCTGGGCGGCGCGGCGGCGCTGGCCGATCAAAAGCCCATCGAGCTGGCGCCCTGGGACCCCATGGGAACGCTGGCGGACTGAATAGCGATCCATCCCAAAACGCTCTGCTGAAGTGGCAGAGCGTTTTTTTATTTTGGATTTTTGACACGGCGCATCAGCCGCAGGATGCCGCGGATGCCCCGGGGCGCGGATACACAGAACATACATGGACAAAACGAACGCCACCTCCTTATTTTCGGATCAGAAGCAGGCCCAGCAGGATCAGCGCTGCGCCGACGAATGTCACCCAGGCCCGGGCCGGCACGCAAAGCAGGATCAGCAGCATGCCGGCAAGGATCAGCGCGCCGCCGGCCGCCTGCAGCAGGATCCCCCTGGACGCGGGATAGCATTGGGCGCGCACCCGCTCTTCCCACTGCCACATGAAAAATCACCTCCCGTTCCATTCTATGGCAGGAAGCGGGAGGCAATCACTGTTTTTTGCTGTCGATCCATTCCAGGAAGGCGGCCACGCTTTTCTCCTTTAGGTGCAGGACGGATTCCTTTTCCAGAATATCGCCCAGGTAATGGGCGTCGGAGGAGTGGAGCACATGCCGGTTTTCCAGCGGCTCCATCGGGCAGGGCAGGTGCCGCCATACCTCCACGGTGGGGAATACGGGGTCATCCGGCATCATGCCCAGGTTGATCAGCAGCCCGTTGCTGCCCCGGTTGATGTGGGCCGGCACCGGCACGCCGCCCCAGGCCCGCACCCGCGCGGCGGCCTCGGCCAGCGGCAGGTCGGTGGCGCCGATCAGCAGGGCGTCTTCCTCGCCGATCACCTGGTCGTCCTCATCCATGATCAGCTGATCCCCGAACAGGGAAGGCTTGTTTTTCCGCGCAGGCAAATGCTCCCGGAGCATGTCGCCGAAATCCACGGCCGCTTTCACATCCGGGAAATACCCCAGCATATGCACTTCTTCCCGGGTGGTGATTTCCATGGCCGGCACCAGAAGCAGGCCGTACACGTCGGCAATCTTCTGCGCCGTGGGAAGGTTGCGCGCGGCGTTGTGGTCGGAAATCGCCACCATGTCCAGCCCCTTCACTACGGCCATGCCCAGGATGTTGGCCGGGGTCATGTCGTTGTCCCCGCAGGGGGAAAGGCAGGAATGGATGTGCAGATCGGCAAACAGTTCCATGGTTATTCAGCCTTTTCGGGGATGTGCTGCGCGGCCATGCGCCCGCAGATGGCGTAGGCGCTCAAGGGGCTTTTCAGGATTACCAGGCCTTCGTCGGCCGCTTTATCGATGCTTTCCTTGGGCATGTCGATGTTTTCCGGCATGATCACGCACGCCATATCGGCCAGCACGGCCACGGCCACCACGTTCATATGGGTCTGCACGGTGACCCAGGCCATGCCTTCTTCCCCGTGGGCCATGACCCAGGACAAAAGGTCGCAGGTATAGCCGCAGGTGATTTCCCGGTCCAGGGGCAGGGAAGGCGTTTCATTTTTCGCTTCGATCAGGGAAGCCAGTTCTGCAATAGTCAAAAGGGTTTCCTCCTCTTCCTTATTCACGCTTGGTCTGGGCCAACTCCACCATTTGCTGGGCCATGACCTTCAATTGATCCTTCAGGATATGGATGCAGTCCATTTCGCTGGCAAAGCCGCGCACGATGTCTTCCGCCAGGGTGCGGCACGTGGGGGAGCCGCAGGAGCCGCAGTCGTAGCCCGGAAGGTTTTCCAGGATCTGGTTCATGCGCTCCATCTTCTGCATGGCGATCATCAGGTTGTCGTCCAGCTTCATGACGCTGTTGGGCTCTACCGGCGTGTCGTTGTACAGCGGATACTTGGTCATCAGGGAAGCGGGCACATCATCGACGGGATGCACTTTCTTTCCGTTGTCCACCAGCTTGCGCACCGTATTCTTGGCAACATAGTTGTTTTCAAACGTCAATGGGCCGCCCACGCAGCCGCCCATGCAGGCGTTGCCTTCAAAGAAAACCAGGTCGTTGAGCCTGTTGTTTTCAATTTCTTCCAGCACACGGATCACGTTATGGATGCCGTCCACCGCCAGGGAGTTTTCCGGGCAGACGGCGCTGGCCTCTCCGCTGCTGGACGCCCAGCCGATGCCGTAGGCGGTGG
This sequence comes from uncultured Eubacteriales bacterium, assembly GCA_902773895.1. GTDB lineage: Bacteria > Bacillota > Clostridia > Christensenellales > Aristaeellaceae > RUG563. Next base: position 29,019 of record CACYGB010000027.1, read on the forward strand.
AGGAGGCAGGGGTGGGGTTTTCTATTTTCTTGCCCAGATGGGGAATCAGCATGCCGTAGATTTCCATCATGGAAATCGCGCCGTCCACCGCCGATTTTTTCTGGCCGATGGGGGAGCGGATGGCCGTCATTTTCGCGGGGCAGGGGGTAATGAAGAAAATGCCCACGTCGTCCGGCTCACAGTTGTGCTTGCGGCAGTATTCCTGTCGGGCGA
>CACYGB010000028.1 GCA_902773895.1 uncultured Eubacteriales bacterium
ATATCCTCTCCCGTATCCAGTATTGGGTTGAACGAGCCCATACGGACGAACAGGAACTATTGCAAAAGCTGCTTAGCACCACGGATCAGGAAAGGCAAGCGGTCCTCAAAAAGCAGACTGCCGAACTGAAGAAGGCAGAAAAACGAAAAGAGGACGTGGATCGCCGATTCGCCAAGGTGTACGAGGATTGGGTAGATGAACGTATCACGGAATACAACTTCAAGATGCTTTCTCAGAAGTATCAGGCAGAACAGCAGGAAATCGAGGAGAAGATTAGCCAGCTCCAGGTATCCATAGAGAAAGAACATCAGACTGTTGAGGACACGGGAAAGTGGATCAATCTGGTCAGGCAGTACGAATATCCCACCGAACTGACCGCTGAACTGCTGAACACGCTGATTGAAAAAACCTGATCCATGAGCCGGTGAAACTTGCTTCCGGCTACAAAGATCAGGAAATCGAGATTTTTTACCGCTTCGTCGGTAAGTTGGACTAAGATCACATTTTTATCGCTAAGTGAGGGCTACCGGGGCTGAAGAAGCCCCCGACGGAACCCCTTCAATCCACTTTGTTCATCTTATACACCGTCTTGGTTTTCACGTTGCGGATGTTCAGCTCCTTGTCGTTCAGGGACAGGATGTTGTAGGTATACGTCAGGTTATCCGGGCTGTCGCCAACGGACAGGGCGTAGGCGCCGTTGACGCCCACGATATAATAGGAAGCTTTGCCGTCGATGACGCAGGTTCCGTCCTCCAGGAAGGACATGCGCATATTTTTGCTGGCGCTTTCCCAATTGCTCATGATCCGGTACACGGAGCGGTTCAGCTTCTTGGAGGAAACGTCCTTATAGTCGGTGATCAGGCGGTAGTATTTCAGCGCCTCAAAGGGCTTCTTGGCCGAATACAGGGCTTCGGCGTACTGATAGCACGCTTCCTTATACAATCCCGGCATATCGGCGTATTTTTCCGGCACAAATTCCATTTTGATTTCAGCCAGTGTTTCCACGGCGGTCAGGTAATCCTTTTTGCCCATGGCGGCCTTGGCCTTTTCATAGGCGGTGGCGTAGTACTGATCGGCGGTGGACTGCGCCAGCTTTTCGGCGTTCTGGTAGGTGCCGGCTTTGGCGTAGAGGGCGGCGGCGCCGGCCAGATCGCCCTGCTCCGCGGCATCGGCAGCCGCCTGGTAGGCATAGCTCTGCATTTTGTCGGTGGCGTCCTGGTAGCCGGCGATGGTGCCAAACAGGGCGGAAGCGTCGGCCAGTTCGCCCTTTTCCGCCAGGGCCGAGGCCGTCTGGTACACGCAGTCCTCATACTGGGAACGGGCGTCCGCGTAGTTGCCCAGGGCTTCCAGGATAGGCAGGGCTTCGTCCAGCTTGTTCTGGGATTTCAGGTCCAGGGCCAGCAGGTAGCGGGCCCGGTTCATGTATTCCTCCGCGTCCGGGAAGCCGTCCAGGGGAGACAGCACCTCGATGGCGGTTTCATACTGGTTGCCGTCGATCAGCGTTTTGGCGTAGGCCAGCCGGGCGGCTTTCAATTCCGCTTCGCTGTCGGCGTACTGGCCCAGCTGCTCCAGGGTTTCGATGGCAGCGGGGTAATCCTTGCTTTCGATGCTGTCGCCCGCCTGGGCGTACAGCAGCTGGTTCATCTGCTTGCCCGCGTCCTTGTAGGTGCTGATGGTGGCCAGCAGCGTGATGGCGTCCTGGGTCAGGCCGTTGTCCAGCAGGCCCATGGCGGTCAGGTAAACGCATTCCTTGCGTGCTTCCTCCGCCTCGGGCAGGTCGTCGGCCGCCAGGGCAAAGTTGCTGATGGCGCCGTCGTAGGCGCCTTCCTTCATCAGGGCCAGGCCGATCTGATAGTAGCACCGGGCCAGGCGCTCCTTGGCGTCCTGATAGCCCACGATCTTTTCAAACATTTCCGCGGCCCGGGCATAGTCGCCGCTGTTCATGGCGTTGACGGCAGGCGTGTACAGGCACTGGGTGGCCCGGCGGAAAGCGTCGCTGTAATCCCCGGCGGCCAGGAAGTACTCGGCGGCGGTGTCGTAATCCTGTTCGTCGTAGTACTGGGAGCCGGCGGCATAGTAGGCGGACTGCAGCCGGACAGGGCTGTCGCGGTAATCATCCAGCGCCCGGAACAGCTCGATGGCGGCGGCAGGATCGGTCTGCAGGCTGTTCAGGGCCAGCAGGTACTGGCATTCCTGGGCCTGGGAGGCGGCGTTCTGATAATCCCCCAGGGAAAGGAATTTTTCCTGCGCCTGGGCGAATTCGCCCTTGGCCATCAGGTCGGCGGCCCAGTCGTAGGCCGCCTGATTGCGTTTCATGCGGGCGTCGCTGTAGGAGGGCACCTGCTCGTACAGCGCGATGGCTTCTTCCCAGTTGTTGGCGGCCAGCAGCTTTTCCGCGTAGATGTAGCGGGCTTCCTGGGCTCTGGATTCGCTGTCCTTGTAATCTTCCAGCTGGTCAAAGCCGTTCCATGCGGCGCGCAGGGAGGTATAGGTGCCGCCGTTCAGGGCGGACAGGGCGGCGCGGTAATCACATTCCCTGGCCATATCGGCGCTGTCGCGGTAGTCACCCAGGGCCAGGAACTGCTCTTTGGCGGCGTCGTACTGGTTGCCTTCCAGGGCGCGGTTGGCCTGGTAATAGCGGTAGTAGGGGATGCCGTGGAAATAGACGCCGTAGGCGATGCCGCAAAGCAGCAGCAGCGACACGGCGGAGGTGATGACGATTTTGCGGATCTTCCGGCGGCGGGATTCAGCGGCTTCCTTGGCCTGGGCGGCGCGCCGGGCTTCCTCCCGCTGGCGGCGCTGCTGTTCTTCCAGGGCGTTTTGCCGGGTGAAGATGATCTTCTCGATGGCGGCTTCATTCAGCTTGGTAAACAGCTCGTGCTTGTCCCGGCGGCAGCGGCGGCATTCCTCGTCCCGGGCGGCGTTGGCACGGCCGCACACGCAGACCCACACGCTGCCCTGGTCGCTGGGATAGCACACGGCGTCCGGGCCGGCCAGCTCCTGCATCACGCGCAGCTGCGGCCCTTTCAGGGACGGCGAGGGCTTGTATTCCGCCGGGGCCGTGTTTCCCCGGCGCCAAACCGTGCCGTCCACGAACCAGGCTTTCTCGATGATCACATCCAGGTCCTGCGCTTCCACCGCTTCTTCCAGGGCCAGGTTCAGCTCGTAGGCGTGCCGGGCCGGGATTTCCAGCCCCTGCAGCCGTTCCACGTGGCGGGCGTACTGTTCGCCCTCCTGGTCGTAGCACAGCACGCACACCTGAACGCTGTTCACTTCCAGGTCGGACAGGTTATACACCTGCATGCTGAACACAGGGTTGTCTGCAGTGGGCATTTTGCAATGCCATAATTCGACAGGGCAGGTAAGATCGATCCGCATGAAGCAAGCGCCTCCGAAAGTACAAATAAACAGGACGATCCCGCTTCCCTTCGCCGGAAAGGCGGACGGAGAAGCGGGAGAAAACGGTTTTTACCGCAGCAGCATCCGGTAATGGATCAGCTGGCCGTCCGCGAACGTCATCTGCCACAGAACGGAGGCGGCGCCGTCGGATGCGGACGCGGCGTAGGTGAGGGTGGCGGTGGTTTCCCCGTAGGACAGCACGGCGTACGGCGCCGTTTCCCCGTCGCCGTACAGGGCCACGGCGTTCTGCAGCGCGGCGTTGTCCCCATGGCGGAAGCGGTACAGCACGCCGTCCAGGGTGTCGCCGATGCGCACGGCCCGGGGACCTTCCAGCACATCGTCGTTCACTGTCAGGCTGTCCACCCGCAGGAATGCTTTCTGGGCATTGTAGAGGAACACCAGGCTGATGCCATCCCACTGCAGGGTGCGCAGGAATTCGCCGGTGGAATCCTCCATCCACTCGTCCACCTTGGCCTTGCCGAAAGCGGCTTCGGCTTCCTGGGGATTCAGGGCGTCGAACCGGATGCCGGCGAAGGAAAAGTCCGCCGCTTCAAAGGGCGGCAGGTCATCCCCGCGGTAGGACAGGGGAAAGGGCGTGAATTCGCTGATTTCCTGCAGCGCGGCCGCGTCGGCGATCTGCTGCAGGGCGTCGCTTTCCTCCACCGGCGCGTCCAGGCCGAAAATCCGGATGCCGGTCACGACGTCCTGGTCCAGGGTATAGGTGATGCCGGTGCGGAACACCTTATCGTCCGTCCAGGTGAACACCAGGTGCGTCACTTCCGTGACCCGCTGGCCGTCGCGCAGCAGGAAGCCCACGGTGGCTTCCGGCTTTTCGCCGTTGACGTAGAGCACCGCGTCGTAGCGGGTGCCGGTCAGCGCGGGATTGTCGTTGGGATACACCGCCAGCACATCCAGCAGGCTCTGGCCCATGCGGATGCCCCGCAGGTCCTCCTGCTCGCTGGTCAGCACGGCGCCCAGGGCAGCGCTGGTGGGGGTCAGCTGTTCATCGGCGATCAGCAGCTGGCCGTTCTGGCCAAAGGCGATGGTGGTTACGCCGGTATCCGGATTGACCTGGGCCACCTCCGCGCCGGCGTCAATGGCGTCGCCCACTACCAGATCCAGGTACATTTCCATTTCTTCCTGGGTCAGGTAAGCGTTTTCTTCCGTTTCCTCCGCCAGGCAAAGTCCGGCGGTCATCAGCAGGGCCAGCAAAAGAGCAATCAGCTTTTTCATCGCGTTTTCTCCTTTTTGTACGTTTATTCCGTCAGCTGCTTCACGCCTTGGGGCGTGACCAGCGCGTAAAGCAAACGGGCCTTGGGCGCGGGGTCGGGGGAGAGGGTCAGGGCGGCGGCGATGCGCTGCTCCGTTTCAGCGGCGGAGGCCTCCGACCTGGCGTGCAGGGTGCAGATTTCGTCCCCGGGGCGGATGAAATCGCCGATGCGCTTTTTCATCACAAAGCCCACGGCGGGGTCGATGACGTCGTCCTTTTCAATGCGCCCGGCGCCCATCCGCTGGGCGGCCATGCCCAGAGCCGTGCCGTTCACGTGGGCCAGATAGCCGCCTTCCCTGGCAACCATAGAGCGGATCACCGGCGCCGCGGGCAGCAGACGCACGTCGTCGCACACGCGGCAGTCGCCGCCCTGGGCTGTGATCATTTCCTTGAATTTTTCCAGGCCGCGTCCGGAATCCAGCGCGGCGTTGAGCAGGCGGTCCGCCTGCGCTTCATCCCCGGCGATGCCGCTGGCCACCAGCATCTGGGCCCCCAGGAACAGGGAAACCTGTTTCAGCGGTCCGCCTGCGCGGCCGGCCAGGATGTCGATGGCTTCCTTGACCTCCAGGGCGTTGCCCACATGGCTGCCCAGGGGTTCCTCCATGCCGGACACCACGGCCACAATGCTGCGGCCGGCATGATGGCCGATGTCCACCATGGCCCGGGCCAGGGCGATGGAGGCGTCCAGCGTGGGCATCAGCGCACCGGAGCCCGTTTTCACGTCCAGCACGATGGCCTTGGCGCCTGCGGCGAACTTTTTGCTCAGGATGCTGCTGACGATCAGGGGGATGGAATCCACCGTGGCCGTCACGTCCCGCAGGGCGTAAAGCGTTTTATCGGCGGGGGCCAGCTGGGCGCTTTTGCCCGCCACGGCGCAGCCCACGGTGCGCACGATATCCAGGAACCTGTCCTCCGGCAGGTCCACCACCATGCCGGGGATGCTTTCCAGCTTGTCCACCGTGCCGCCGGTGTGGCCCAGGCCCCGGCCGCTCATTTTCAGCACCTTGCCGCCGCAGGCCGCCACCAGGGGCGCCAGCACCAGGGTGGTAGTGTCGCCCACGCCGCCGGTGGAGTGCTTGTCCACCGGAACGCCGCCCACGTCGGGGGTGAGCATATCGCCGGAAGCGGCCATGGCCATGGTCAGGTCGGCGGTTTCCCGGGCGTCCATGCCGTTCAGGCGGATGGCCATCAGCAGGGCTGCCAGCTGGTAATCGGGAACGGTATGATCCGCGGCGGCCCTGGCAAAGAACGCGATCTGTTCTTTGGACAGCGCGCGCCCCATTTTCTTGTCTTCAATGATGCTGATCATATCCATAAGTCAAGGAAATCCTTTCCTTAATAATATACACCGAGCATAGTATATCATAATTCTTTTACGGCGTAAAGCATCAGAAAGGGCAGTTGATTCAAAAAGATTGTAAATATTTTGCGAAAAGCTCTTGACCATGTAACAAAAATGTAATACAATGCAAAAGAAAGAATGTATCTTTCTTTTTGGCTATGCGTTTTTGCACGACGCGATCCGTGAACTGATAAATTGTTGGATGGGGAGTCGGTCTCTATGAAAGAAACAGGAATGCTCAATCGGTTGGTTTCCCTGGCACTGGCTGCGGCCCTGGCACTCACCCTGTTTGCGGCGCCCGCGCTGGCTGAGGATTATATCCGCACCATCAAGGACCAGGTCAACGTGCGGGAAACCCCGGCCGGCAGGATCATCAACGCCGATCACCAGATTCCTGTGGGCACGGTGCTGCAGTGCTTCGGCACCGTGATCAACAATAATCGGGAATGGGCGCTGGTGAAATACAACGGCGCGTCCGGCTATGTGGATTCCGATTGCTACGCCCCCTGCGACGTGAACGGCAACCTGTTGAGCAATACCACCGGCGCCGGCGTCATCGAGCGCACCGGCGAATTCGGCTATGTGACCACGGACAACGTGTTTTTCCGGAAAACGGCCGATCCCTCCGGTGATTTCTGGGCGCGGCTGCCCCAGGGGTGGGAACTGGAGGTGCTGGGTACCAAGCAGGCCCACGGCATCACCTGGTACAAGGTCCGCGGCAGCACGCCCACCGCGCCGTCCCGCACCTACACCGGCTACGTCCACAGCAACTTTTTCACTGTGACCGGCCAGGCTACCATCGTGCGCACTTCCTCCACCGTGGTGCCCAGCGGCTCGGGCAATTCCCTGGGCCGGGTCCGCACGGTGAAAAACAATGTGAACATCCGTAAAACCCCCAACGGCACGGCACTGACCGGCAAGGATGAAAACAAGGTGCCGATCAACACCTACCTGGATTACGATGCCGGCCCGGTCAGCGCGGGCGGCTACAACTGGGTGCGCGTCACCTACAAGGGCATCACGGGCTACATCCGGTCCGACTGCTGGATCATCATCAGCAGCGCGTCCCAGACGGTGATAAGCCAGCCCACGGCGGTGCCTGCCGCGGCGGACGCCCAGGGCACCGTGACGCTGACCAAGGGCGGCGTCAATTTCCGCCAGCAGCCCAACGGCACGATCCTGGGCCGCCTGAACAAGAACACGAAGCTGACCTATTACGGCACCCAGCGTTACGGCAGCCAGGACTGGTATTACGTTTACTCCGACGCCATCGGCAATTACGGCTACGTGCTCAGCACCCTGGGCAAGGTAAGCGCCAAGGCCACCACGAAGCCGGCCGCCACCGCCACGCCGGATCCCAAGGCCACCGCTACGCCCAAACCCGGCGCCAGCAGTAAGTCCGGCGACCTGATCACCACCATCGACAAGCTGTTTATCCGCAAGAGCCCCAGCACCCAGGCCGATTCCCTGACGCGTCTGGAAAGGTCCGGCGTGTCCCTGCGCTTTACCGACGTGACCACCGCCGGCGGCGTGACCTGGTACAAAGTGTCGTATAACGGCAAAGCCGGCTGGATCCACGGCAACTACGTGCGCGTGACCAGCGGCGGCACCGCTTCCGCCGCCACCGCCACCCCCAAGCCCAGCAATCCCACCGGTACCACCAATCCCGCGTCCGGTGATCTGAGCAACCTGGCGCTGACCACGGCGGACAAGGTGCGCATCCGCAAGACGGCGTCCCTGTCCGGCAAGGAACTGACCATGGTATCGAAGGCCGGCACCAAGCTGGACTACCTGGGCAAGTACGCCAAGGACACCTCCTCCGCCGCCGGCAGGACCATCATCTGGTACAACGTCAAATACGGCAGCGTCAGCGGCTGGATGCACGGCGATTTCGTGCGGGTGCTGACCACGGCCGAAAAGAAAGCCTATAACCTGACCGGCGATCCTTCCTCGCCCGCCGAAGCGGAATACCGCACCCTGAGCAAGGGCAGCGAGGGCGAGGACGTGACCAAGCTGCAGCAGAAGCTGGTGGAGCTGGGTTATCTTGCCTCCAACCAGGTCAGCGGCAAATACCTGAGCAGCACCGAGCAGGCGGTGATCGCCTTCCAGAAGGCCAACAAGCTGACCCAGGACGGCATCGCCGGCGAAAAGACCCAGCACGCGCTGTTCAACACCGTGCCTGTGGGCACCTACGATGACAGCACCGTGAACCCGACCCTGTACCCCGTGGAGAAGGTGGACTGGTTCAAGGGCGACATTCAGCAGGTGTGGGGCATCGGCGTCACCGCGGTGATCACCGACGTGTACACCGGCATCTCCTTCCGGGCGCAGCGCCTGTACGGCGGCAATCACGCCGACGCCGAGCCTCTGACCAGCGCCGACACCACCGCCATCTGCCAGATCTATGGCGTCAGCAACGCCCAGGAGATCTCCGACCGCGATCAGGAACTGCAGTCCTGGCGCCGTCGGCCCCTGTGGGTCACCGTGGGCGGACGGACCTTCGCCGCCTCCATGTACGGCATCCCGCATAACTATGAGGGCGACCGGATTCCCGACAACAACTACAACGGCCAGTTCTGCGTCCACTTTGTCAATTCCAAGACCCACGGCAGCAGCAGCAACCCGGCCCACGTGGATACGGACGCCAGCTACAACGGCAATTTCGGCCACCAGAGCGCCATTCAGTATGCTTACACCCATTCCACCAGCGGAACCAAGTAAAATCAACATGAACAGGAACGATGTGATCATCATCGGCGGAGGCGCAGCGGGTTTATCCGCTGCGCTTTCCGCATCCGGGCAAGGTGCGCGCGTGACGGTGCTGGAGGCGTCGCCCCGGGTGGGCCGCAAGATCCTGGCCTCCGGCAACGGCCGGTGCAACCTGGCCAATGCGGGCGCCCTGCGGTACTTTGGCGACGCGGCCTGGGCCGGACGGGTGATGGAGCGCTGTCCGGTCAGCCGGGTCCTGTCCTTCTTTCATGGGCTGGGCCTGGTCACCGTGGAGGAAGCGGGCGGACGGATGTATCCCGGCTGCGGCCAGGCGTCCGCGGTGCTGGATACCCTGCGCCGGGCGGCGGAAAGGCAAAATGTGCTGATCCGCTGCGACACGCCGGCCCGCGGGATCACGCCGCTGCCCGGCGGCTTCCGGGTGGACACTGCCCAGGGCGCGGTGACGGGCGGAAAAGTGATCGTGGCCTGCGGCGGCATGGCCGGCGGAAAGCTGGGCCACGACGGCGGCCCTTACCGGCTGCTGACAGATTTGGGCTACACCCTGGTCTCTCCGCGTCCGGCGCTGACGCCGCTGACGGCGGAAAAGGCCGCGGTGAAAGGGCTGTCCGGGCTGCGTCTGCCGGCCAGGCTGACGCTGTGCGAAGGCAAAAAGCCCGTATCCGCCGCCCAGGGGGAAGTGCTGTTTACCGATTACGGGGTCAGCGGCGTGTGCGCCATGCAGCTGAGCCGGGACGCGGAAGCGCTGCTGGATCAGGGAAAACGCGCCGTGCTGTATGCGGATTTTTCCCCCATGCTGGGGCTGATCCCCCGGATCATGGACCGGACAGAGCCGGAGGACGCGGAAAAGAACCTGCCGCCGGTGCGGGCATGCCTGGAAAAACGGCGGCATATGCTGCCGCAGGAGGACATCCTGACGGGCCTGGCACCCCGGCTGCTGGCGGAGCGGATGCAGGGCTTTGATCCGGATCGGATGGCGCGGTTCCTGGCCTGCTTTGCCATTCCCCTGACCGGCGTGCGGGGCTTTGAAAACGCCCAGGTGACGGCGGGCGGCATCGCCTGCCGGGATTTTGACCCGGCCACCCTGGAATCCCGCCGGCATCCCGGGCTGTACTGCCTAGGGGAAATGCTGAATGTGGACGGGGACTGCGGGGGTTTTAACCTGCAATTTGCTTTTGCCTGCGGCATCCTGGCGGGAACGCACGCCGCGGGCTGACGAAGAAAGGAAGAACGGGATGAAGGAATTTGTATCGCTGAAACCGGGGACCCTGCTTTCGCCTGTGCCGGCGGTGATGGTCAGCTGCGCGCTGCCCGGCGAAAAGCCCAATATCGTCACCATCGCCTGGGCCGGCACGGTGAATTCCGATCCGCCCATGTGCTCTGTTTCCGTGCGCCCTTCCCGGTATTCCCACGGCATCATCCGGGACAGCGGGGAATTCATCATCAACCTGTGCGGCGAGGATAACCTGCGCGCCACGGATTTCTGCGGCGTCAAATCCGGCCGGGACGTGGATAAATTTTCCGCCTGCGGCCTGACGCCCGTGGCGGTGGAAGGGTTTTCCGCGCCGGCCATCGGGGAATGCCCGCTGTACCTGGCGTGCAAGGTAAAAAGCGTGCAGCCCCTGGGCAGCCACGATTTGTTCCTGGGGGAAATCGTCCGGGTCGGCGTGAAGAAGGAACTGATGGACGGGGACGGCGGCATCGACTTTGGCAAGGCGCGTCTGGTGGGCTACAACCACGGCGTCTATTACCAGCTGGGCCGGGCCCTGGGCTTTTTCGGCTACAGCGTGGCCGCGCCGGACGTGCTGCAGCGCCGGATGGAAAAACTGAAGTGACAGGAACGGAGGAAACGCCGTGTATCAGGCATTGTACCGGGTCTGGCGGCCCAAAACCTTTTCCGATATGGTGGGCCAGGAGGCCATCGTGCGCACGCTGCGCAACCAGGTGACCACCGGGCGCATCGCCCACGCCTACCTGTTCTGCGGCAGCCGCGGCACGGGCAAAACCAGCGCGGCCAAAATCATGGCCCGGGCCATCAATTGCCTGAACCCGCAGAACGGCGACCCCTGCGGCGCGTGCGAAAGCTGCAAAACCATCGAAAGCGACGCTTCCTTCGACGTGTATGAAATGGACGCGGCCAGCAACAGCCGGGTGGAGGAAATCCGCGATCTGCTGGAGAAGGTGGATTATCCGCCCCAGTTCGGCAAATACAAGGTGTACATCATCGACGAAGTGCACATGCTGTCCAACGCGGCGTTCAACGCGCTGCTCAAGACCCTGGAGGAGCCGCCGGAATACATGGTGTTTATCCTGGCTACCACGGAGCCGCAAAAAATCCCGGCCACCATTCTCAGCCGCTGCCAGCGGTTCGACTTTGGCCGCTTCAGCGAGGACCAGATCGCCCGTCACCTGGAAACCGTGGCGGAAAAAAGCGGCGTGCAGGCGGAAAAAGAAGCGCTGAACCTGATTGCCCGTGCAGCGGAAGGCGGGATGCGCGACGCCCTGTCGATTCTGGATATGTGCATGGGCGCAGGCGGCGCCGTGACGGAAGAGGCGGTGCGGTCCGCCCTGGGCACGGCGGACCGGGCGTTCCTGTTTTCCTTTGCCGACGCCATTGCCCATCGCAGCGGGGGAGAGGCCCTGCGCATGATTGACGAACTGATGCGGACCGGCCGGGATGTGCAGGTGTTTTTGAAGGATTTTTCCGCTCATCTGCGGCTGCTGATGGCGGCCAAGCTGTGCGATCCCGGGGAAAACCTGCCGGGGGCCAGCGCCGAAAATACCCGGCGCTATGCCGATCAGGCTGCGGCGTTTTCCGCGGAAAAACTGCTGCGGGTGATTGAGGATTGCCTGCACGCCGAGGCGGATACCCGCTGGGCGGCGTCGGCCCGGTCCGTGCTGGAAATCTTTGCCCTGAAAGCCTGCGATCAGCCGGAGGATAAGGACGTGCAGGCCCTGCTGGAGCGGATCGGGGAACTGGAAAACCGCCTGGCGGAGCTGGAAAAGAACGGGGTGCGGGTATCCGCCGCCGATTCCAGGGCCCCCTTACCCAAGCCTGCGCCGGCAGGCCCGGCCCTGCGGCAGGTGGTGGAAACGCCGGTGCCGGCGGGCAGCAAAGCGCCCAAGGACGTGTGGAACGACGCCTTGAAGCTGTTGAAAAAAACGGAGCCGGCCATTTTCGGCCCCCTGTCCCAGGGAAAGTACGGCGGCTTCCGGGACGGCACCTACCGGGCGTACTTCGCCGCGGAGGTGGAATTCATGATGACCATGCTGTCTGCCCCCGGCCGGCGGGAAAAGGTGGAAAACGCCCTGAACCAGTGCGGCGCGGCCAACGCCCGTTTTGAAGCGCTGCCCGCGGAAATGCCGGCGGATCCGGAGGCCCGGAAACGGGAGGAAAACAATCTGAACGGTCTGATCGATATGTTCGGCCGGGACAAGGTGCAGATCGATGAATGAACGAGTGACCCGGGAAGAAAGGGGAGAACTGAAGCGTTTCTTCCCCGGCACCCGGGATACGCTGCTTTTGTCCGCCCTGGAAGGATACACCGGAAGGGCGTTTGAGAACAGCGCGAAAACGGCGGCGCTGGTGGTTTCCCGGGGCTTCGTTTTCCTGGGCGGCAAAGCGCAAGAGCGTTTTTTCCGGGAAGCGGCGGCCTGCTTTCCCGATTGCTTTCTGACGTTTCACGGCAGCCGTGCCTGGCTGCAAATCGCCCGGGCGTGGGGCGCCGGCGTCGCCATGACCCGCTTTGCGATGGAAACGCCGGAAAAATTCGACGAAGCGCTGCTCAGCCGCCTGGCCGTGCCGCCGGCGGGATACGAAGTGCGCGTGGGGGACGCGGAAGCCTACGGGCAGTGCCTGGCTGCGGCGTGGAGCGAGGATCTGGCCTCCTGCTACGGTGACGCGCAGGCCTTTGCGGCGGACGCCCTGATGATCGGGGCGTTCCGGGACGGCGCGCTGGCGGCGGGCTGCGGCGTGTATGCCCGCACGGCGGACTCGGTGGAAATTGAAATCGACACCAGGCCGGACTGCCGGCGGCAGGGCCTGGCCGCGTGCTGCGCGGCGGCTTTTTTGTTGCAGTGCGTCCGGCGGGGGCTGCGGCCCCATTGGGACGCCATGACGCCCATCAGCCGGGATCTGGCGCTCAAATTGGGCTTCGTGCGGCCGCTGCCCTATCCGGTGGTGTGCCGGGAAGAAAAAACGGGGCCGGCGCGTTCCTTGTAGGGGGAAAGAAATCCTTTACACGCTTTCCCCGGGTATGGTATACTACGCTGTAATTTTCGCTCACGGAAAGGAGCTTTTTATGAACGGAAACCGCGGTCAATATACTTCAGCACCGCTTCACAATATGAAAAAGCGGCGGAATATCACGCCGCCGCCGGCTGCCCCGGCAGAGCAGGAGCAGCCGTCCTTTCAGCCGGCGGGAAAACGCTACTTCCTGCTGTCGCTGATTGTGTGCCTGGGGCTGCCGCTTTTCTTTCTGGCGGCGCTGATCATTCCGTCCAATCCGCTGCGCCTTGCCTTCCTGGCCGCCGTGGCGGTGAGCGTGGCCGCCATGTGGCTGCTGAAGGCCTTTGCCAAAAGCGCCCGGGGCACCCTGTCGCTGGTGTACGGCGCGCTGGCGCTGGTGATCGGCCTGGCGCTGTTCATGAACAGCCAGAATCCTGAAAGCCGCAACGTATCCGCGCAGCAGCGGCCCGATCCGGCGGCCTCGTTTACCGATACGGACCCGGCTGCCTACGGCTCTGTGCTGAGCAATTACACCACGCCGGCGCCGGAAGAAAACGCCAACGCCGCCGCGGCGGCCGCCGCTGTTTCTGCCGCGCAGAAGCAGCTGGAAGCGTTTATGCAGGCCTGGGCCGTGGGCAACGTGCCGCAGATGCTGGAATACGTGCTGCCTTCCTGGAAAAGCCAGCAGCCTTCGCCGGATACCGCCCTGTGGAACCTGATGCTGGACAACCATCCCAACGAGTACATCATTGAAAACGTGCTGGGCAGCGACGGCGACACCACCCGCACCATCGTGGTCAAGGTGGCCATGACGGAAATCACCGGCACCCAAGTGGTGAAGCGGATGCAGGTGCTCATGTTCCGCAACGGGCAGAACTGGTATGTGGATCCCCAGTCCCTGAGCGGCACGGTGGTGAACGAAACCATGGACCAGGCCGTTTCCGTGGATCGGCCGGTGATCGGCTCCACCATCGCGCCCACCGCCAGCCCGGCGCCCAAGACCGCCACCAGCGGCATCACCCTGTACTACAACAAAGCGGGCAAGGGCAAGTATTATCATTCCTCCGCTACCTGCGACGCGGTCAGCGAACAGTGGTGGCCCCTGACCTCTTTCTCCTACGACGCGCTGAACAGCGCGGAATATTCCAAACTGCTGCCCTGCCCCAAGTGCAATCCGCCGGCCCGGCAGATCAACTAACGGGCCAGGCAGGCGGCGCACGCTGCCATGCTGCCGATGCACAGCAGCTGGCAGTACTTTACCTGCGCGCCCAGGGCCGTCATAATCAAAGCCAAAAGCAGCGCGGCCGGGATGAGCCTGCCGCGGGAGTGCCTTTTGTACCGTTTCGTTTTTCATGTGCCGGCCCGCATGCTGCTGCCTCCTTCCGGCACATTGTACGCATCGGGAGCGGCAAACATGTCAGGGAGGACGCGTATGCGGTATCACATTGACACGATTCCTGTGTGGGACGCGGTGAAGCAGAAGGGGGATTGCCCCCTGTGCGCGCTGCGCCGGCGGAATGAACTGATCGACGTGGAGCGGTTCCTGGGCGGATCGGTGATGGAGCCGGACACCCGGATCCAGGTGAACCAAAAGGGCTTCTGCCCCCGGCACCAGGCGCTGTTGTATGCCCAGAAAAACCGGCTGGGACACGCGCTGATGATGCATACGCACCTGAAGGAAACCATCGGCCGGGCGGTCCCCGTACTGGAGGAAGCCCGGGCGGCGGCGGAGAAGGGCGCCGGCACCCCGGCGGTGAAGCGGCTGCTGGGGAAAAACGACGGCAAGCAGGATCTGCGGGCCGCGGCCAGGCGTCTCCGCGCAATTTCTTCCACCTGCATCCTGTGCGATACCATCGAGGAAAACACCCGGCGCTACGCCTATACCCTGATGCATCTGTACAAAACGGACGCGGCGTTCCGCCAGGCCTTCGCGGAATCAAAGGGGGCCTGCCTGCCCGATACGGCGCTGCTGCTGGAAATGGCGGACGAAGTGCTGTCCGGCCAGGCGCTGGCCGATTTTGTGCGGGATCTGTGCGCGGCGCTGGAAAAGACCATGCGGAAAAATGAAACCGACCTGGAAGGCTTTACCCTGAAATTTGATTACCGCAACGCCGACAAGCCCTGGGGGGACAGCAAAGGCTCCCTGGAGCGGACGGTGAACCAGCTGCACGGCTGGTGCCTGGGAGAGGAGCCCAATCCGAAATGAGAACATCATCCCTGCGCCGTATGGCGCTGCTGCTGGCAGGGGCGCTGCTGCTGACGGGGTGCACCGCCGCGCCGCCGGATTCCGTGATCCGTCCGGACCAGGACCGCTCCGCCCTGATCAGCGCGGAGACGGCGGCCCTGACCCCGGACACCGTACAGGCCACGCTGTATTTCCGTTACGGCGATACGGCCTACCTGGCGCCGGTGGAGCGCACGGTGACGGTGCAGCGCAACGAAACGCCGGAGAAAGCCATGGTGCAGGCCCTGATCGAAGGGCCGGCGGCCACGTCGTCCTCCCTGACGCCCCTGTTTCCGCCCGGCACCCAGGTGCTGGCGGTGACCAGCCAGGAAAATACGCTGTTCGTTACCTTCAACGAAGCGCTGCTGGGCCGGTACACCGATGAGCCGGTGGACATCTCCGTGGAGCCCTGGAAAACGGAACTGCCCCTGCGCCGCCGGCTTTGCATGGATTCCCTGACGGCTACGCTGACCGAGGCGGGCCTGTGCAGCCAGGTGCAGGTGCTGGTGTACCGCAGCAACGCCCAGGCCGGCTCCATGCGGCTGCAAAAAGGCTTCTACGAGCGCAGCCTGGATGAAACGCTGCTGCCGCCGCTGAAGCGGAATGAGGACGCGCTGCTGACACCGCACAACACGGCGGACGCCCTGCTGAAGGCCTGGATGAGCCAGGATTGGCCCTCGCTGTACAGCGGCATCGCCCGGGAAGCAAGGCCCGGGGAACAGGCGGCCTACAACGCCTTTGCGGCTGCCCGGGCGCTGACGGGCTTTGAATTGTCCCACGGCTCGGTATCCAGCGACGGGCAGCGGGCCGTGCTGTGCGCCGATCTGTCCCTGCGCGCAGCGGGGGAGGACGCCGTGCAGACGGGTTATCCCATCCACCTGGTGCGGGAGGACGGCCTGTGGCGGATCGCCTACGATCAATTGCTGGCGCTGATCAGCGAAGAATAAGGAGACTTGCTCCATGAAAAAACGCATTGCGCGGTTCGCGGCGCTGCTGTGCGCGCTGTGCCTGCTGCTGGGCGGCTGCCAGAGCCGGGAGGAGGGCGCGCCGGCTGCTTCCCTGACGCTGCCGCCGGTGAACCTGCGCCGCACCGCGCCGGAAAACGACGTGAACCAGAATTACACCCAGTCGGCGCTGCTGTACCTGCCGTCCCTGGACGGCAGCCAGCTGATCGCCGTGCCGGCCCAGGCGGAGTTTTCCGCCGCGCGGCACCGGGCGCAGACGCTGGCGGAAATGCTGCTGGCCCATCCGGGCACGGAGTACGCCAGGCCGGTGGCGGGGGAAATCACCCTGGCGCTGTCCGGCACGGAAGCGGTGGAGGTGTCCGGCAACGTGGCCACGGTGAGCCTGGGGGCGTCGGCCTTGCGATTGTCCCATGAGGCGCTGTTTGCCGTGGGCCAGGCCCTGGCCAACACCCTGTGCCAGTTTGGGGATTTGCAGTATGTGAACGTGCTGATTGCCGGGGTGCAGCCGGGGCTGAACGTGGCCGCCACGCTGCCGGCCGGCAGCTACCAGAACAACACCCGGGAGGATCTGGCTACCCTGTGGGCGCGTTCTTCCGCCCCGTCGTCGGAGGCCCGGCGGTCCTTCGCCGCCACGCTGTATTATCCGGCTTCCGCCGGCAAGGGCGTGCTGTGCGAAGCGCGGATGCTGTCCTTTGCCGCCCAGGACCTGCCCAACATGGCGGTGACGCTGCTGGAGGCGCTGTCCGCCGGGGCGGAAAGCCTGCCAGGCGTGCCCCGCTGCCCCGACCTGAAAGGCATGATGACGTCGGACCCCACGCTGGATGAAACCGGCGGCACCCGGCGGCTGGTGCTGAAATTTTCCGACAATATGAACGACGCCCTGATCGACTGCGGCATCACCCGGTCGGTGATGATGGCGTCCCTGGTGTACACCATGACCACGTTCCTGCCCGGCGTGGACGGCATCGAAGTGCGTATCGGTGCGGAAACGGTGACGTCGCTGACGCCGTCCGGCACGTACTTCGGCGCGGGGGATACCCTGCTGTTCCAGGACGGCATGATGCGGCGGCGGGATTTTTCCGCCTTCCTGCTGGGGCACTGCGCCCTGTATTTTGCCAACGCCAGGGGAAAGCTGACCCGGGTGTACCGGGCCATTCCGTTCTATGAAACCCACAACGCCCGGGCGCTGGTGCAGCAGCTGATGATGGGGCCCCAGGCGTACGACAGCCAGATCGGTCTGTCGCCCGTGCTGCCCCAGGGGCTGCGGGATGCCGATCTGCTGGGCGTCTCCTTTCAGAACAACACGGTGCTGCTGAATTTCTCCGGCCAAATGGAGACCCTGGCCCGGGATCTGGACGCGGCGGCGGAAAGGCGGCTGGTGTACGGGCTGGTGAACACCCTGTGCGAAATGCAGGGGGTCCAGAAGGCCGCGGTGTTTATCCAGGGCGTCCAGCCGGATACCCTGGCCGGCGAGGTGTTCCTGCCGGGGGATTTCCTGCCCAATTACAACCTGATCGAATGATGCGCCCGGCGCTTGAAGCCCGACGGAAAAAACTTCCGCCGGGCTTTGCGTTTTGTGCGTTTTTGGCGCTTTCCGCCTTGAACTTGAAGGAATTATCGTATATAATATAAAACGTGAAAAAAGGAATTCAAGGAGGCGCACTTGTGTTTCAGGGTTTTGGAGAGGGGCTGATCCCTTTCTTTCTGGATCTGCGCTTTCATAACGACAAATCGTTTATGGACGCCAACCGGGAGCGCTACTACCGGGACGTGCGCCAGCCGTTTTATGATTTTATCGGCGCCATGGGCCCCCTGCTCCAGCAAAAAATCAGCGAGGATATGGAAGTGCGGCCCAATAAATGCCTGAGCCGCATCAACCGGGACACCCGGTTTACCAAGGATAAATCCCCGTACCGGGATCATTTGTGGGTTTCCTTCCGCCAGCAGGCCATGCCCAACGACGGCACGCCCTTTTACTGGTTCGAGGTCAGCCCGGAGCACGTGAACTGGGGCGTGGGCATCTGGGGGGAAAACCGGGACATCATGGACGTGATGCGGCGGCGCATGGTCGCGCATCCGGAGGAGTTTCTGCGGATCCTGCCGGTGCTGAAAAAACGGAATTTCACCCTGGACGGCGATGAATGGAAAAAAATGACCGTGCCGGAGGAAGTGCCGGCGGCGCTGAAACCCTGGTATTTGAAAAAGTATGTGTATGCAGAAAAACAGGATGCCTCTTTGCAGTGGATCTTTTCGCCCGGCCTTGTGAACCGGGTGATGGAAGATTATGAGGCGCTGGCCCCCTTGTATTGGATGTTCAGGGGCTGCGCCGAAGAAGCGATGAACGTCATGGACGAAATGGGAGGAAATGTATGAGTACGGACTTGCGCAGTTTGAAAAGCGGCACGGATGTGCGGGGCGTCGCCATGGGGGAGAACCCGCCGCTGACAGCGGCTGTGGCCAGCCGGATCGGGGGCGCCTTTGTGGAATGGCTCAAGCGGCGGGGCATCGACAATCCCCGGGTCGCCCTGGGCCGGGATTCCCGCCTGACCGGTGAAATGCTGCTGGAAGCCTGCGCAAACGGCTGCCGCCAGGCAGGCGCCCAGGTGGAAAGCTACGGCATGTGCACCACGCCGGCCATGTATATGAGCCTGATTACCGAGGGCTTTGCCTGCGACGGATCGGTGATGATCACCGCCAGCCACCATCCCTCGGACCGCAACGGCCTGAAATTCTTCACCAAGGAGGGCGGCATCGAAACCACCGACCTGGACGCCATCCTGGAGATTGCCGAAAGCGATTTGCCCCTGAACGGCGGCAGCAGCCCCATTCAGAAGCGGGATTTCCTGCCCGTCTACTGTCAGCAGCTGAAGGACCGGGTCTGCCGGGGCCTGGAAACGGACGTGCAAAAGCCCCTGCTGGGGCTGCATGTGGTGGTGGACGCCGGCAACGGCGCCGGCGGCTTTTACGCCACGCTGCTGGAGGAGCTGGGCGCCTGGGTGGAAGGCAGCCAGTTCTTGGAGCCGGACGGCCGCTTCCCCAACCACATCCCCAATCCGGAAAACCCCGAGGCCATGGCGTCCATCAGCGCCGCCGTGGTGAAGGCCGGGGCGGATCTGGGCGTGATTTTCGACACCGACTGCGACCGGGCTGCCATTGTGGACCAGACCGGCCGGGAAATCAACCGCAACCGCCTGATCGCGCTGATTTCCGCCATCCTGCTGGATAAAAAGCCGGGCAGCACCATCGTGACCGACTCGGTGACATCCTCCGGCCTGGCCCGCTTCATCATGGAATGGGGCGGCGAGCACTACCGCTACAAGCGGGGCTACCGCAACGTGATCGACGAAGCCATCCGCCTGAACGAAGCCGGCATCGACTGCCCCCTGGCCATCGAAACCAGCGGCCACGCCGCCCTGCGGGAAAACCATTTCCTGGACGACGGCATGTACCTGGTGACGGTGCTGATCTGCGAAGCCATGCGCTTAAAGCAGGAGGGCAAGGAGCTGTCCTCCCTGATCGCGGACCTGAAAGAGCCGGTGGAAAGCAAGGAGATCCGCCTGACCATAACCGACCCGGATTTCCGCACCGCCGGAAAGATGGCCATCGAAAAGGTGATGGACCACGCGGCCTTTGCCCCCGGCTGGCGCATCGCGCCGGACAACCGGGAAGGCGTGCGCATTATTTTCGACCTCAACGGCGAAATGGACAACGGCTGGTTCCTGCTGCGTCTGTCTGTGCATGATCCCGTGCTGCCGCTGAATATCGAAAGCGACGTGCCCGGCGGCGTGCTCACCATGGCCAAGGGGCTGTACGGCGTGCTGCAGACCTGCGAAGGCATCGATTTGAGCAAACTGGAAAAATTTATAGAGGAAGAGGAGAAATAAGCCATGGACATCAGACAAACCACCATCAACAATATCCGTACCCTGGCGGCCGATACCGTTCAGAAAGCCAATTCCGGCCATCCCGGCGCGCCCATGGGCATGGCGCCGCTGGCTTACGCCCTGTGGATCAGCGAAATGCGCCACAACCCCAAGGATCCCCAGTGGAAGAACCGGGACCGTTTCATCCTTTCCTCCGGCCATGCCAGCGCCCTGATCTACACCATGCTGCACCTGACCGGCTATCCCCTGACCATGGACGATATGAAGCAGTTCCGCCAGTGGGGCAGCAAGACCCCCGGCCATCCGGAATACCGCCACACCGTCGGCGTGGAAACCACTACGGGCCCGCTGGGCCAGGGCGTGGCCAACGCCGTGGGCTTTGCCATGGCCGAAACCATGGTGGCGGCGCACTTCAACCGGCCTGATTTCCCGGTGGTGGACCACCGCACCTACGCCGTGTGCGGCGACGGCTGCCTGATGGAAGGCATTTCCAGCGAAGCCTGCTCCCTGGCCGGCACCCTGAAGCTGGGCAAACTGACCCTGCTGTACGATGACAACGATATTTCCATCGAAGGCAACACCGACATCACGTTCAAGGAGAACGTGGGGGATCGCTTCGCGGCCTACGGCTGGCAGGTGATCCGGCTGAAGGACGGCAACGACGTGGATGCCGTCATCGCCGCCATCGAGGACGCCAAGAAGGACGAGCGGCCCACCCTGATCATCTGCCCCACCAAGATCGGCTTTGGCTGCCCCGCCAAGGAAGGCAAATCCAGCGCTCACGGCGAACCGCTGGGTGAGGACAACCTGAAGGAAACCAAGAAGAACCTGGGCATGCCGGAAGACAGCTTCCTGGTGCTGCCCCAGGTGTACGACCACTGCCGCCAGGCCATGGAAAAGAACGAAAAGGCCGAGCAGGAATGGGACGCGCTGTTTGCCGCTTACCGGAAAGCGTACCCCGAACTGGCGGAAGAATGGGACGAATGGTTCAGCAATGAACTGCCCGACGACGTGGTGATGAACGACGCGCTGTGGCAGTGGGAAAAGAAGGACGCCACCCGCAACACCTCCGGCGAAATGATCCAGCGGCTGGCCAAGCTGCTTCCCAACCTGGTTGGCGGCAGCGCCGACCTGGCCCCCTCCAACAAGACCTTCATCAAGGACGGCGGCGAATACTCCGCCGAAAACCGCGCCGGCCGCAATATCCACTTTGGCGTGCGGGAGCACGCCATGGCGGCCATCTGCAACGGCATCGCCCTGCATGGCGGGCTGCGGGTGTTCTGCGGCACGTTCTTTGTGTTCTCCGATTACATGAAGCACGCCATCCGCATGAGCGCCATCATGAAGCTGCCCGTCACTTTCGTGCTCACCCATGACTCCATCGGCGTGGGCGAGGACGGCGCCACCCATGAACCCATCGAGCAGCTGGCCGGCCTGCGGGCGATCCCCGATCTGCTGGTGTTCCGTCCCGCCGACGGCAAGGAAACCACCGCTGCCTGGCTCACCGCCCTCACCGCCGGGCTGCCCACCTGCCTGGTGCTGACCCGTCAGGCCCTGCCCAATTATGAAAACAGCGGCTGCGAAGCCATGAAGGGCGGCTATGTGCTGTCCGACAGCGACAAGGCCACCCCGGACGTGCTGCTGATGGCCAGCGGCTCCGAAGTGGAGCAGGTCATGGGCGCCAAGGAAGAACTGAAGAAGGAAGGCATCGACGCACGGGTCGTTTCGATGCCCTGCATGGAACTGTTCCTCAAGCAGGACAGCGCCTATCAGGAAAGCGTCATCCCCGATGCCGTGCGGGCCCGCGTGGCCATGGAAGCCGGCGCCACCATGCCCTGGTACCGCTTCACCGGCCTGGACGGCAAGGTGCTGGGCATCGACCACTACGGCGCATCCGCCCCGGCCAAGATCCTGTTCCAGGAATTCGGCTTCACGGTGGAAAACGTGGTGAAGGCCGCCAAGGAAGTGCTCAAGAAGTAATCGGTTTTTATCAAAAGCCCGGGGATCAAGCGTTCTCCGGGCTTTTGAACACCTGCGAAGGAGGAAGAATCCATGCGTAAAACCAAGATCATCTGCACCATCGGCCCGGCCAGCGAGAAAAAGGAAACGCTGGAAAAAATGATGCTGGCAGGTATGAACGTGGCCCGCATCAATTTCTCCCACGGCACCCATCCAGAGCATAAGGAAAAAATGGACCGCATCAAGGAAGTGCGGGAAAAGCTGAACCTGCCGGTGGCCATCATGCTGGACACCAAGGGCCCGGAATACCGCATCAAAACCTTCAAGGACGGAAAAATCAATTTGCAGGAGGGCCAGGCGTTCACCCTGCGCGTGGATGACGTGGAGGGCGACGAGACCCAGGTGTCGGTGAATTACGCCGACCTGAACAAGGATTTGAACGTGGGCGACCGGGTGCTGATCAACAACGGCTTGGTGGCCATGGACGTGGAGGAGATCGCGGGGCCGGAGATCCGCTGCCGGGTCACCATCGGCGGGGAACTGAGCAACCGCAAGAGCATGTCTTTCCCCGGCAAGGTGCTGAACCTGGTGTACCTGAGCGAGCAGGACAAGCAGGATCTGCTGTTCGGCATCGAAAACCAGGTGGACTACGTGGCCTGCTCCTTCGTCAGCCGCAAGCAGGACCTGCTGGACGTGCGAGAATTCCTGAACGCCCACGGCGGAAACCAGATCAGCCTGATCGCCAAGATCGAAAACCAGCCGGGCATCGACAACATCGAGGAGATCTGCACCGCCTGCGAGGGCATCATGATCGGCCGGGGTGACATGGGCGTGGAAATCCCCTATGAGGAACTGCCTGCCGTGCAAAAGCACCTGATCACCAAATGCCGCATGATCGGCAAGCGGGTGATCACCGCCACGGAAATGCTGGAAAGCATGATCCACAACGCCAGGCCGACCCGGGCTGAAATTTCCGACGTGGCCAACGCCGTGTACGACGGCACCAGCGCCATCATGCTGTCCGGAGAAACCGCCGCCGGCAAATACCCGGTGGAATCGGTGCGGGTCATGGCCAAAATCGCCGAGGCAACCGAGAAGAAAATCGACTACGCCGGCCGCTTCCGCACGGCGGAATTCATCACCCACAACACCGTGGACGCCATTTCCCACGCCACCTGCGGCATGGCCATCGACATCGGGGCCAAGGCCATCGTGGTGTGCTCCCTGTCCGGCGGCACGGCCCGCATGATTTCCCGCTTCCGGGCCCCCGTCGACATCCTGGGCCTCACCACCAGCGAGCAGAGTATGCGCAAGCTGGCCCTCAGCTGGGGCGTGGTGCCGGCCCTGGCGGATGCCTATACCTCCACCGACGTTCTGTTCTACGTGGCCACGCAGAAGGCCAAGGAAGCGCTGCACCTGCAGCCCGGGGACAAGATCGTGATCACCGGCGGCCTGCCCAACGGCAAATCCGGCAACACCAACCTGATCAAGGTGGAAGTGATCTGAGAATACATTTTACCGGAAATAAAGGAGGAATTCCCCATGCAATTCGGTTATTTCGACAACGGCAAACGGGAATACGTGATCACCGACCCCCGCACGCCCATGCCCTGGGCCAACTATCTGGGTTCTCCGGCCTACGGCGCCATCGTGACCCAGAACGCCGGCGGCTACAGCTTCGTCAAATCCGGCGCTGCAGGGCGCATCCTGCGCTACACCTTCAACCAGTTCGACGAGCCGGGCCGCTACATCTACCTGCGGGATGAAGCGGACGGCGATTTCTGGTCCGCTTCCTGGCGGCCGGTGGAAAAGGACCTGAACGAATACAGGACCATCACCCGCCACGGCACCAGCTATACCCAGATCGAATCCTGCTACAAGGGCATTGAAACCAAGGCCCTGTACTATGTGCCCCTGGACGCCACCCACGAGGTGTGGCGGCTGACGGTGAAAAACACCGGCGATACGAAGCGGAAGATCGGCGTGTTCGGCTACGCTGAATTCACCACCGACTCCTTCTACACCCAAGACCTGGTGAACCTGCAGTACACCCAGTTCATCACCGTTACCGAATTCCACCAGGATCACATCCTGCAGCGGATCAACCAGTTCTGCGACCTGAACGAGGACGGCGAAAACGGCCGGGAGCGGTTCTTCGGCCTGGCCGGCGCGCCGGTGTGCAGCTATACCGGCCGGCGGGAGCGGTTCCTGGGCGTGCACCGGTTCCACGAGCCCCAGGCGGTGCTGAACGGGAAAATGGACAACAGCCTGAATTTCAACGGCAACCCCTGCGGCGCGCTGCACACCGTGATCGAGCTGGCCCCCGGCGAAAGCAGGACCGTCGCTTTCCTGCTGGGCCAGAAGGGCGAGAAGGAAGCGCAGGCGCTGGTGAAGCGTTATGCCGACACGGAAAAGACCGTCAGCCGGGAATGGCAATCCCTCATTGATTACTGGCACGGCAAGCTGGACAACCTGAACGTAAAGACCCCGGATGAGGATCTGAACACCATGGTGAACACCTGGAACGCCTTCCAGTGCTACACCACCTTCGTGTGGAGCCGCGCCGCCAGCCTGATCTACGCCGGCGAACGCAACGGCTACGGCTACCGCGATACCGTGCAGGACATCCAGGGCATCATTCACCTGGATCCGCAGATGGCCAAGGAACGCATCCGCTTTATGCTGTCCGCCCAGGTGCACCACGGCGCCGGGCTGCCGCTGGTGAAGTTCAACCACAATCCCGGCCACGAGGACACCCCGGAGCAGGACAGCTACGTGAAATCCACCGGCCATCCCCACTACCGGGCCGACGACGCCATGTGGCTGTTCCCCACGGTGTACAAGTATATTGCGGAAACCGGCGACAAGGACTTCCTGAAGGAAGTGATCCCCTTTGCCGATTACGACCAGGGCACCGTCATTGAGCATTTGAAACGGGCCATCGATTTCACCATGCACCATCTGGGGGCCCATGGGATGCCCGCCGGCTTGCACGCCGACTGGAACGACTGCCTGCAGCTGGGTGCCCAGGGCGAAAGCAGTTTCGTGGCTTTCCAGTTCTATATGGCCATGATGAAGCTGGATGAAATGCTGCCGGAGGAAGAAGAATACCGGGAATACAAGCAGTGGCTGCGGGATCAGGCCAAGGACCAACTGGACAAGATCAACCGCTACTTCTGGGAGGACGACCGTTTCCGCCGGGGCTACACCGCCGACGGCGCCATCATCGGCTCCAAAAACGATCCCGAGGCGGCCATGTGGCTCAATCCCCAGTCCTGGTGCGTCATTTCCGGCGCCGCGACGCCAGATCAGGCCGAAAAAAGCATGGAAAGCGTGCACGCGCTGCTGAATACCCCCAACGGTATCGAATTGATGGCGCCCTGCTACAAGAAGCACTATTTCAACGGTGCGGCCATGAAGCTGTTCAACCCCACCACCAAGGAAAACGGCGGCATTTTCTGCCAGAGCCAGGGCTGGGCCATTCTGGCGGAAGCGCTGATGGGCCATGGCGACCGGGCCTTTGAATACTTCAAGGAATCCTGCCCCGCCGCTTATAACGACCGGGCGGAGATCCGGGAAGTGGAGCCCTACGTGCATTCCCAGTTCATCGAAGGCCATGAAACGCCCCAGCCCGGCCGGGCCCACGTGCATTGGCTCACCGGCACCGCGTCCACCGTCATGGTGGGCATGGTGGAGGGCATCCTGGGCCTGCGCCCCACGCCCGACGGCCTGCGCATTTCGCCCGCTATTCCCGCGGCCTGGGACGGCTTCACCATGGAAAAAACCTTCCGCGGAAAGCGGCTGCACATCACCGTGGATAACAGCGCCCATCACGCCGGCGGCGTGCAGAAGCTGCTGGTCAACGGCAAAGAAATGAAATCCGATCTGCTGACCGACGAACTGATTGCCGACGGCGATGCAATCACGGTGGTCATGTGACAAAAAAACGGAACACATGAAAAGGCCCCGGGAGATAAATCAATCTCCCGGGGTCTTTGCTTTGGTTCAAGCGGATTCAGGAAAAACGGAGCAGGTTGATGCCCAGTTCTTCGTTCAGCTGGCGGCCCACTTCGCCGTCGATGCAATGCAGGGTGATTTCGCAGGTAAGGGACACGTTGATTTCCAGCACATGGCCACCCCGGGCAATCTGGTCCATGCCGCACAGGGTGGCATGCAGGTGCAGGTAGGGCTTGCCGTCCTTCTGGCTGACGGAGCCCAGAAGGGAAGCGATTTCCATGGGACCGGTGAGGGTGCTGCGAACATACGCTTTGCGCTCCGGGTCAAACACGCCCATGACCGCGTGATCCGAAGCGCCCAGGCCCTGTACGGAGGCCAGGCGGATGCCTTCCTTTTCACACAGCGCCGTCAGGGCGGCGGTGATTTCTTCCCCGCGGTCCAGGCGGACCACGTAATCCGGGCCAAATTGACGGTATTCCATCGTTTCTGTCTCCTTTCGGCTGTTTCCTTATTCTTTTTCGGGAATATTTTTGGTCACGATCACATCGCTGCCCAGACCCAGCACGTTTTCAATCACTTCGTCGTTGACATGTACAGAGGCGCGGAGCACCTGCTTGTTGCTTTCCTTCGCGCAGCCGCGGCGAGAAATCCCGGGCGCCGCTGATGCCCCGGGCCAAAGCGGAGGATACCTGCCTGCCCTTGTGCTGCGCCTGCCGGCGGAAAAGCAGGGACAATAAAGAAAATGCGTCGTACATACTTCATATAGGGCGTTTTTGAACGGCGCGGTTCAATACCCCCGCTGCCAGCTGATCCGGCGCAGCAGCGGCTGCCCGGCGCAGTACCGGTCCAGATCCTCCAGGAACTGGGCCACGATTCTATTTACGGTGTAGTCCAGGGTCATGTTGCCGGCCACGTGGGGCGTGATCAGCAGCCGCGGGCATTCCCACAGGGAAGCGGCGGGATCCAGCGGCTCCTGTTCAAACACATCCAGCGCCGCGCCGGCCAGCTGCCCCTGGCGGAGCAGCTGCTCCAGGGCGGCCTGGTCGATGGCGCTGCCGCGGCCCACATTCACCAGGAAAGCGTCCCGGGGCAGCAGGGCCAGGCGCCGGGCGTCCATGAGTCCGGCGGTTTCCGGCGTGCCGGGCAGCGACAGGATCAGCAGATCCGTTTCCGGCAGCACGGCATCCAGGAAGTCCTGGGTCACGATGCGGTCAAACAGATCCCGCGGGTTCCGGCCGCTGCGGTTGACCCCGGTCAGGGAAGCGGGGGAGAAGGCCCGCAGACGGATGGCGGCCTCCTGGCCAATATCGCCGGTGCCCAGCAGTGTGATCCGGCTGTTCCGGATGGAGCGGATGGGCAGGTCGCGTTTCCAGGCGCGGCGATCCACGATACCGTTGTAATCCGCCTGGCGGCGCATCATTTCCAGCGTCACCATCACGATGTGCTCGGCAATGGTGGTGCCGTACGCGCCGGAGGAATTGGTGAGCACCGCGTCAGGGGAGGCAAACAGCCCGGGGGCCAGGAACTGGTCCACGCCGGCGGACGGCGTGCACAGCCAGCGCAGGCGCGGCGCGTGCTGCGCCAGGAAGGCGCTTTGGCCGAAAACGATCTCCGCGTCCGCCAGGGCCGGCAGCGCTTCCTGATCGCTGTTGAAAAAACGAACGGTGAAGCCGTGCTGCTTTGCGGCGGCGGCGATGGTTTCCCGGTGGGTTTCCTTCAGGGCGGCGATGGCCACCACCAGATTTCTGCTCATAGCGGTTCGCTCCAATCCTGATTCCTTGCATTTGCGCCGCGGCGCGGTTATGCTGACGCCCGGGATCCGGGCGGCGTTTTTTGCTGCCGGTCCGGGCCTGCGTCTGTTCGATCTGCCGCCGCCGGATGCGTGGCGTTGGCATGCCGTGGGAATAGGGCGTCCGGCGGGATGCCTCCATCCGCGGTATAGTGAAGAGCGGGGCTTTAGCCGGATCGTTTTTCACGCAGCGCCCAGGCGTTGTGCACCGCCTGCGCCATGGCAGGATCGGGCGCCGCAAAAGCGATATGAACCATGCTGGCCGCTCCGTTTCTTTCTCCTTTTCATTATAAAGGATGAAAGAAGCGAATGCAAGGGAAAAGAAAACCCTGCGGTTTGCCGCTGCCGGGGCGGAACGCGATGCAGGCTATGGCGTTTCATGATGCAACAAGAAAGAATGATTGATTGAAACAAAATGAAACGTTTTCGCAAAAACAGTGCCAATTTCAGGGTAAAAAGATGAAAAAACGGAAAAAAGTAGGTCCGACGCCCGCTTGGCATGTGATATAATGGAATCGTGAATGGATGCAGCGGAACACCAGGGTTCAGCTTGAGCTGATGCAGGGTGATGTCCGCAGCAACAATCAGGTGATCCGTGATATCGATGACTTCTTTGCAGCCATCGAGGATTACAGAGAGCTTGCTTCTCTCCAGGATCAGCTGGACAGGATTCATTTCAAAGGCCGACGCGAAGTCTTCCAGGCCGAACACGCCGATGAACTGAAGCGGCTCCGTAAGGCAACCTACCTTCGCGAGAAACTCTCGAAGAAGCTGGGTGTTTCCCTTCCCCTGGACAAGGCCGGCGTGAAGAAGCTGAAAGCACAGCGGCAAGAGCTGACAGAGCAGAACGAATCACTTCGTCCCCAATTGGGACAGATTCATGCAGAGCTGGATCAGCTGAGCAAGCTCCGCTACTGGACGCGCAAGGCGATCCCGGATGCACTGCCGGAGCGGGAAGACTTTTCAGAGCAGATGGAAGTACGGGAAAACCGGCGGGAGCTGGAACAGGTTATGAATGCTGCCATTGATGCTATAACACAGGAGACTGATGAGCTGCAACCTATGACTGAAAGATCGTCGCAGGAAAAGGATCACGATCAAGAACGGTAATGAAAGCTCCCCGGCTGGGCTGTGAAAGGCCCGCCGGGGAGAACGATAAACTGGAATTTGTTGATATCAAAGCGTCAGTATTTCGCTCACGATTTCATAAACGTTCTTATTGACTGTATCCACTTTTATGGTGTCAAGCGTTTGAT
>CACYGB010000029.1 GCA_902773895.1 uncultured Eubacteriales bacterium
GATGCTGGTGCTGGGCTATGTGGAAAGCCTGATTCCGGCGGTCAGCGGCGTGCCGGGCATCAAACTGGGCCTGTCCAACGGCGTTTTGATTTTTGCGATTTATATGCTGGATCTGCCCACTGCCTGGACGCTGATGGTGCTGAAGGTGCTGTTGAGCGGCCTGCTGTTCGGCGGGGTCAACACCATCCTGTACGCCCTGGCCGGCGGTACGC
Source organism: uncultured Eubacteriales bacterium (assembly GCA_902773895.1). Classification (GTDB taxonomy): domain Bacteria; phylum Bacillota; class Clostridia; order Christensenellales; family Aristaeellaceae; genus RUG563. The sequence goes on from CACYGB010000029.1 coordinate 213, forward strand.
TGAGCATGCTGGCTATGACGCTGCTGAGCCGGGTCAAGGGCATGCATCCAGTGACAGTCAGCATGATCGGCGGCGTGATGCACAACGTCGGCCAGGTGCTGATGGCGATCGCCCTGCTGCACACCCAGCAGCTGTACTATTATATGGCAATCCTGATGCTGGTGGGCCTTGCCTGCGGCGCGCTAACCGGTATTTGCGCATCCAGCGTGATGAAGCATTTGAGCAAGATGAAATAGCTTCGCACAGGGATTTCCGGCCGGCGTTTCTTCCATAACGCCGGCTGTTTATATATAATCTTGCAGCATATTCCCGTGTGGCGCAGGCGTGGTCCTGAAAGCATCACCGCAAGAAATGGATAAAAATCAGAAAGATCTGCATTTCTGTGTGCTTGCCGGGAAGATAAAAGCATGATATAATGCAATATGATGTTCATCGGAAACAAACGGTCATGACGAATCAATACGGAGGAGGATTTGCTTTATGCTGAAAAACAACCTGTATATCGGCGTGGATCTGGGCACTTCCGCTGTCAAGCTCCTGCTGGTGGACGGCGAAGGCACCATCAAAAACAGCATTTCCAAGGAATATCCTTTGTCTTTCCCGCATCCCGGCTGGAGTGAACAGGAACCGCTGGATTGGTGGAAGGCCTGCACGGAAGGCATCCGGGAACTGTTGACGGGCTTTGACGCCTCCCTGGTGGCCGGTATCGGATGCGGCGGCCAGATGCACGGCCTGGTGTCCCTGGATGACAAGGACCAGGTGATCCGCCCCGCGATTTTGTGGAACGACGGCCGTACAGCGGACGAAGTGGTGTACCTGAACGAAACCATCGGCAAGGACAAACTGAGCGCTTATACCGCCAATATCGCCTTTGCCGGCTTCACCGCGCCCAAAATTCTGTGGATGAAAAAGCATGAGCCGGACAATTTTGCCCGTATTTCCAAGATCATGCTGCCCAAGGATTATATCAATTATCGGCTGACCGGCGTGCACGCCTGCGATTATTCCGACGCTTCCGGTATGCTGCTGCTGGACGTGCAGCACAAGGAATGGAGCGAGGAAATGCTGAAGATCTGCGATGTGCGCAGGGATCAGCTGCCCAGGCTGTTTGAAAGCTATGAAGTGATCGGCACAGTGAAAAAAGAAGTTGCCGGGGAACTGGGGATCCCTGAAAACGTGCGGGTGATCGCCGGCGCCGGCGACAACGCCGCAGCCGCCATCGGCACCGGCACCGTGGGCGACGGGGACTGCAACATCTCCCTGGGCACCAGCGGCACCATCTTCATTTCCAGCGATACTTTCGGTGTGGACAGCTTTAACGCTTTGCATTCCTTTGCCCATGCCAACGGCAAATACCATCTGATGGGCTGCATGCTGTCTGCCGCCAGCTGCAATAAATGGTTCTGCGACGAAATCCTGCAGACCAAGGATTACGCCGGGGAACAGAAGGACATCACCGACGACAAACTGGGACGCAACAACGTGTTCTTCCTGCCGTATCTGATGGGCGAGCGCAGCCCCATCAACGACACGGACGCCCGGGGCACCTTCACGGGCCTGACCATGGACGCGACCCGGGAGAACCTGGTGCAGGCGGTGCTGGAAGGCGTATCCTTTGCCATCCGGGACAGTTTTGAGGTAGCCAAAGCGCTGGGCATTTCCATCGAAAAGAGCAAACTGTGCGGCGGCGGCGCCAAATCGCCCCTGTGGCGCAAGATCATGGCCAATGTGCTGAATATCCCCCTGGAAATCCCCCAGGCGGAGGAAGGCCCCGGCTACGGTGGCGCCATGCTGGCCATGGTGGGCTGCGGCGCTTACGCGAGCGTGCAGGATTGCGCGGACGCGCTGGTGAAAACCGCCAAGGTGATTCAGCCCGATCCCGAACTGTCCGCCCGCTACGAAGCGCAGTACCGCAAATTCCAGAAGATTTACCCGGCCATGAAGGCGCTGTTCCAGGAAATCAAATAAGGAGAAAAGAACCATGAACCGAAAAGAAGCCAGAAAGAAAGCGGAAGCGCTGGTGGCCCAAATGACCCTGGAGGAAGCCGCCGGACAATTGAGTTATCAGGCGCCGGCCATCGAACGGCTGGGCGTTCCGGCCTATAATTGGTGGAACGAAGCGCTGCACGGCGTGGCCCGGGCCGGCATGGCCACCATGTTCCCGCAGGCCATCGGATTGGGCGCCATGTTTGATCCGGATCTGCTGCAGCAGCTGGGCGACGTGGCTGCCACGGAAGGCCGCGCCAAATACAACGCCGCCTTCCGTCACGGGGATCACGATATTTACAAGGGCCTTACCTTCTGGTCTCCCAATATCAACATTTTCCGTGATCCGCGCTGGGGCCGCGGCCAGGAAACCTTCGGCGAGGATCCGTACCTGACCGAGCAGAACGGCTGCGCCTATGTGCGGGGGCTGCAGGGGAGCGGCGATACCATGAAGGCAGCCGCCTGCGCCAAGCACTTTGCCGTGCATTCCGGCCCGGAAGCCCTTCGCCACGAATTCAACGCCGTGGCCAGCGAAAAGGATATGGCCGAAACCTACCTGCCTGCCTTTGAAGCGCTGGTGAAGGACGCCCATGTGGAATCCGTCATGGGCGCGTACAACCGCACCAATGGCGAACCCTGCTGCGCGTCCGAAAAATTGATGAAAAAACTGCGCGGGGAATGGGGCTTTGAAGGGCATTTTGTGTCGGACTGCTGGGCTATCCGGGATTTCCACGAAGGACATCACGTGACGGATAACGCCATTCAGTCCGCCGCCATGGCCATCAATGCCGGGTGCGATCTGAACTGCGGCTGCACCTACTGCAACCTGATGATCGCCATCGGCATCGGCCTGATCAAGGAAGAAACGGTGCGGGAGTGCGCCGTCCGGCTGTTCACCACCCGGTATATGCTGGGGATCCTGGGGGAAAAGACGGAATACGACGGGATTTCCTACGATGTGGTGGAGTGCGACGCCCATCTTGCCAAAGCCGACGAAGCGGCCCGGAAAGCTTGCGTGCTGCTGAAAAACGACGGGCTGCTGCCGCTGAATCCCGACAAAATCAAAACGCTGGGTGTCATTGGCCCCAATGCCGACAGCCGGCGTGCCCTGGTGGGCAACTATCATGGTTCTTCCTCCCGGTATATCACGGTGCAGGAAGGGCTGCAGGACGCTTTGGCCGGCAAGGTCCGCGTGCTTTGCGCCGAAGGGTGCCATCTCTATGAAGACAAAATGTCCAATCTGGCCCAGGAAAAGGACGACCGCATGAGCGAAGCCCTGGAGGTTGCCGAGAACAGCGATGCCGTCGTGCTGGTGGTAGGTCTGGATGAAACCATCGAAGGCGAACAGGGGGATACCGGAAATCCCTACGGCTCGGATGACAAGCTGAACTTGCTCCTGCCTCCGTCCCAGCGCCGGCTGATGGATCAGGTACTGGCAGTTGGCAAGCCCACCGTCATATGCCTGTTGGCAGGCAGCGCCATTGACCTGGCAGACGCGGGGGAAAAGGCCGACGCCATCCTGCTGGGCTGGTATCCGGGCGCCCGCGGCGGAAAAACCATCGCGGACATCCTGCTGGGGAAGGTTTCTCCCTCCGGGAAGCTGCCGGTCACTTTCTATTACAACGCGCAGCTGCAGGAGATGCCGGAATTCACCGATTACAGCATGAAAGGCCGTACGTACCGGTATTTTGCCGGCAAACCGCTGTACCCCTTCGGCTACGGCCTGACCTACGGCGATGTGTCCGTATGCAAAGCGGAAGCGAAGGAAGAAGACGGCCGCGTTCTGGTGAACGTGACGGTGCGCAACGACGGCAGCAGGGACACCGAAGACGTGGTGCAGCTGTACTGCCAGAACGAAGGCAGCGCTTACGCGCCGCTGAATCCCAGGCTTTGCGGCTTCCAGCGGGTTTTTGTTCCCGCCGGTCAGGAAAAACAGCTGACGATCATCGTAGATGGGAAACGCTTCCTGGTGGTCAATGACCAGGGACAGCGTGTTGAGGACGGAAATGTTGTGCTGTACGCCAACGTGGGCCAGTGCGACGAACGCACCCGGGAACTGACTGGAAAGAAAGGAATCAAGATTCAGCTATAAGGAATACGCAGGGAAGCCCGGCTATGGCCGGGCTTCTTTTATTTTGTATGTCGGGAAAAAGGCCATGAATGAATATTTGACAAACAACGAAGATCAAAGTATAATATGCATTAATCCGGAGAATATATGAGCCACTGGATATGGATGAGGAATCAAACCATGGAAAAAGCATATGTCAGTCTCCGCCAACTGGATCACCACGAAAACAGACCCATCCGCATTTATCTGAATCAGGAGCCGGATGATTATCCCGCGCACTGGCACAGGAAATATGAAATCATCCTGCCGGTGCAGGAATGCTATTCCGTGGCGGTGGACGACGAAACCTACGAGGTCATGCCGGGGGAGATTCTGGTGATTCCTTCCGGCGTGGTGCACGAAATTTTCGCGCCGGAGCACGGGGCGCGGTATATCCTGATGGTGGACCAGGAAGTGATTTACGGCATTAACGGGCTGACCCATGTGCAGCATGTGTTTTATCCCTGTGTGCATCTGCGGGCGGACCGGGAGCAGGAAATCCTGGAAAGCGCCAGCGACAATCTCTGGCGGGCCATTCGAGAGCGGGAAAAAGGGGAGATGCTGAACAACGCCGCGGTGACAGCGTGGCTCAGCCTGTTTCTCATTCAGCTGAGCCGGTGGCTGCTGCAGCGGAAAGAGGAAAACCGCAGCGAACACCGCCACCATATGAATGAGACTTTTCTGGATGCCTATGCATATATTGCCGAGCACTGCTCGGAAAAGCTGACGCTGGAAGACATGGCCGCATATTCCGGCTACAGCAAATACCATTTTGCCCGGGTATTCAAGGAATACTCCGGCATGAGTTTCTATGAATTTTACATGCGGCAGCGGATGCTGCTGTGCCGGCAATTGCTCAGCGAAATGGACATGCCCATTACGGAAGTGGCGCTTCGATCGGGGTTCGGCTCCATCGCCACGTTTAATCGGGTGTTCAAGCAGTATGAGGGCGTGACTCCGACCCAATACAGGCAGTTAAAGCAAAAATCCCGGCATAAAGCGGAAGAATAAGACAAGAAAAACTTTCAAAAATTGTTCTGCCGCATCGAAGAAATTCAAGCGCAGCTTCTCAAAAACGGAAAAAATGGAACCATATGCGCCGGATTGGAAGAAAACAGGAATCAAAACTCCGACTCGATAATAGCAATATCTGATTATTGTTTCAACAGATTCGATTAGTGATCCGGAAGAGAAAACATTACAATATAAAAGAGAATAGAGATGTATCCGGAAACCCTGCAGATGAATGAATTTTCAAAAGGAGGAGTTTTCTTGAGACGAGCACTTGCTGCGGAGGCCGTCGCTGCAAAGGCTGTAAGAAAGCGCGGCGGCTATTCCTGGGGAACCTATTTCCGCAGGTATTGGACGCTGTATCTGCTGCTTTTGCTGCCCATCATCTTCTTTATTGTTTTCCGGTATACGCCTATGGCCTATATCCTGATGGCCTTCAAGAAGAACAACATCATCAAGCCGCCATGGCAGGTGGCCTGGGCCAAGGACAACGGCTTTGAATGGTTCATCAAAGCCTTCAGGGATAAGCAGTTCATTCGCGCCCTGCGCAACACGGTTACGCTGAACCTGCTGGACCTGGTGTGCGGTTTCCCGGCCCCCATCATCATGGCGCTGCTGCTGAATGAACTGGCTTTCAAGCGGTTCAAGAAGGTGACGCAGACCATCCTGTATCTGCCGCACTTCCTGAGCTGGATCATCATTTCCGGCCTGGCCCTGCGCCTGCTGGCCGATAACGACGGCCTGGTCAACATCCTGTTTAAAAAGTATTCGGGCAATCCTGAAGCGGTCATCCCTTTCCTGAGCAAGGAAAACTGGTGGGTAGGATCGTATATTGCTTTCGGAATCTGGAAGGAGGCTGGCTGGGGCACCATCATTTACCTGGCCGCGCTGACCGGCATCAGCCCAGAGCTTTATGAAGCCGCCGCTGTGGATGGCGCCGGACGTTTCCGCCGTATGTGGCATGTAACGCTTCCGGGCCTGCGTCCCACCATCATCGTGCTGTTGATCATGCGCCTGGGCTACATCCTGGGCAGCGAGTTTGACCGGCCTATGGCCATGGGCAATACCCTGGTCACCAATGTGTCCACAGTACTCTCCGTTTACGTCTACCAGAAAGGTATTAACGGCGGCGGACAATTCAGCCTGACCACTGCCGTGGGCCTGTTCCAGTCGGTGGTAGGCGTGCTCTTCCTCCTGGGAGCAAACAGCCTTGCCAAGCGCTTCGGCGAGCGGGGTATTATGTAATGGGGTGAAGAAGCATGATTAAATCCAAACGAACCAAGCTCGGCGACATCATTGTCGTGATTCTCTGTCTGGTGCTGATTTTTATCTGCCTGGTTCCCATGCTGAATGTGCTGGCCCGGTCGCTTTCTTCCACTACTTACCTGATCCGCAATGAGGTGCTCCTCTGGCCCAAAGGGTGGAACCTGGACGCTTACAGGACGGTGCTGAACAATCAGCGGTTTGTGCATTCGCTGTGGTACACCGCACTGCTGACAATCGGCTGCACCTGCTTGAGCCTGTTCATGACCATCATCTGCGCCTATCCGCTGACCTACGATCATCTTAAGGGTGGAAAATTCCTGAACGGCTTCATCCTCTTTACGATGTACTTCAGCGCCGGCATGGTGCCGCATTACGTGATGCTCAACAACCTGGGCATGCTGGAAACCGTATGGGTACTGGTTATTCCAAGCTGTTTGAGCGTATACAATATGATCATCATGCGGTCCAGCTTCTACAGCGTGCCGGAATCCCTGCGTGAAGCCGCGGAAATCGACGGCGCCGGCCCGATCCGCACCCTGCTGCAGATTTATCTGCCTCTGAGCAAGCCTGTGCTGGCTACTCTGGCACTGTTCTATGCCGTGGGGCGCTGGAATGGCTTCTCGGACGCCCTGCTGTACATCAAAACCAACAGGGATTTGTATCCCATCCAGCTGTATCTGTACAACATCCTGCAAAACGCCAGCAGCGGCGAAGCAGCGGCCCAGGAAGGCTTTTCCATGCCCGGCTTGAGCGAAACGCTCAAGATGGCGTCCGTTATGTTCGCCACCGTGCCCATTCTGCTGGTCTACCCCTGGCTCCAGAGGTATTTCGTGGCCGGTGTAACGATCGGCGCTGTGAAAGGCTAAAATTCTTCCTCCGGTCAAGGGAAACGCCCATCATGGGGCGGCCGGAAAACACCTTGTTCCTATGGGCGGGAAAGCCCTAAAAATATTACAAGGAGGATCTTACAATGAAACGTATCCTGGCTCTCATCCTGACCCTGGCGTTGGTTGCGTCCCTGGGCTTGGTTTCCGCTTTCGCGGAAGACGAGCTGGTGGATGGCAAGTTCGCCCAAACGCGTCACATCTCCGTGCGCCTCTTCCAGCGCGGTGACAACGTGCCTGAAGCTTCCCCCTTCGCCGATTACATCCGCAAAGGGATGCTGGAAAAGTACAATGTGGAAGTGGAATTCGCCGTTGGCGGCCGCTGGGACGACGAGAAGGATCTGGCCAACCTGCTGGGCTCCGGTCAGGCTCCTGACATTTGCTACACTTATTCCTATTCCACCATCCTGAACTATGCCGACATGGACGGCATCATCGACCTGGCTCCCTTCATTGAAAAGTACAAGGACCTGCTGCCCAACCTCTTCAACCTGCTGGGCGAAGAAAACGTTTACTGGGATCAGGATCCTGACAGCGGCAAGCTGTGGGCTCTGGAAACCCGCCTGGTAAACAATGCCCGCATCAATACCTTCATCCGCAAGGACTGGCTGGATAAACTGAACATGGCGCTGCCCACCACGAAGGCCGAATTCGAAGCCTGCCTGGTGGCCTTCCGCGACAACGCCGAACTGCTGTTGGGCGCCGATGCCGAGCGCATGGTTCCCTATTCCACCAGCTACGACATCGGCTGGCGCAACAATAACTTGACCGTTTCCTTCATTCCGGATGCCATCAGCGATGAAGAACTGTATATCCATGGCTATGATGACCGGCAGCAGACCCAGCCCGGCGCCAAGGAAGCCATCCGCCTGCTGAACAAGTGGTACAACGAAAAGCTGGTGTGGCAGGACTTTGCCCTGTACGGCAGCGGCGATACGACGGAAGACGACAACCTGAAGGCCGGCTTCGTTGGCGCTTTCCAGCACAATTGGGACTATCCTTTCCGCAACGGCGAAGACTCCATCGATGCCAACCTGAAGCGCAATGTGGGCCCCGAAGCCGCTTTCGTGGCTGTTGACTGCTTCGAAAATGATGCCGGACTGCACCGCAAATATCTGGGCAGCACCGTGGACCGCAAGGTTTGCTTCCCTGCCACCAACGACGAAGTGCTGGCCAGCCTGCTGTACCTGGACTTCATCTCCTCTCCCGAAACCATCCTGGCCCTGCAGACCGGTACTGAGGGCATCAACCATGAACGTGCCGAGAACGGCGCCTACATGATGAAGGTTGTTGATTCCGCTGATCCCAACTATCAGGCCAGCGTAAACAACATCGACTTCACCATGACCTGCAACGGCCAGTATCTGGGCGAATACACCGATGTCAGCCTGGCTTATGGCTATGCTCCCGTTGCCTCTGAACTGGTGGAAGGCGCGTATGCCGTGGCGATGAATGACGGCCGCGTACCCGGCCACTTCAGCCTGCCTGCCATCGAAGCGGAAGTCGGCGTCGGCACCACGCTGAACGATGAACGCAACACCTTCCTGAACAAGGCTGTGACCGCGTCCGTGGAAGACTTCGATAAGGTGTATGACGAAGGCCTGGCCAACTACATGAGCATCGGCGGCGCCGACATCATGAACGAGCGCGCCCAAAAGCTGCAGGAAGCCACCGGCTACGTGCATCAGGACTAATACGACCTGCCGTGATAAACGGCATGGGGGAAGCGTTTGAAAAAGGCGCTTCCCCCTTTTTCTTCCCGCCGAGCAAAAGAAGGGAACCCGCAGCAGGAAAAAGCGCGAATCCGGCGAATGAAACGTAGATTATTTCCTGCGAAGGAGGAGCAATCAATGCGCACGCTTTGGAACGACGGATGGAAATTTTCCCTGCTTCCGTTGCACAGCACCTATGAGGAAATGCTGCAAGCGCCCCAAAGAGACGTGATTCTGCCGCATGACTGGCTGATTGAAGATACAAGCGATTTGTATCGCTCCGGCGACGGGTGGTATGTGAAACACTTTCCTTTTGCCCGGAAGGGGCAGGAACGTGTTTTCGTAACATTCGACGGGGTGTACATGGATGCCGATATTCTGGTGCAGGGCGAGGTCGTATGCACCCATCGGTATGGGTACACGGCTTTTACCGTGGATATGACAGATCACCTTCGGGATGGAGAAAACGAAATTGCCGTTCATATCCGGCATCAAAGCCCCAATTCCCGCTGGTATTCCGGCGCCGGCATTTTCCGGGATGTTTTCTGGGATGTTTTGCCGGCTTGTCATATGATCCCCGACGGGTTTCAGGTTCAAACGATCCGTCAGGACGACGGAACGTGGCTTCTGGACGCCCGGGCGGAAATGAACCTGTCCGGTTCCCGGGCGCCGGTGATGGTACTACGGGATTTATCCGGGAACACAGTGGCGGAAGGCGTCATGGCCGTCAGCGGCAGGGATGCGTCCGGCTGCCTGACGGTAGCATCTCCCGCGCTTTGGTCGCCCGATGATCCTGCGTTGTACTGCCTGTCTTTTTCGTTTGGAGAGCAAACAGAAACGATTCAGGTTGGATTCCGGCAAACAGCGTTTACAACCGATCAGGGCTTTTTCCTGAACGGAAAGCCGATCAAGCTGCACGGCGTCTGCCTGCACCATGATCAGGGGGCCTTGGGCGCCGCGTTCCACGAAAAGGCGGCAGAGCGTCAACTTCGCCTGATGAAGGCTATGGGGGTCAACGCCATCCGCACATCCCATAATCCGCCGGCGCGAAAATTCCTGGATTTGTGCGACAAGCTTGGTTTTCTGGTGGACGACGAAGCCTTTGATATGTGGGAAATGCCCAAAACACCCTATGACAACGCCCGCTTTTTCCCGGACACGTGGAAAGAGGATGTGGCATCCTGGGTTCGGCGCGACCGGTGCCATCCGTCCGTTGTGATGTGGTCCATCGGCAACGAGATCTATGATATGCACGCTTCCCAGCGGGGACAAATGTGGACCAGATCCCTGATGGAGGAAGTGCGGAAGCACGACAGCCGGCATGCCGTCGTCACCTTCGGCAGCAATTACATGCCCTGGGACGGGGCGCAGCAATGCGCGGACATCGTGAAGGTGCCGGGCTATAACTACGCGGAAAAGTACTACGAAACACACCACCGCGCACATCCGGACTGGGTGATCTACGGCAGCGAAACGGGATCTCACCTGCAAAGCCGCGGCATCTACCATTTCCCCATGGACGCCAATATTCTGTCGGAAGAAGATCTGCAGTGTTCCGCGCTGCTCAACAGCATGACCAGCTGGGGAACCCAGAACCTGCAGAAAATGCTGGTGGATGATGCCCTGACGCCATATTCCATGGGGCAGTTCATCTGGTCCGGCATTGATTATATCGGCGAACCCACGCCGTATCATACCCGGAACTGTTATTTCGGCCAGGCCGATACCGCTTGTTTTCCAAAGGACAGCTACTACTTCTATCAGGCTATGTGGACGCAGTTGCCCATGGTGCATATCGGCATGATCTGGGACTGGAATATCGGCCAGGAGATCGACGTGCCAGTCATGACCAACGGCGCTTCGGCAGAGCTGTTCCTGAACGGTGAATCGCTGGGCAGAAAAGAAGTGGATCTTCGGGACGCAGCGCGCTGCCTGCCTCGGTGGAAGGTACTCTATCAGCCGGGCGTCTTGCGCGCCTGCGCGTATGACGCCAACGGAAAGCTGCTGTGTGAAACGGCCAGGTATTCCTGTAAGGAAGCCCAGCGGATCGTATTGACAGCGGACCGGGATGCCTATACCGCAGGCTGCCGGGATATGGCTTTCGTGGAAGTCAGTGTGCTGGATGCCCAGGGGCATCCGGTGGAAAACACCGGAAACCGGCTGCATGCCTCCGTTGCCGGCGCCGGGGTGCTGCTGGGCATGGACAATGGGGACAGCACCGATACCGATCCCTATCAGACCACCGATAAAAACCTGTTCTCCGGCAAACTGCTGCTGCTGATCGGCGTTCAGGATCAGGTGGGAACCATTCGGGTTTCCGTCAGCGGACAGGGGCTGGAAACGGCGGAGCTTTGCCTGACGGTCAACGAAACGGAAGCGAATCCGCACCAGCGTTTTTCTTCACGCTGCCTGGCAAGCGGGGAAAACGCCTTTGTTCCCGTGCGGCGGATCGACATGATCCCCCTGGGCAGCACCCATCTTTCGCCGGACAAAGCCAGCGTATGCTTCAGCGTCCGTCTGCTGCCGGAAAATGCCTGTCAGCAGCCGGTGTCTTACCGCGTCACCAATGCCGCAGGGGTTGATGTGCCTAGCGGAATTGTGACGCTGGAAGGAAACTGCGTGCGCGTTACGGCCTTGGGCGACGGAAGGATGTACCTGCGCGCCACGGTGCGCAACGGCGCGGATCACGCCAGGATCATTTCCATCCAGGAGGTAACGGCCGCCGGCTTTGGTCCGGTGGGGCTGGACCCCTATCGCTTCCTGGCCGGCGCCCTCAGCGACGTCAGGCGGGGCGAAATAACCCCCGGCAACGAGCAGGGCATCGCCTTTGCCCGGGATGGGCGCAGCGTCGCAGGCTTCTCCCAGGTGGATTTCGGGCCGATTGGCTCGGATGAAATCACATTGCCCGTCTTTGCCCTGGATGCGCAATTGTACCACATCGAAGTGTGGGACGGCATCCCCGGGGAAGGCGGCAGGCAAATTGCTGTGCTGCCGTATCAGAAGCCCAGCATTTGGAATGTGTATCAGGCGGAAACCTATCGTCTTCCGGAAATCCTGACAGGCATCCATCTTTTGTGCTTCGCCATGGAGCGGAAGGTGCACCTGAAGGGTTTCTCCTTTACGCGGCAATCCGGCGCGTATCGGTATCACCCGGCAGTGAAAGCCGATGAAGTGTACGGCGACAGCTTTGAAATGGACGCGGATGCCGTGCGGAAAATCGGCAACAACGTGACGCTGTCCTTTCACAATCTGGAATTTGAAAGCACGGGGGAAAGAACGCTGCAGATCGACGGATTCACCCCATTGGAAACCAACGCGATCTCGGTGCGGATCACCGGCCCGGACGGCCAGGCAGTCACCTCCATGTGCCGCTTTGCCGGCAGCGCGGAAATGAGCAGCCAGCGCTTTTCGGTGCAGGTGCCGCAGGGAATGTGCACGGTGTCCTTTATCTTCCTTCCGGGCTGTCAATTCGATTTTACCGGTTTCCAGTTTCTCAAGGAGGCTTGAATCATGGCTTTTCAGGCGCTTCAGGTGCTGCCGGACGTCTATCACATTCAGGATTGCATGGGCGTTTGTATGACGCTGTTGGTTGGAAAGGATCGTGCCCTGCTGGTGGATACCGGATACGGGCTTGAAAACGTCCGGGAAATGGCGGCGTCCATCACCGCCCTTCCCGTCACCGTGCTGCTGACCCATGCCCATCACGACCATGCCCTGGGCGCGCGGTGGTTTGATCGGGTGTTGCTTTTTCCCCAGGATCAGCCCCTGTTCCCGGTGTTCACCGGTACTTTCCGCCGCCAACGGGTGCTGGAAAGCGCCAAGGACAAAGGGCTGAGTGTGCAGGAAGATGATTATTTGCAATCCGTCATGCCGCCCATCCTGGATGCCCGGGAAGAAACGATGGACCTTGGCTCCCTGCATGCCCGGATCATCTGCTGCCCGGGCCATACGCCGGGGTCAGCCGTGGTTTACGTGCCGGAAAGGGAACTGCTGCTTACCGGGGACGACTGGAACCCTTGCACCTGGCTCTTTTTCCGGGAAGCGCTGCCGGCGCAGCAATACCGCGCCAACGTGCGCAAACTGCTGGATCTTCCATTCCGGAATGTATTGTGTTCCCATCAGCCGACGCTGTTTGAAAGAGACATGATGGAGGCGTTTCTGAATCATCTGACGGATGAAACGCTTTCTTTGGCAAAGAGGGTGCCGACGGGCGATGCGGAGGGCGTGCGTACCGCGGAAGCGGCGCTTCCGCACGGACAGGTTTTCGTATTTGACCGGGACAAATTTGACGCGTACAGGGAGGCGTAAGCCATGGAAAAGAAGATCATCGTTCATCCGGGCGACAAGGCGGTTTTCAGGAACTGCACGGACATGTGCGTCGGAACCGGCCGTTTGGATCTGGCGCTGCATGATGAATACCAGAAGGAATTGCGGGCCGTGCAGAAGGTTTGCCATTTCCGGCATATGCGCGGACACGGGCTGTTCAGTGACCAGATGGGCATTTATCAGGAAAGAAAAACGCCCCAGGGGGAAACTGTCGTTGAATACTGCTTCACCTATCTGGACCGTGTGATGGACTGCTACCTGGAGAACGGCATGAAGCCGTTCCTGGAGCTGGGCTTCATGCCGGAAAAGCTGTCAAGCAGCGATCAGGTGCTTTTCTATTGGAAAGCCCACACGGTGCCGCCCAGGGATATGCAGGCCTGGTGCAGCCTGGTGCAGGCGACGCTGCGGCATTTGTCCAAGCGTTATGGAAAGGAAGAAGTGGAAAGCTGGCCCTGTGAGATTTGGAACGAACCCAATCTACCGGGCTTCTGGGAGCATGCGGACAAGGATAAATACCTGGAGCTGTACCGCGCCACCGTGCTGGCTGTAAAGGAAGTGCTGCCCGGTATGAAGGTCGGCGGCCCGGCCATTTGCGGCGGGGACGGTTCCCAGCAATGGATCACCGATTTCCTGGCTTATTGCCGGGACCGTGCGCTGCCTGTGGATTTTGTCACGCGGCACGCCTATATGGCGCAGACGCCGGAGTACATCGGCCGGTATGTTTACCACGCCATGGGAACAGTGGAAGGCCTGATTGCTGAAATGCAGGAATCCCGGAACAGGATCGACTCTTTCCCGGAATACCGGGGGATTCCGCTGTATATCACCGAGTTCAACACCAGCTACAATCCCCGCTGTCCCATTCATGATACCAACATGAACGCCGCCATCTGCGCCGGACTGCTTTCCAGGCTGGGAGACGTGGCGGAAGGCTACAGCTACTGGACGTTCGGCGACGTGTTTGAGGAAACGGGGATTGCGCCCACGCCTTTCCATGGCGGCTTTGGCATGATGGCCAACGGCGAAATCCCCAAGCCGACCCTGTGGGCCTTCTCGTTTTTTGCGGGCCTGCGGGGCGACGCGGTGTACAAGGACGAGCACGCCGTGCTGGTGAAACGCCCGGACGGCGCGTATGAAGGCGTACTTTGGAACGCTTATGCCCAGGAGGCCCTGGAACTGGATCTTGCTGTTCCGTTCGTCGGCAGCGCAGTGGTCCTGCTGGATCGTGTGGATGAGGACTGCTGCAATCCTTTGCGGGCCTGGCACCTGATGGGGGAACCCGCGGATCTGAACCCGGAGCAGCTTTCCTTCCTTCGCGCGGCCGGCATGCCCCGGCAGGAAGCGATCGCCGCAGACTGCTTTGAAGGCGCTGTCCGCGTTCATCTGACGCTGAAGGAAAACGCCGTGATGCGGCTGCGGATCCTGCCGGCGGAACGGCATACGGATGACGGATACAATTATTCCTATTACTGCAAGGAATGAGGGCAGAACAATGAGTAAATCCTGGGGAAACCGCCTGGCATGGCTGCCGAAACTGAACAGGCCCGTTCCGGAAGGTATGAACAATCCGCTGGAAATCGCTGCGTTTGAAGCGGAAACTTATTTCCAATCCGGGAACAGCGGAAAAAGCGTTTTTTTTGAGCTGTATCCTGCCATGAAGGAAGCCTACGCCATCCGGAAAGACGGCGACGGTTACGTGATTTCCGGCGGGCAGACCGGCGTGCTCTACGGCGTTTACACGCTGATCCGCGGGATCGAAGCGGGGGAAACGCTGCCGGAAGGAACGCAGAAGCCCTATTATCCGCTGCGCATGATCAACTGCTGGGATAACATGGACGGTACGGTGGAGCGTGGTTACGCCGGACGCTCCATCTGGTTTGAGAACGGACGGTTCGATTATGACCCGGCCCGGATCCGCCAAATGGGGCGCATGCTGGCCAGCGTCGGCATCAACGTGCTGTGCATCAACAATGTAAACGTACACCAGCCCGCGCAGCACCTGTTGGATACGCTGCTTCCCGAGGTGGAGGAGTTCGCGGCCATTCTGCGGCCCTTCGGCGTACGGCTGATGCTGTCGGTGGACTTTTCCATGCCGCTGCAAAACGGCCTGTCTACCGCTGATCCGGAGGATGTGCAGGTACAGGACTGGTGGAAAGCGCAGGCGCAGAAGATCTGGAAATGCGTGCCTGATCTGGCTGGCTTCCTGGTGAAGGCGGACAGCGAGCATCGCCCCGGACCCAATGCGTACAACCGCACCCATGCCCAGGGCGCCAATATGCTGGCCCGGGCCATCAAGCCCTTCGGCGGTGTGCTGGTGTGGCGTGCTTTTGTGTACAACTGCCTGCAGGACTGGCGCGATACGCAAACGGACCGTCCCCGGGCGGCCTATGACCTGTATCAGCCGCTGGACGGCTGCTTCGATGAAAATGTGGTGCTGCAGGTGAAATACGGCCCCTTTGATTTCCAGGTGCGGGAGCCGGTGTCTCCGCTGCTGTATGCCATGCCGAAAACCCCCCTGGCGCTGGAATTCCAGCTGGCGCAGGAGTACACCGGGCATCAGATCGATCTGTTCGCCATGCCGCCCCTTTGGCGCGAAGTGCTGGATCAGATGGGGAAAGAAAAGGTGTGCGCCGTGGCGGCCGTCAGCAATCTGGGCCGGGACGGCAACTGGTTTGGCCATCCCTTTGCCGCGCTGAACCTGTTCGCCTTTGGCCTGTACGGCTGGAACCCGGATGCGGATCCGCAAAAAGTCATCGCCGCCTGGGTCCGGAACACCTATACGCTGCCTGCCAGCCAGCAGGATACCTTGGCGTCTGTGCTGCTTGGCAGCCGCAAAACCTATGAAAAGTACACAGCGCCCCTGGGCCTTTGCTGGATGGTGCGTCCGGAAAGCCATTATGGCCCCAGTCCTTACGGATATGAATTCCAGGCGTGGGGAACCTATAACCGGGCCGACTGCCGCGGTGTGGGCATTGACAGAACGGAAAAGGGCACCGGATATGCCTGTCAGTATCCCAAAGAATGGGCGGAGGTTTTTGCTTCCCCGCAGGCTTGTCCCGACGAATTGCTGCTGTTTTTCCATCGCCTGCCCTATTCCTTCCGGATGAAGGACGGCAGGACGCTGATCCAGCGGATCTACGACGATCATTTTGAAGGCTGCCGGGAAGCGGAGAACATGCAGGAAGCGCTGAAAACGCTTTCCCTGCCAGAGCCGGACCGGGAAGAAGCGCTGCAGCGGATGGATCAGCAGGTTCAAAACGCCCGGGAATGGCGCGACGTAATCAATACGTTCTTCCGCCGTTTCAGCGGGATCGAAGATGAAAAAGGCAGGAAAATCTACGATTGATTTTCCTGCCAGGCGCTCAGGAAATGCTTCCTGGCGCTTTTTTCTTTTCTGGAAACGGCGGATTGGGTGGCGCGCATCCGGCGGGCGATTTCCGTCTGCGTTCTTTGCAAAACAAAACGCTGCCGGATCAGCCAGCTTTCCTCCTTACCCATGCGCTCCCAAAAATCCCGGATAAAAAAGCGGGGCAGCCACATTTCGCCGTTGGGGTCTGGGAAGCCGCGCTGGATCGCGGTTTCCTCCCAGGATTCAGGGTGATCCCATTCCCACACCAGCATCAATTCCGCGGGACGAATTCCCGCGTATGCCGCCAGCTCATGAATGCAGGGCTCTTTGCCGGTAGCAGAAAGAACACGTTCCTGGTATCGTTTCGCGCGGTTGAGCCGGGAACGGGTGCGCCAGCCCAGGGAACCTGCATAGCTTTTGCGCATTTCACCTAGAATTGCGGGAACCGCATACGTGGAAAACTGGCAGCCGCTGTCCTCCTGGAAATGGCGGATGGCATAGAGCAGGCCCATGCAGCCCTGCTGAAAAGCGTCCTCGGAATAGGAGAAGCGCCGGGCCAGGGCCTGCACCAATGGAATATGCCTGCGCAGCAAGGCGGACAGAGCGTCGGCATTTCCGGCCTGCGCCTGCGAAAAGGCGCCCATCACGCATTGTTCTCCAATCGTTTTTTCATCCGTACGGTGGCTCCGCACCCCGGCGATGATTCCACCCGGACATCATCCATGAACGTCTGCATCACGGAAAAGCCCATGCCGGAGCGTTCCTTTTCCGGCTGCGTGGTGAAAAACGGCTGCATGGCCTGGGCAATATTGGCAATGCCTTTTCCTTGGTCGCTGACCGTGATTTCCAGCCAGCCGTCGCCTTGCAGCCGGGCGCTGACGGTGACAATGCCGGCATGCTCGGCATAGCCGTGCACAATGGCGTTTGTCACCGCTTCGCTGACAGCCGTTTTGATGTCAGCCGGCACGTCCAGCGTAGGATTCAGCTGCACCGCGAAGGCGCTGACGGCCACCCGGGCAAAGCCTTCATTTTCCGGTATGCTGGAAAACTCCAATTTCATTTGGTTGATGGTACGCATAGCGCTCTCCTTCGTCAGATGATTTGAATGATCTGGTTCATGCCGGACAGGCAGAAAATCTTCTCCACGTGGGCATTCATGTTTTTTACCGCCACGGACCCGCCCCGTTGGGACAGCGTGCGGTATCGGCCCAAAATCACGCCGATCCCGGAAGAATCCATGAATCGCATTCCTTTCAAATCCAGCACCAGCCGTTTCACGGACGGGTCTTTGATCATTTGATCCAACTCCCTTCGGATGCCCTGTGCGCTGCACTGGTCCAGTTCTCCCGTTACATAAGCCGCAACGGTGTCGCGCCGCCGTTCATAGTCCATACACTCATCCCTCCTGTGATCCTCCTTATTCATGGATCATCGGTATTATCCTGCCTCGAAATATGTTGTTTTATGCGGTGACAACAGGATTTGCTCGACAGATTTTTTATTGAACGAGGAGAAATTGATTCTTCCTGGCGGAATAAAGCGGAACAAACAAAAAAAGAGGCGCATCAGCGCCTCGGAGCTTTTCGGTTTTACAGGGATGAAAGAATGCCCATGGCTTTCTGTACGCACAGCGGATTGCTGGCCAATATGCCGCAGGCGTCGTCAAAATAGGGTTCCGCATGGCCCAGGGAAAGAAATGCTCCTCCAGCTTCCATCACTATGAGGGAGCCGGCCGCCACGTCCCAGGGACGGAGCCGCAGTTCAAAAAAGAGATCGGCCCTTCCGCAGGCAACGTCGCACAGATCCAGCGCCGCAGAGCCGACCCTGCGCAGATCCCCGGCGCGCAGCAGGAACGCCTTAGCGGCGTCCATGGTCTTCGCCGCCAGGTCCTGGTCATAGGGGGATGTGCCAATGGAAACCAGGGCATTTTCAAACGGAGCGGCCGAAACCTGGATGGGGCTGCCGTTGCAAAACGCGCCGCGTCCCTTTTCGGCGCTGAACAATTCGTCCGTATAAGGATTGTACACGACGCCCAGAACAGGCTTCTTATTTTCCAGCAATCCGATCGAAACGGCGGAGGCGCGCCTGTTCCGCATAAAGTTCAGCGTTCCGTCGATGGGGTCCACCACAAAGGTCATTCTCTCGGTCAGGGGCTCATTCTCCTGCTCTTCAGAAAAGAAAGCTGCGCCGGGACACACGGACAGCAGCGCCTTTTTTAAAAAGCCCTGCACCGCCACATCAGTATCCGTGACGAAATTAAAGTGTCCTTCCTTTTGGTGGATGGCGGAATCGTGGGCCTTCAGGATCAGGGCACCGGCTTCTTTGGCAATTTCGGCAATGCGCTGCATCATGTTCCATATCCTCCTGGCGATGGTCCTTCCTTAAATGTTGTCAAAGAACGCTTCGCCGTTCTCGCTGCGCAGCACGCCCATGTCGTCAAACTTCAGGTATGTAGGCTGGCTGCCCATATATTTCAGGATCTCATCCAGCCGAATGCTTTCGGAAAAGCTGAGCAGGGTAAAGGCAACCCCGTGCTTCCGCGCGCGGCCGGTGCGGCCGATCCGGTGCAGATAGTATTCATTCTCGTTGGGCAGATCATAATTGATGACAGCTTCCACGTCGTCCACGTCAATGCCGCGGGCAGCCACGTCGGTGCACACCAGAATAGGGAATTTGCCGCGTTTGAAGCCCGTCATCACCTGATTGCGCTTGGACTGCGGAATGTCGCCGTGAAGCGCCTCGGTGTCATAGCCGGCTTTGTTCAGCCGTTCGCTCAGACGCCGGCACATATCCTTGGTGTTGGTAAAGATCATGATGCGGCCGTACACGTCAGAATCCAGCAGGTACAGCAGCTGATCATATTTTTCTTCCCGGCTGGTGGGAATCACATACTGGGTGATCTGCGGTTTATTTTCTTTCGTGGCCGGAATGGTGATCTCAATGGGGTCATGCTGGTACTTCCAGGAAATCGTCAGCACATCCTGGTTGGTGGTGGCGGAGAACATAACGAACTGACGGGCCGGGGGAACCGCCTCGATGATCCTGCATACGTCCTTTACAAAGCCCATCTTCAGCATTTCATCCGCTTCGTCGATGACCAGGGTGTGCACGGCATTCAGCCGCGCGGTGCCGCGTTGCATATGATCCAGCATCCGGCCCGGCGTGGCGATGATGATTTGCGGCTTGCGCTTCAATTGGTTCAGCTGCCTGGAGATGGGCTGGCCGCCATACAGGACGGCGATGCGAACCTCGGGAATGAACGCCGCCAGCTTCTGCATTTCTTCCCCGATCTGGATCGCCAGTTCCCGGGTCGGCGCCAGTACGAGTTCCTGAATGCGCGTATCCGTCAGAGAAATGTATTCCAGCATGGGGATGCCGAACGCGCAGGTTTTTCCCGTGCCGGTCGGAGCAATAGCGATCACGTCGTGGCCGTCCATCATGATTGGAATGGTTTTCTGCTGCACAGGCGTCGCCTGGGTAAAGCCCATTTTGGCCACGGCTTTCATCACTTCATCGGAAAGATCCAGGTTTTCAAACCCTGTCAGGTGTGTATCGCTCAAATTCTTTTCTTCCTTTCTGCGGAGCACCCGTTCCGCGTTCCTTTTTTTTCAAAGCGTACATTTCAGTATACCACAAAAGCCCCGGGGCGGTCAACGCTCCGGAGATAGGAAAGGGCTGTTATGGAATGTTTTCAAAAAAATCGTTTTTCTTCACATCCGGCCCCACCGTGGTAAAATACAGGCCGAATTTCCGGTTGTCGTACCGGTTGCCGTCGTTTTCCATGGTAAATGCCCCTTGCTGGGAACGGTGCTTGTCGTAAGCTTCCTTGGCCAGCATGATGGCGGTGAAGGGCTTTTCCGCCATCTTGTTCCAGTTCATCACGATCTGGTTTTTCTTGTACAGATGCAGATACAGCTTTTTAACCTGCCAGGTGCCGTGGCTCTTTGCTGAAACGGGGTCAAAGGACGCATTACTGCTCAGCTTCACAGCCTCCGCCACCAGCTTCGCCGTCAATTTATGCTGATTGTGGCCGTATTCGCCGTTCAAGTCCTGGGTCACGATGACCTCCGGCCTGTACTGACGGATAAAACGGACCAGTTTGATGCGCGGATCCTGGCCGCCGTTGTTGCTGCGCCACTTGCTCAGGGCGATGTCCAGCGTATCCAGCTTGGCATCCTGCCAGTTGACAAAAATCGGATGGTACCGCAAACCCGCGGTCCACAGGCCGTCCAGCGCTTCCCGGTACCGCAGGCGTCCGCCGTGTCCCAGGTACATCATAGCCACCGTTTTTCCTGCTGCGCAGTAATAGGGAATCGTGCCGCCCAGAAACAGCAGTTCATCGTCCTGATGGGCTGTGATCACCATCAAATCCACTTTTTTAGGAAGCGGTTTCCATTGCTGCACGGCGTGGGACGCGTACCGGGGGCCGTACAGGCGAACAGTAATCAGCGTTGGGCTGCCTTCCGCACGGACAATGACCCGGCGCACGCTATCCGGCAGCTGCACGGCATCAGCGTAAAACCCCGTCGTCTGCTTCTTTTTGGAAATCAGTTTGTTCCCGGCCCGGTAGCATTCCACGGTAAAGGATTTCGGGGGCCGTTTCCATTCCAAGGTCAGCAGGGATGCCTTTGTGCCGGCGGGAATATCGATCGTCAAGGCAGATTTCCCGTTCTTGGGTGTCCACCCCTGGAGCACGTCCGTATTCAGCACGCTCCGGACGGATACTTTGCACTGATTGGTGATGTGCGCGGGTTCCCGGAAATCCCCGCGGATGGAGTACAGCGTTCGATACAGGACGATTTGCTCCCCGCCGGATGTTTTCCCCTGGATCACCAGCAGCTTTCTGCCGGCGGTAATGCCGGTAATGTCCAATTGCTTTTTGAACGATGAAACGGGAATTGTGTCCGCAGCTTTTCCCAGCGGAATGAACAAAGCTTTTTCCACCCGCAGCTGCCTTGCGTCCCAAATGAAAAAGAACAGATCCGTCAGTTTTTCCTTGGCACGGATGGTGCCCTGCAATTCCAGCTGATCCGCCTGGTAGCGCTTGGGAATGAAGCTGCGCAGGGACAGGACGCTGCCGTTCTCTTCCCGAAGGGCCGGGGAAGCGGTGTACTCTTTGCCCTTCATGGCCAGCTTGTTCACAGGGATATACCCCGTTTTCCCACGGAAGGAAACGAAGCAGTATTTGCCAAAGTGACCCAGCACCTGGCAGACATCGCCTGCTTTGAAGGATGAAACCGTTTTTCCGCTTCCGGGGTTTTGCTGGATCACAGCGGATTTTTCGTTCCGGGCCAGCACGGCGGTCATGGAAAAAGTCAGACGCGTCAGATAAGCCTCGCTGCAAAGCGCGGAAACAGGCAGCAACGTTAAAGCCAGGATAAAAACGGCCAGCCATCTTTTGAACATGAAATCAAGAGTCCTTTCTTCGGTATTCGGGCAATAAAACCGATCCGGCAATCAGTATATCATAAGAGGAATAGAAAAACGAGAAGAAAACAGGAAAAAGGACAAATTTCGATGAAAAAACGAAGGGGAATCCGGTTGCAATTGCGGAATGAATGGGGTATAATAACAGGCGTCACGCCGGAAGGCGTTCTTTGCCGTGGGCTTGCGGATGGGGGAAAGGAGAGCGCTGTATGGTTTGGCTCGTTGGATCCATCCTGGGGCTGACAGCGCTGTACCTGTTTCTGATCGCGCCGAACGTTTTCTCCAGGAAAGCCCGGACGCAATTCCTGGGCCGATGGGCCTATGCGCACCGGGGTTTGCATGGAGAAAAAACACCGGAAAATTCCCTGGCGGCGTTCCAACTGGCCGCTGACAGGGGATACGGCATCGAGCTGGACGTGCGCTGGACAAAGGACCGCGTGATGGTGGTGCATCACGACGATTCGCTGCTGCGCATGTGCGGCGTCGACCGGAAAATCAGCGAAATGACGGGCGGCGAAGTCCTGCGCTGCCAACTGAAGGGCTCCCCGGAATACGTTCCGACCCTGGATCAGGTGCTGGATAAAGTAAATGGGAAAGTTCCCCTGATTATCGAAATGAAATCAGGCCCCCAGGCAGCAAAAGGCCTGCCCGAAATGCTGTACCGCCGTCTGCAGCGGTATCCCGGCATGTACTGTGTGGAATCCTTCGATCCTCGGATGGTGCGCTGGTTCAAAAAACACGCGCCCCATGTGGTCCGTGGTCAGCTGGCTTTCGACCCCCATCGGGGCGCCTACGGGCAGTTCCGGGGTCTGCGGTACAGAATTGGCGCGCATCTGCTTATGAACGCGCTGAGCCGTCCGGATTTTGTGGCCTATGACTACGAAACGGCCGGCAACCTTTCCTTCCGTATGATGCGCGCGGTGTATGCGCCGGTTTTAGCGGCGTGGACCGTGCGGTCTGAAGAAACCTTTGAACAGCTGAAGGGCGAATATGCCATTCGGATTTTTGAAGGCTTTGAACCGAATTCTGTTTGTATAAACTGAAAAGGAGTAAAACCATTATGAGTGAAAAGCATGGCAACCGTACTGTCGTTTCCGCAGAAGGCATGCGGAAAATGGAAGAAAAGCTGAAGTACCTGACCACCACCGGCCGCGCGGAAGTGGCCGAACAGATCTCCATCGCCCGCGGATTCGGCGACTTGAGTGAAAACGCGGAATACGACGCCGCGAAAAACGAACAGAGCCGGCTGGAAGCGGAAATCGCCGCCCTGGAAAACGACATCCGCACCGCCATCGTGATTGATGATTCCGAAGTGACCACCGACAACGTCAACGTGGGCACCACTGTGCGCGTGCTGTATGTGGATGAAAACGACGAGGATGAATACGCCATCGTCGGCGCACGCGAAGCGGACGCCATGCACAACCGGATTTCCAACGAATCGCCCATCGGCGCGGCGCTGCTGGGCCATAAAGTGGGCGACGTGGTGACGGTGGAAGCTCCCGAAGGCGCCTA
The DNA here is from genome assembly GCA_902773895.1 of uncultured Eubacteriales bacterium. Taxonomy (GTDB): domain Bacteria; phylum Bacillota; class Clostridia; order Christensenellales; family Aristaeellaceae; genus RUG563. Next base: position 23,799 of record CACYGB010000029.1, read on the forward strand.
CCAGATGAAGGTGCTGGAGATCCGCCTGTAAGGCATTACGCAAGGAAGAAATGAGGAAAGAAACCGATGGCGCAGGAGCAAATCAATTATTCTGAACAGGAACAGATCCGCCGGGAAAAGCTGGCCGCCCTTCGGGAGCAGGGCCATGATCCCTACCTGATCACCCGCTGCAACGTGGACACAAAAAGCAGCCAGATCAAAGCGGATTACGACGCCTACGAAGGCAGGGAAGTGACCCTGGCCGGCCGTATGATGGCCCGCAATATCATGGGCAAGGCTTCGTTTGCCAGACTGCTGGATGCGGACGGCACCATCCAGTTCTATATTCGCCGGGACGACGTGGGGGAAGAAAGCTACGCGGCGTTCAAAAAGCTGGATATTGGCGACGTGATCAGCGTGACGGGCAAGGTGTTCAAAACCAAGACCGGCGAAATTTCGGTGCATACGGACGCCTGGACGCTGCTGGCCAAGTGCCTCAAGCCCCTGCCTGAAAAATTCCACGGCCTGACGGATATAGATCTGCGCTATCGCCAGCGGTATCTGGATATGGTGGTCAATCCGGAAGTGCGCGATACCTTCCGCAAGCGCAGCCAGATCATTTCCGCTCTGCGCACCTTCCTGGAAAGCCGCGGCTTTATGGAAGTGGAAACCCCGGTGCTGAACACCCAGGCCGGCGGCGCATCGGCCCGTCCCTTCATCACCCACCATAACACCCTGGATATTGATATGTACCTGCGTATCGCCCTGGAACTGCATCTGAAGCGGCTGATCGTGGGCGGCTTTGACCGGGTGTACGAAATCGGACGGGTGTTCCGCAATGAAGGCATGGACACCAAGCATAACCCCGAATTCACCATGCTGGAGCTGTACCAGGCCTTCACCGATTTCCACGGCATGATGGACATTACGGAAGATATGTTCCGCTATGTGGCCCGAGCCGTGAACGGAACGGCCATGGTGCAGTACGGCGACGTGACCATCGACCTGGAAAAGCCCTTTGCCCGCATGAGCATGGTGGAAGCGGTGAAGAAGTACTCCGGCGTGGATTTTGACGAGATCCACACCCTGGAAGAAGCCAGGGCCGTCGCCGACGAGCGGAAAATCCATTATGAAAAGCGCCATCAAAAGGGCGACATCCTGAACCTGTTCTTCGACGAATACGTGGAAGAAAACCTGGTGCAGCCCACCTTCATTTACGGCCATCCGGTGGAAATCTCTCCGCTGGCCAAGAAGAGTCCCACGCATCCCGGCTATACGGAACGGTTTGAAATTTTCATTCTGGGCCGCGAGCATGGCAACGCCTTCTCCGAACTGAATGATCCCATTGATCAGCGCCAGCGTTTTGAAGCGCAGGCAGCCCTGAAAGCCCAGGGCGACGACGAGGCCCATGGCGTGGATGAGGATTTCCTGAACGCCCTGGAAATCGGCATGCCGCCCACCGGCGGCCTGGGTGTTGGCGTGGACCGGCTGGTGATGCTTCTGACGGCCGCGCCTTCCATCCGCGACGTCCTTTTGTTCCCCACCATGAAGCCAATCGAATAAAAAGCAGCTGGAAGTCCGCCGACTTCCAGCTTTTTCAAAGGAAAAATGAAAGAAATTCAAATCGAAAACCGACGATGCTTTCTTTGGGGAGAGCCGACGGCGCCCATTCGCCTGATCCAGATGACGGATGAAACGGATTTGCAGGGCATGCAGGAAGAAGTGGAGCTGCTGAAACATGGGAAACACGATTTTTGCCTGTATGCCGTTCCGGTGTTTCACTGGAACAAGGATTTGTCCCCTTGGGCTGCTCCGCCGGCGTTTGGGAAAGAACCCTTCGGGAGCGGTGCGTCGGACACGCTTCGTTTTCTGCTGACCGGGCTGATTCCTGCCGCGGATACCCAAAGCTCAGGCGTTTATGTGCTGGGCGGATATTCCCTGGCTGGCTTGTTCGCGTTATGGGCCGGGTATGAAACAGACCGCTTTGCCGGCATTGCCGCCGCTTCGCCCTCCGTGTGGTTTCCGGATTGGGATACCTACGCAAAAGCCAATGGAATGCGCGCCAACGCTGTCTATCTAAGCCTGGGTAATCGGGAAGAGAAGACCAGGAACGTCTCGATGGCCCGTGTAGCCGACCGCATCCGGGCCCAGGAAACACTGCTGACGCAGCAGGGGATCTCCTGCGTTCTGGAATGGAACGAGGGCAATCATTTTACAGACCCGGCAAAACGCACAGCCAGGGCCTTTTCCTGGGTGATGGATCAAATGAAAGGACATTAAAAAGGCAGTGTTTATCCTGCCCTTTTTGCTTATTCCACTTCAATGGATAACGCATCATGCTTTGTATGAATCGCGGCATGGGGCACTGTGGCGTCCTCATATTCCGCTTCGCCGTCCTGGTTGTCATAAGGATCATAGCGCAGATTGCGGAACGGCACATAAAAATCATGCTGGTATTCGGAATTGGCCGGCAGGCGATAGGGGTCCAGATTGCCGAAATAAAAATTCCACCGGTCCATGTCGCCCATCCGATAGGCGCTGCCGCCGAAGCTGGGATCGCAGAAGAGCCATCCGTAGGGAGCGATGTAAAACCTGGCCCAGTCATGGGCGCCCACATCCAGCGGATTCACTTCCAGCCCCGCCTGCCAGCACGCGGGAATTCCGGCGATACGGCACAGGGTGATGAACAGCAGCGCCTGCACGCCGCAGTCCGCTTTCAAAGAGGAAGCACCGTATTCCGGAACCATGGGCATGGTCATGTAGGGCCGCATAAAGGAATAAATCATTTTCGTGGTGATAAAATCATAAATTTTCCGCGCTGTGAGCAAGGGGTTTTTCTCGTCGCCCACAATTTCCTCACACAGCATCCTCAGGTAAGGCGTAAAAACAATGTGGGGCGGACGTTCCTGCGTTTCGGCGGATTCAATGGGTGAAGAAATCACCTTATCAGGATCAGGCTGATTGTATTCCATCCAGTTTTCATACGTATATTCCACCGAGAAAGGCCGATCCGGCACAGCGTGGAAGCAGACGGTGCGCTGGGGAAAATCCGGCGGCGCAATGATGGCATCCTCGGGATGGCTCAGGGAAAGCAGCTTGAAATTCCGTACCTGCGCGTATTCGATGGGCAGGGGGAGATGGGCGTACACTTTTTCTCCTTCCCGTCCTGGCACGGGATCGATGGTCATGGTCGTGCGCAGATGAATCTTGGCACGGAGCGTGCCTTTTTGCTTGAAATCGGCTATCAGGGCGTTCAGCATCTGCGCGCTGTTCTGCTTGTAACGGTATTTTTCCCGCATGGCCGGGACGATCCGTTCTTCAAAGGCAGTGCGTGTTTTGATCAGATTATACAGAAAGTTGTTCTTATAGTGGATTTCGCCGTTCAGATAGGCCCATTCCACGGCATCCTCGTCCTGAAGCTCGTCCAGCTCTTCTTCGGAAAATTCTCCGAAGCATTCCCGCAGCTGCCGCAGCGCTTCTGCCCGGTCGTGCGGATAAGCCTTGGGCCAAAGCGCCAGGATTTCCTTTTCCAGCAGCAAGCGCTGGCGAAGGGAATAGGGAATATCCTTCCCCAGCTTTTTGTCGATCACCCGGTTCAGCCGTTCAAGATCGCCAAAGCCCTTCAGCTTGATAACGTCCTCCGGCAGCGGAACGGCAAGATATTTCAGATCATAACGCACAGCATTTTCCTCCTTGGCAAAAGCTTCCTTTGGGTTGTTCTTTGGAAAAGCCGAAAATCCTTCCGCAGCCTGAAAATTTTATAGGAAGTGTTGACAATGATGGGAAATTTGGTTACAATATGAGTTGCGTGCGGGTGTAGTTCAATGGCAGAACTTCAGCTTCCCAAGCTGACCACGTGGGTTCGATTCCCATCACCCGCTCCACTGCCATGACGCTCCCGCGCCATGGAAGGCCACCGGCATGGATGCCGGCTTACCCAGGTTCTCGCCCGGCTGTCAGCCCGGCATCATTTCGTAAGGAAGAAACGGAGGAGATTCCCATGGCAAAGGAAAAATTTGAGCGCAATAAGCCGCACGTAAACATCGGCACGATCGGCCACGTGGACCACGGCAAGACGAC
>CACYGB010000030.1:0-27517 GCA_902773895.1 uncultured Eubacteriales bacterium
GGATGCTTTGCCTGCGGTGAGATCAACCGAAACAAGCAATCTCCCCTGTGGGGAGTTGCGCCGATTGAGGTTGCGGACCAATGTCCCTGGTTCAGGGGTCCCGGGGGCTGAAGAAGCCCCCGGGACCTTCGCTTTTTATGCCAACAAAAAAGGGACCCGTCCGGGTCCCTTCGGATTTTAGAAGAATCAATAGCTCATCACGGTGATGATGCCGCCGCAGTTATCCATGGACACGCTGTAATCCTTGGCCACGCTGGACACCTGCACATTGGCGTCCACGCCGGCTGTGGAGCCGCCGGGGGTCCGCACGATTTCATATTTCAGCTCTCCGTTCTCATAGACGGCGATGTGCGGATGCTCCATCAGGTATTCGATGTATTCTTCCATGCAGAAGTTCATGGCGTGCATCACGGCGGCGTTGCCCTTGCCCACGAAGCGGTACACGCTGAGTTTTTTGCTTTCGCCGGTTTTGTAGGATTTATCCTGCATGGTGGCGTTGGGGTACCCCTGCACCGGGAAGCGGAACACGATGCCGTGTTCCCAGCTGTGGGCCAGCAGCCAGTCGGACATATCCATGTTGGGGAACTTCTGATTCATGAATTCGGTGTCGCCCTTGCGGTAGCGGTCCACCCGGAAGGAGAAGCCGGACTGATATTCGCTGGTGCCGGGCACGTTCACCGTCTGGCGCACGCGCTCCACCAGGGCGTCGCCGCTGAGCCGGTCGGCATACTTGGCGGCTTCCTTTTCATAATTGGTTGTCTGGGTTTCGTTGGTACGGAAGCCTTCGTCGATGATATAGCCCTCAAAGCCCGCGTCCTTGGCGGCCTGCAGCGTTTCGCTGAGGGCGGAAACGGCCGCGGGGAAGAGCTGCACCTTGGAGGAGGACACCTGAATGCTCTTGTCCGAGGCGTGAACGCCCACCAGTTCGCTTTCCGGGAAATCAGAGGGCACGGAATGCCAATGGTTCAGCAGCATCATGCCGCCCAGCAGCATTTCCTGACGGCTGACCGGCGCGCTGAAGGCGTTGGCCACGGGGAAGGTGCTGATGTCCACAATGTCCCAGCCGGACGGATTGGGCAGCGGCCACTGCTCGACTTTCGCTTCGGCGGCCTGGGCGGCTTCCTCCGCCTTGGCTTCCTGGTACTGTTCTTCCAGCCGGGCGTTTTCTTCAGCCGCGGTGCGGATGTTTTCTTCCTCCTGCGTTTTGATGCTCTGATCCAGCAGGATGTACCCCGCCGCGCAGATCGCCAGCAGGATGAAAAGGACGATCACGACCCGGACCAGCTTGCCATATGCACTGGACTTGCTTTTTTTTGCCATAGCCAATCACCTTTCGCCGGCGTCCCGGGGACGCCGCAATTTCGCAATGGATAGGGGAATCCTATTCTCCTTCTTAATTTATATCAAAAATATTACGGAATGTCAATCATTTCTTCGATTAAAATGTGGGATTTTTGTAAAAAACAGCACGAAATATTACGAATTTGTTGTTTGATCCTCCTCCAGACAGGCCATGACCGCTTTCATCGTCTGGCCGATGGGGGCGCTGATGAGCAAATCAGCCCGGGCGTCCATGGGGGTGGGGGAGCGGTTGATGATCACCAGTTTGCCCCGGTAATTGGCCGCGAAGCCCGCGGCAGGGTAGACCGCCAGGGACGTGCCGCCGATAATCATCAGGTCGGCCCGGGCGATGGCGTCGACGGCGTCCTCGATGGCGTCGTAGGGAAGCTGCTCCTCGTAAAGCACCACGTCGGGCTTGATGATGCCGCCGCAGGAGCACCGGGGAATGCCGTCGCCGTGCAGGATTTCTTCCATAGAAAAGAACTTTCCGCACTTTACGCAGTGATTGCGGTGAACGGAGCCGTGAAGCTCGATCACGTGCCTGCTGCCGGCCGCCTGGTGCAATCCGTCAATATTCTGGGTGATGACGGCGGCCAGGATGCCCCTTTCCTCCAGTTTTGCCAGGGCCTGGTGGGCCGGGTTGGGCTTGGCGTCGGGGAACAGCATTTTCTGGCGGTAGAAGCGATAGAATTCCGCGGTGCTGCGCTGGAAGAAGGTGTGGCTCAGGATCGTTTCCGGGGGATAAGCCCACTGCTGGCTGTACAGCCCGTCGGTGCTGCGGAAATCCGGGATGCCGCTTTCGGTGGAAACGCCGGCGCCGCCGAAGAACACAGCCCGCCGGGAAGCGCGCAGAAGGGCGGAAAGGGCCTGGATGGATTCGTTCATGGTCCGATGCCTCCTTTTTGTGCATATTATCAGGCATGTGAATAAGAAAGTCAAGCCATGTTGGCGAAAATGGTTTAGATAATGACCGGATCTGAAAGGCTTGCACGAAGAGAAACGGAAATATTTGTGAGGTTTTGCGGATGGCCTTTTTGGAAGATAAAGGATATAATATAGCTAACAAAAGGACGCGGGGGTTCCCGCGTTCAATGCAAGAAATTGGAGGAGGATGCAACTATGTCCAGCGTATCTTTGCAGCACATCTACAAAATCTATGCCGGCGGCGTGACCGCTGTAAGCGACTTCTGCCTCGACATCGAGGATAAGGAATTTATCGTTCTGGTCGGTCCTTCCGGCTGCGGTAAGTCCACCACCCTGCGCATGGTCGCCGGCCTGGAAGAAATCTCCGACGGCGAACTGTATATCGGCGACAAACTGGTCAACGACGTCGCTCCCAAGGACCGTGACATCGCCATGGTGTTCCAGAACTACGCTCTGTATCCCCATATGACGGTGTACGATAACATGGCTTTCGGCCTGAAGCTGCGCAAGACCCCCAAGGATGAAATCAAGCGCCGCGTGGAAGAAGCCGCCCGCATCCTGGACATCGGCCATCTGCTCAACCGTAAGCCCAAGGCTCTGTCCGGTGGTCAGCGCCAGCGTGTTGCTCTGGGCCGTGCCATCGTGCGTGAACCCAAGGTCTTCCTGATGGACGAACCTCTGTCCAACCTGGACGCCAAGCTGCGTGTGCAGATGCGTACTGAAATCACCAAGCTGCATCAGCGCCTGCAGACCACCTTCATCTACGTGACCCACGACCAGACCGAGGCCATGACCATGGGCTCCCGTATCGTGATCATGAAGGATGGCTTCATCCAGCAGGTGGATACTCCCCAGAACAACTACGACTATCCGAACAACAAGTTCGTGGCCGGCTTCATCGGTTCTCCCCAGATGAACTTCTTCGATGTGAAGCTGCAGAAGGAAGACGGCAAGATCGTGGCCGTGTTCGGCGACAACAAGATCGTTGTGCCCCAGGAAAAGGTTGCCAAGCTGAAGGACGAAAGCTACATCGGCAAGGAAGTCGTGCTGGGCATCCGTCCCGAAAACATCGACGACTCTCCCGAATTCGTGGCCGCGCATCCCGACTCCACCATGAAGGTGCACGTGGAAGTGACCGAACTGATGGGCTCTGAAACCTACCTGTACTTCTCCACTTCCGGCAAGGAAGAAAACGTCATCGCCCGTGTTGATCCCCGCACCATCACCCGTGCCGGCGACGACACCAAGGTGGCCCTGGATACCAGCCGGCTGCACTTCTTCGACAAAGACACCGAAGAAACCATCCTCAACCGGTAATCCGAATCAAAACAAAAGCCTCCCGGGAAACCGGGAGGTTTTTTGATGCGGCCGGAAACGGGCGGCTGCGTTTCACAGGTTCACGCTGACGCCGTTGACCTCGATCCCTTCGTCGGCACGGATCAGGATATAGGAATGGCCGTCGATCACGCGGGTTTCCACCAGGTCGGTGCGGTCGGAATTGACCTTGATGACCACGCTGGGGGTTTTGACCTGGAATTGCCTGGGGTTGACCACGTTGACGGCTTCAATTTTGGCCTGTTCGCCGAACTGCTGGTCAAATTTTTCCTCGAATGCCGCCATGTTGGCGGGCTTCACGCCGCATTCCGCCAGCACTTCCTTTACGTCGTACTTGTCGATTTTCAGGGGCGCGGCATGCTTGCCCTGCTTTTGTTCTTCCATCTTTTCCATTACCTGCTCGTGCACGGCCTGCATGACCTCGTAGCTGCAATCCTCCCGCAGGGAATCCTGCAGCACGGCCTGGAAGGCCTCCTTCTGCATGGCGGCGGGCATGGGCGGCTGGAAGGCGAACAGGGCGTCCACCAGTTCTTCATGACCCTGGGCGGTATCCCGGGTATAGAAAAGGGAGCGGTAGATGTCCGCGGCCCGTTCCTCAAAGCAGGGGAACATGAAGCCCGTTTCCGGCGGGGATACCAGCCAGTCGCTTTCCCGGTTGCGGAAGTCGTTGGTGTCCGGGTTGTAGCCCAGGGCTGGCTTGGTCAGCTTCACCGGGCAGATGGCGCAGAGAATGTAATGGAAGACCTCGGTGCTCATTTCGGCCACCCGGTTTCCGTCCTGGCTGCGGTAGGGCACGTCGTAACCGTCGTGCATGACCAGGATCAGGGCGTGGTCCTCGGTGTGGATGGTGGGGATCACACGCTGGAACAATTCTTCCACCGCTTCATCGTCGGTCAGGGCCGTGTCCTTCAAATGCATCAGCAGCCGGTGTTCCGGGCTGTTCATCACCATTTCCGGGGAAAATTCGATGTCCAGCAGGTTTTGTCCCTGCACGCCGGACAGCACCTTTTTGAACAGGCCCAGATATTTTTCACATTCTTCCTCGCCCATGCCCTCCAGGGAGCGGGTGAAGGTGGAAATGATTTCGCCCTGCCCGTTCACATAGCAGCCGCGGATGCAGGTGACGTTGTGAAATTCGGGGTTGAGGCGCCGTTTGATTTCAGCAATTTCTTTTTTGTTCATGGGAAACCTCTCATCCAGCAAAAGTCGGGCCAATGTGCCCGGAGCGCCATTATAACACAGGCGGATCGGAAAAGTCCACGCCGGCGGGAAAAATCTTTTCCCGGCAGGAAAACGGCCTGAGCAGGCAGAATATAATCAGGTAACGGTTTTATCGAGGGGGGCATTTTTTTGATACCGCTGGTTAAAAAACACGCGGGGAACGAACGCGTGCGCGCTTACGGCCTGATCCTGGTGGGATGTATCCTGGGCGGCGCCGCGTATCCGCTGTTTCTGGTGCCCAACAATATTGCGCCCGGCGGCCTGACGGGCGTGGCCACCATATTGAATTACCTGTTCCATTGGCCGGTGGGCGTCACCAGTATGGCGATGAATCTGCCACTGTTCCTGATCGGCTACAAGTCCATGGGCCGGGTGTTCGCTTTCCGCTCGCTGGTGGCCACCATCCTGTTTTCCGCGTGCATCGACCTGCTGCAATTGCCCCCGCTGACGGACGATATTCTGCTGGCTTCGGTGTACGGCGCGCTGCTGCTGGGCCTGGGCCTGGGCCTGATCATGCGGGGCGGCGCCACCACCGGCGGATCGGATATGATCGCCCGGATGGTGAACAAGCGCTTTCCGGTGCTGACGGTGGGCACGTTCCTGTTCCTGATGGACGCCATGGTGATCCTGGCCGCAGCCTTTACCATGAGCGCACGGGTCGCCCTGTATGCCCTGATCTGCATTTTCGTATCCGCCCGCGCGGTGGATCTGGTGCTGGCCGGCATGGGCTCGGCCAAGGCGTGCTTCATCATTACCACCCGGGCGGAGGCCATCGCCGGCCAGATCATGGCGCGGATGGACCGGGGAGCCACCTTGCTGCCCGGCACCGGGGCATACAGCGGGGAAGCGCGCACGGTGCTGATCAGCGTGGTGTCCCGGACGGAAGTGATCCCCCTCAAGCGCATCGTGCGCAGCGAGGACCCCAAGGCTTTTGTATTCATTACCGACACCCATGAAACGCTGGGCGAGGGCTTCAGCGCCCTGGAAGGGGAATGATTCCCCCCGGCGTCTAAAAAGGAGAGAGAAAAATGAAAAAGAAACTGGCATTATCGGCGGTGTTTTTCGCGCTGTTCCTGGCGCTGATCCTGCTGGTCACCCAGGCGGACGTGGCGGCCATCGGCCCCCAGGAAACTGCGATCGGCCTGTCCGGCCTCAACGGCGCCGTGCGGGACGGCGTGGGCGAAAACCAGGCCCTCTACAAGGTATCCAAGCTGCTGGGTTACCTGGCCCTGCTGACGGCCGCGGGCTTTGCGGCGCTGGGCGCGGTGCAATGGTTCCGCCGCGGCAGCCTGCGGAAGGTGGACCAGGCCGTGTGGGCGCTGGCCGCGCTGTACGCGGTGTTGGCCGTGCTGTATGTGTTCTTTGAAAAGGTGGTTATCAATTACCGCCCGGTGCTGATGGCAGGGGAAACCCGGCCGGAGGCGTCGTTCCCCTCCACCCACACCATGCTGTTCTGCGTCATTCTGGGCAGCGCTGCCCTGATGGCGGGCCGCTACCTGCACGGCCAAAAGTACTGCCGGGGTATTCAAATCGTCTGCGTCGCCCTGGCGGCCCTGGGCACGCTGTGCCGCTTCCTGTCCGGCGTTCACTGGTTCACGGACATCCTGGGCGGATTGCTGATCAGCGCGGCGCTGCTGCTGCTGTTTTCCGCTATCCTGGATCAGTGTGAGAAATAACGGATAGGGAGATACGGAATGAAGAAGATCCTGTGCTGGGCGCTGCTGCTGCTGGCTCTGGCAGGGGGCACCGCCCTGGCGGCGAATCAAACGGCCACCCCCAAACCTGCCGGGAAAGCGACGGCGACTCCCCGGCCTGCCAAGAAAGCCACCGTTACCCCCAAGCCCACCAAAAAGCGCACGGCGACACCCAAGGCGACCCGCAAAAGAAGGGCCACGGCCACACCGCGTCCCAGAAGGACGCCGACGCCCACCATCAGGCCTTACGTGCAGCAGGAATCGGACGTGTTTACGCCCTCGCGAAAGACCAAGTGCAGCCACAAAAACTGCTTCTGGACCACATACATGGACATTACCGACGAAAAGGCCATCTGGAACATGCTCATGTCGCCGGTCACTGTGCTGAAGGGCAACCAGAAATCCCAGGTGCCACTTCGCAAAAAGCCCAGCGAAAAGGCCAAGGTGGTAGGGGAGGTCACGTGCCAGTCCCAGGCGGTGCACGTTCTGTCGGAGGATCAAAACGGCTGGACCAAAATCGAGTGCTACTCCAGCTCCTTTTACGGCAGCGAAACGGAGCAGTGGAACCAGCTGGTGGAAGGCTACGTGAAAACCGAGCTGCTGACCACCGTGAAGCCCGCCACGGAAATGGGGCTGGTGGTGGACAAGCTGACCCAGCGGCTGTACGTGTTTATGAAGGGCAAACTGTACACCGTGCTGCGGGTCTCCACCGGACTTCCCAATGAAAAGCAGCCGTACAACGAAACCCGGTCCGGCGAATTCCTGTTTGTCAGCCGGGTCGGCACGCTGCACGACGGCAACATGGTGTGCGAACTGGCGCTGCGCTTCAATTTCGGCGATCTGATCCACCAGGTGCCGTACAGCAAAAGCGGCGACAAAATCAGCTGGTGGCTGTATGAGGACAAACTGGGCAGCCGGGCCAGCCATGGCTGCGTGCGGGTGCAGCGCAAGCGGACGCCGGAAGGCGTGAACATGCAGTGGATCGTGGATCATTACCATGCCAATACCAAAATTGTCATCTGGGAAGACTGGAAAGGCCGGGAAAAGCCCAAGGTGCCGGACGACACCCCGGTGTACTACAATCCCTCCTACGGAAAAACCTACCACAAGCTGGACCACTGCAACAACGTGGACGCCCGGTACGAACCCATGAAGAAGCTGAAGTTCAGCCAACTGAGAACCAAGGAGTTTTCCCACCTGACCCCCTGCGTTTACTGCAATCCCCCGGAAAAGTAAGCCGGTTTCATCTGGCAATGGGAACGCCGGCGAAAGCGCGCCGCAAACCCGGCGAAGGGGCTCCGTTGTTCCGGTTTATTGGCAAACATCAGAAAACCCCTGAGGATTTCCTCCTTAGGGGTTTTGCTTATTGTTTCGGAAAAGCTTCCGGGAAACGGGCTTATTTGACCACCAGGTTCAGCAGCCGGCCCGGCACATAGATGCATTTGACGATCTGCTTGCCGGCCGTCAGCTTCTGCACGATGTCGGAAGCGGGCAGCTGCGCGGCGCCTTCTTCCCTGGTCATGGCGGCAGGCACCATCAGCTTGCCTTTCACCTTGCCGTTGATCTGCACGGCAATTTCGATCTCGTCCCGCACCAGGCTGTTTTCGTCGTACTGGGGCCAGGCCTGGGTGTATACCGGCTGGCCGTAGCCCATCTGCTGCCAGATTTCCTCGCAGATGTGGGGCGACACGGGGGACAGGAGCAGCAGCAGCGTTTTGTATTCGCCTTTGGTGATGCTGCCCTTCTGGTAAATTTCGTTCACCAGCGTCATCATCTGGGCAATGGCGGTGTTGAACTTCATCTGTTCAAAATCGTCGCCCACCTTTTTGATAGTCTGGTGCACGGACACTTTCAAATCGTCGCTGTAGCCCTCTTCCGGGGTGACGATTTCCTGCAGCCGCCATACGCGGTCCAGGAATTTGCGGCAGCCCCGGGCGCCGTTGGTGCTCCACGGAATGGCCTGGTCAAAAGCACCCATGAACATTTCGTACATCCGGAACGCGTCGGCGCCGATCTCGGCGATGATCTCGTCGGGGTTTACCACGTTGCCCCGGCTCTTGCTCATTTTTTCGCCGTCGGTTCCCAGGATCATGCCCTGGGCTGTGCGCTTGGCGTAGGGTTCGGGGGTGGGCACTTCGCCGATGTCGTAGAGGAACTGGTGCCAGAACCGGGAGTAGAGCAGATGGCGGGTCACATGCTCCATGCCGCCGTTGTACCAGTCCACCGGCAGCCAGTATTTCAATTCTTCCTGGCTGGCAAAGGCCTGGTCGTTGTGCGGGTCGCAGTAGCGCAGGAAGTACCAGCTGCTGCCGGCCCACTGGGGCATGGTGTCGGTTTCCCGCTGGGCTTTTCCGCCGCACTGGGGGCAGGTGCAGTTCACAAAGGATTCGATGCGGGCCAGGGGGCTCTTGCCGTCGGAGCCGGGCTGGAAATCCTCCACCGGGGGCAATTCCAGAGGCAGCTGGTCATACGGCACGGCCACCACGCCGCACTGGGGGCAATGGATCAGCGGAATGGGCTCGCCCCAGTAGCGCTGGCGGTTGAAGGCCCAATCCTTCATCTTGTACTGCACGCCGGCCCGGCCGATGCCCTTCTTTTCGATTTCTTCCAGCATCCGGGCGATGGAGTCCTTCTTGTTGGTGTAGCCGTTCAGGAAATCGGAATTCACCATCTGGCCGTCGCCGGTGTAGGCTTCCTTGGTGATGTCGCCGCCCTGGATGACCTCGATGATGTCGATGCCAAACTTTTTGGCAAATTCCCAGTCACGCTGGTCGTGGGCCGGCACGGCCATGATGGCGCCGGTGCCGTAGCCCATCATCACGTAGTCGGAAATGAAGATAGGCACCACCTTGCCGGTGATGGGGTTCACGGCGGACAGGCCGTCCAGCTTCAGGCCGGTTTTTTCCTTCACCAGCTGGGTGCGCTCAAATTCCGTTTTCTTGGCGCATTCCTCCCGGTAGGCGCGGACGGCGTCCATGTTGCCGATCTGGCTGGCGTACCGGTCGATGAGGGGATGCTCCGGCGCCATGACCATGAAGGTGACGCCAAAGAGCGTGTCGGGCCGGGTGGTGTAGATTTCGATGGTTTCCCGGGTGCCGTCGATGGGGAAACGCACGAAGGCGCCGGTGGACTTGCCGATCCAGTTCACCTGCTGCTGCTTGATGTTTTCGGGGTAATCCACGTGGTTCAATCCTTCCAGCAGCTTGTCGGCGTACTGGGTGATGCGCAGATACCACACGTCCTTGGGCAGCTGCACCACATCGCCGTGGCAGATGTCGCATTTGCCGCCCTGGCTGTCCTCATTGGACAGCACCACCTTGCAGCTGGGGCAGTAGTTCACCAGGGTCTTGTCCCGGAACACCAGGCCGTGTTCGAACATTTTCAGGAAGATCCACTGGGTCCAGTGATAATATTTGGGGTCGGTGGTGTCCACTTCGCGGCTGTAATCAAAGGAGAAGCCGATTTTTTTCAGCTGCTGCCGGAAATGGTCCACGTTCTGCCTGGTCACGACGGCAGGGTGGATGTTGTTCTTGATGGCGTAATTTTCGGTGGGCAATCCGAAGGCGTCCCAGCCGATGGGGAAAAGCACGTTATAGCCCTGCATCCGCCGTTTGCGGGCGATGATGTCCATGGCGGTATTGGAGCGGGGATGCCCCACGTGCAGGCCGTGGCCGGAGGGATAGGGAAATTCGATCAGGCCGTAAAATTTCGGCTTGCTGTGGTCGGCCGAGGCGGCGAAAGCCTGGTGCTCATCCCAGTATTTTTGCCATTTGGGTTCGATGTCAGCGGGTACGTAGGGCTGCATGCAAAAGCCTCCTTCAGTCAAACAATGCGGATTGATACATTATAATCCTCCTTGGAAATTTTGTAAAGGGCAGGAGGAAACGCCGGGATTTTTTTGTAAAATTTATGCCGCCGCTTGCAGGGTTTTGGGGCTGTTTCGTGTTATAATACTGAAGTCTGCGTCAAAACGCGGAATTCTTTGCGAATTTTCTGCATTTCGATGGAAAGGGGCTGGAAAATGACGGAAAAGAGGTGTATAATAAATCTGTTACGCTCCCCGCGATTGGCCTGGGGCGTGCTGGCGGCGGCTGTGCTGATCGGCGCGGCGGCTGCGCTTCACCTGTTTTCCGCGGATACGCCGCAGCCCGATGAGCGGCTGACGGCGGCGGCCCGGGGGCTGCCCCAGTACGACGTGACGCTGAAGCTGCTTCCGGAAACCCGGGAGGTCAGCCTGAGCGAAACCATCCTGTTTCGCAACGGCACCGGCGATCCTTTGGACAGGATCATGCTGCGCACATGGCTGAACGCCTTCCGCCGGGAGGAAACCAGCCCGGCCGCAGCGGAGGAAATGTACGACGCCTGCTATCCCGAGGGCTTTTCCCCGGGGTACCTGACGGTGCACGATGTGCTGTGGAACGGGAGCAGGGCGGCGTGGCGTTACGCCAACGGCGACGAAACGGCCATGGAAATCACGGTGCCGTCCCTGCAGCCCGGCGAGGAAGGCACCCTGACCATACGCTGCGTGGCCCGCATCCCCGAATGCGCCCACCGCACCGGCGGGCTGAACGGGGATTTTCAGCTGGGCAACGTGATCCCTTCCCTGGCCCTGTATCAGAACCATGTATGGCGGACGGACGAATACAGCGCCGTCGGGGATCCCTTCCTGGGGGACTGCGCCAACTACACGGTGCACCTGTCCATGCCGGAAGGGTACACCGCGGCCTGCTCTGCCAAGCTGGCAAAAGGCGGCGACGGGCTGTGGCACGGCAGCGTGCCGGCGGCCCGGGACGTGGCCCTGTGCCTGAGCCGGGATTACCGCGTGTCCAGCGCCCGGAGCGGCGGCACCCTGGTGGAGGCGTTTGCCAAGACCCAGGACGGCGCCCGGCGGGCGGCCGAGGATGCCCGGAAGGCCGTTGAAACCTTTTCCGCGCTGTACGGCACGTGTCCCTGGCCGTATCTGGCGGTATGCAGCGTGGATTTCCCCTTCGGCGGCATGGAATATACCGGCCTGGTGATGATCGGGCAGGGGAATTTCCTGGACAGCAAAAAGGACACGCTGGAGCTGACCGTGGCCCACGAAACGGCCCATCAGTGGTTCTACGCGCTGGTGGGGTCGGATCAGGTGAACGATCCGTGGCAGGACGAGGCCCTGTGCCAGTATGCCATGCTGCGGTATGTGGCCAAACGGTACGGGCAGGGCAGCTTTGAAACCCTGAAGTATTATCAGGTGGACGCGCCCATGGCGGAAGCCATCCCGGGCAGCCTGACCCCCGGCAGCCCCATTGATTATTTCGGCAGCCTGGCGGACTATTCGTCCGTGGTGTACGGACGGGGCGCGGCGCTGCTGCTGGCGTTGGACGAATGGCTGCCGGACGGGACGGACGCGTTTCTGCGGGATTACGTTTCCCGCTTCGCCTTCCGCTTTGCCACGCGGCAGGATTTTGAATCGCTTCTCAGCGACCGCGCGGGGAAGGATTGCGCCCCCCTGCTGCTGGATTATCTGGATACGGCCCATTGAAGAACTCACCAAAGAAAGGGTGTTATCATGAGACCTGAGGAATGCTGTGTACTCATTCCTTCCCTGAGCCCCGATGAACGGCTGCCCGCCTATGTGCAGGAACTGCACGACGCCGGCTTTGGCCTGATTCTGGTGGTGGACGACGGCTCCAAGCAGGAGTATCAGCCGATTTTTGACCGCATTGGCGCCTGGGACGGCTGCCACGTGCTGCATCACGATGTGAATCACGGCAAGGGCCAGGCGCTGCGCACCGGCTACGCCTATATCAAGGAGCACACGAAGCTGCAGGGCATCCTGACCGCCGATTCCGACGGCCAGCACACCGTGCCGGATACCCTGCACCTGGCGGACGAACTGGGAAAACGGGACGAGCTGCTGCTGGGCAGCCGGGATTTTTTCCGCAACAACCCCAACGTGCCGCCCAAATCCCGCTTCGGCAACCGCATGACCAGCGCGGTGTTCAAGCTGCTCTACGGCCACTGGCTGCCGGACACCCAGACCGGGCTGCGGGCCTTTGACCGGAAGCTGCTGGATTTCATGCTGGGGGTCAAGGGCGACCGGTTCGAGTACGAAATGAACGTGCTCATCCAGTGCGCCGGGAAAAAGGTGCCCATGCGGGCCATCACCATCGAAACCATCTACATGGAAGAAAACAAGGGCACCCATTTCCATCCCATCCGGGATTCCTGGCGCATCTATAAGCTGCTGTTCGGCAATTTCTTCAAGTTTATGTCGGCGTCGGTGATCTGCTGGCTGGTGGACATCGTGCTGTTCCACATTTTGAAGGGCTGGGGCGCGCTGACCCACCTGGAACAGACGTCGCCGATCCTGCAAAGCCTTTCCCGGTCGGTGGAGCCGGTGCTGCTGGCCACCGTGATTGCCCGGGTGTTCTCCGCGTCGCTGAATTTTGTGCTCAACAAATCCCTGGTGTTCGATATCAAGAAGGCCAAGGGGGCCGTGTGGCGCTATATCGTGCTGTGCATCGGCGTCATGCTGGTGAGCGGCATCGTGGTCAGCGCGCTGCACGCCGTGCTTCCCATCAACTCCACGATCATCAAAATGGTAGTGGACTTCCTGCTGTTCTTTGTGAATTACCGCATTCAAAAGGCCTGGGTATTTCCCCAGGAAAAAGCGCTGTAACAGATGAAAGGAGCTGCAACCGTAATGAAACTGCCTGTTCGGATCCTGCTGGCGCTGCTGTGTGCCGCCATGGTGCTTTCTGTGCCTTTCGTGGTTTCCTCTCCCCGGCTGCTGGAGGATGCCCAGTGGGAAATCATTGATGAAATCGACAGCCTGAACAGCGACGATGACGCCGCGTTTCTTTCCTGGCTGATTCCCGCTGCCAGCGCGGAGGAAAAGCAGTATTCCCTGCCTGTGGACACCACCCCCGGCATGAAGCCCAACCCCAAGCTGTTTACCAAGGACGGCTATGAGGATGATTCCATCCGCGTGCAGATCGAAACCCGGGAAGGCAAAAAGAAGAACGTGATCTGGCGCATCGCCTGGGTGGAAATCGCTTCTCCCACGCAGCTGCGCACCGCGTATGTGGGCAAGAGCGTGCGTGCCGACAGCACGGCCTACCTTACGAATATCGTGCCTAATTACAACGCCATCGTGGCCATGAACGGCGACAACTATTCCAACGAAAAGGCCAAGCACAGCTTCGTGGTGCGCATGGGCGAGGTCAGGCAGAAGAAGCTGAACAAGCAGAAGGACATCCTGATCATCGACGAAAACGGCGATTTCCATACCTTCATCAACTCCGAAGGCGCCGATAAATTTGAAAAGAAAACGGGCCACAAAATCGTGAACGCCTTCATGTTCGGCCCCGCGCTGGTCAGCGAAGGCAAAGTGGTGAACGTGAAGCGCAGCTACGGCTACAACTTCAATCCTGAAGGCAGCCAGCCCCGCTCCGCCATCGGCCAATTGGATAAACTGAGCTACGTGATGGTGATCTGCGACAACACCACCGGCTCCGACAGCGTGGGCGTCACCCACAAGGAACTGGCTGAATTCATGAAGGAACTGGGCTGCAAGGAAGCCTACAACCTGGACGGCGGCAACAGCGCCATCATGATTTATAACAACAAAATCGTCAACAACAAAAAGGGCGGCGAGCGCGACGTGACGGACTTCATCTATTTCGCCACGGCCGTGGACCCGAAGGAATGGAAAAAATGATCGCAATGCGTGAAGACGCGGTAAAAACCTTTTTCCTGGGCGTGGAAGTGTACGCCTTCGGAATCTATGTGGCGCTGGGAATGGCGCTGGCGCTGGTGGTGCTTTTCCTCCTGCTGCGCAGGGAAAAATGGAAGCAGGGCACCGCGGCGCTGACCGGCGTGCTGGCCGTGGGCGTCGGTTTTCTGGTGAGCCGGCTGTTTTTCGGGCTGATGGATGAAGCCCTGGGCCAGGCCATGCCCCTGTGGGCCATGGCGCGGCTGAACAACGGCGGCTATTCCATGATGGGCGCGCTGCTGGGCGCCAGCATGGGCGGCATTCTGGCCGCCGGGCTGACGAAGCAGAGCGCTCCCCGGATGCTGGATCTTCTGGCCCCGGCGCTGCTGCTGTTCGTGGCCTGCGAACGGCTGGGGGAAGGGCATATTGAAGAGTTCGGCGTCAGCCGGACGCTGACGGACACCCTCTTCCAGGGCACGTTCCTGGGCGTGGAAGGGGAATACGGCTGGCGGCTGGCCACGTACCTGCTGGAATCCTTTGTGATGCTGCTGCTGGCGCTGGTGCTGCTTAAGGATCTGGGCGGCCATCACCGGGCCGGGGACACCTTCCTGCTGTTCCTGCTTTTGTTCGGCGGCTGCCAGGTGCTCCTGGAAAGCCTGCGCTACGACCGGCATATGACTGTCAAGGCCTTCGTGAAGCTGCAGCAGGTGATGGCTATGGCGCTGCTGGGCGCCGGCGTGATCACCCTGGCCGTCCGCCGCTGGAAAACCAGGCACATGCTGGCCGTGGCGGCGCTGATCGCGATTCCGCTGACGGTGGGCCTGGGCGTGCTGATCGAATTCATGATCGACCGGACCCGGATCAGCCATTATCTGCTGTACCTGGCCTTCCTGCTGGTGGTGGCCGTGCCCGTGGTGCTGGGGATCCGCCTGCGGAAGGAGGCGTGAGCCCTTGGAGAAAAAGGACATCGACCGGATCAACGAGCTGGCCCGGAAGAAAAAGAGCGTGGGCCTGACGGAAAGCGAAGTGCAGGAGCACGAGCGCCTGCGCCGCCAGTACATCGACGAATTCAAGGAAAGCCTGCGCGCCACGCTGGATCAGGTGTATATCCAGCAGGAGGACGGCAGCTATCAGAAGCTGCAGAAAAAGCCGCCGCAAAACTGAGAAAAATTTCTTGCCGTTTTCGGCGCTTTCCTGTATAATATCATTTGTTGCAATAGCAAAACAGATTGGAGATGTCTCGATCATGCAAAAAAAGAGTATTCTGGCCCTGCTGCTGGCCGCTATGCTGATCCTGAGCGGCTACTCCCTGGTCACGGTGGACCAGGCGGCCGACAACGCCCGCGTTATTGTGGATGTGAACGGCGAAACCGTCACCAAACAGCAAATCAGCAACGCGGTGAACAATACCATTTCCCAGAATGAGTATATGAATCAGCTGTACGCCATGTTCGGCATGACGGGCAGCAATCCCACCGACACCGCCACCATTATCCCGCAGGTGATCGACGCGTACGTGGAAAACCTGGTGTCGCTGCAGAAGGCCAAGGAGCTGGGCCTGGATCAGATGACCGAAGAAGAACAGGCCAAAATCCAGGAGCACGCCGACGAAGACTGGAAGACCTTCCTGAACCAGGTGGCCCAGAATTATTTCCCCGGCCTGACGCTGGAAGGCGAAGCGCTGGAAGCGGAAGCCCAGAAGTACATTGACGAGTACAAACTGGCCACCAAGGCCGACTTTGTGGATTCCGCCACCAAGGAAGTGCTGCTGGAAAAACTGGAAGCCGACACGGTGAAGGACGTTGTGGTGACGGAAGAAGAGCTGGCCGCCGGCCTGGAAGAAAGGGTCGCGGCGGATCAGGAAACCTACACCCAGGATCCCAACGCGTACGGAAGCGCTGTGAACAAAGGCACCGTGGCGTATTACGCGCCCGCCGGCTACCGGATGGTGAAGCACATCCTGGTGAAGCTGGAAGACGCCGACAGCACCGCCATTTCCGATAAGGAAAAGGCCAAGACCGAAGCGGAAACCGCCCTGACCAACGCCAAGACCGCCCTGGAAGAAGCGGCGGAGGATGCCGATAAGGATGCCCTGCAATCTGCCGTGACCGAAGCGGAAAAGGCTGTGCAAGAAGCCACCGCCGCCGTGACGGAAGCGACGGAAGCCGCTTTTGCCAACATCCAGGCCAAGGTGGACGAAGTGTACGCCAAGGCTACCGCCGAAGGCGCGGACTTTGACGCCCTGATCAAGGA
Source organism: uncultured Eubacteriales bacterium (assembly GCA_902773895.1). Classification (GTDB taxonomy): domain Bacteria; phylum Bacillota; class Clostridia; order Christensenellales; family Aristaeellaceae; genus RUG563. Next base: position 16,465 of record CACYGB010000030.1, read on the forward strand.
ATACAGCACGGACACCATGCCGGAAGCCGGCTATGCCGTTAAGGAAGGCTTTACGGATTTCGTGGAATCCTTCGTAACCGCCTCCATGGGGCTGGCAAACGTGGGCGACGTCAGTGAACCGGTGCGGTCCAACTACGGCGTACACATTATCAAGTACGTGGGCGACGTGGCCGAAGGCCCTGTGGCGCTGGATACCGTGCGCGCCAGCCTGGAAGCCGAACTGCTGACCGCCAAGAAGAACGCCACCTACACCGACGCCGTGAAGGCCTGGACCGACGCGGCCAACGTGAAAACCTATCCTGAAAAAATGAACTGATTTCCCGGCAAACCGGAAAGCGAAAACAGGCAGCCTGGCGCCGCCTGTTTTTTATTGGCTTGACTGGTGAAATCTGTTTTTTTCGCGTTGCGTTCATTGACGGATGGCAGCGGAATGTGCTAAGATCAGGTGAATACGCATCGCAGGAGGCATCCTTTGGCACGCACGGATTCGGACATGACGCAGGGCGCCATTTGGCGGCATCTGCTTCAGTTTTCCCTGCCTATGGCAGTGGGGCTGCTGTTTCAGCAGCTGTACAACACGGTGGATACGGTGGTGGTGGGCCAGTTCGTGGGCAAGGAAGCCCAGGCGGCCGTGGGTTCCACCGGCGCCATCATCAACACGATCGTGGGTTTTTGCGCCGGATTGGCCACCGGCGCCAGCGTGATCATTTCCCAGCGCTACGGCGCCCATGACCATAAGGGCCTGAGCAAAGCGGTGAACACCACCATTACCCTGACGTTTCTGATGAGCGTCCTGGCCACGGTGGTGGGCCAATTGATCATTGATCCCATGCTGCGCTTTATGCAGACGCCGGACAACGTGATGGACGAAGCTCACGCCTACCTTTCCATTTATTTTTACGGGGTGTCCGGCGTGCTGTTTTACAACATGGGCAGCGGCATCCTGCGGGCCGTGGGCGATTCCAGGCGGCCTCTGATCTTCCTGATCATTTCCGCCCTGCTCAATACCGTGCTGGACCTGGCCTTTGTGCTGGGGCTTGGCATGAAGGTGGACGGTGTGGCGTACGCCACCATCCTCAGCCAGATCATTTCCGCCCTGCTGATTTTGTATACCCTGACCCGTGAGGAAAGCGCCTACGGCATCCGCTGGAAGGAAATGAGCATCGACCGGCAGGCCCTGAAGGGCATCCTGACCATCGGCCTGCCATCCAGCATCCAATCCGCCGTTACGGCGTTTTCCAACGTATTTGTGCAATCCTACATCAACTATTTCGGCGACGCGTGCATGGCCGGCTACGGGATCTACAACAAAGTGGACGCCTTCGCGCTGGTGCCCGTGCAGGCCATCGCCATGTCCTCCACCACGTTCGTGGGGCAAAACTGGGGCGCCAGGCAGAAGCAGCGCGCCCGGGACGGCGTGCGCACCGCCGTGTGGATGAGCCTGATTTCCACAGCGGTGCTGGGTGTGATGGTGTATGTGCTGGCCCGGCCGCTGCTGGGCTTCTTTTCCCCGGAGGAAGAGGTGGTGGCCTACGGCGAACGTTTCATCCGCATCGTGACGCCCTTCTATATCACCATCTGCTTTAACCAGATTTATGCCGGCGCCCTGCGCGGCATCGGCGACGCCACGGCGCCCACCGTGATCATGCTGTGCTCCTTCGTGGTGTTCCGCCAGATTTACCTGGCGGTGACCCGGTTGCTGGGCCTGGGCTTTGTGGCTGTGGCGCTGGCGTATCCCATGGGCTGGATCATGTGCTCCACCCTGCTGTTCATCCGCTACCGCGGCAGCGCCCTGTTCCGGCTGGGTATGGCGGAAACAAAAAGCGTATCGGAATAAGCAGGCCATGATGAAAAAAGCCTTGCGGCAGACCGCAAGGCTTTTTCCGTGCGCGGAATGATCAGAAGCTGGAAATGCCGTGGGCGTTCACCAGGGCGTCCAGCTTGATGCCGGCCTTGCACAGGGGGCAGTCATGGGTGTTGGTGCTCTGGTAATCATCCAGCACGTTTTTGGTATTGAAAATGGACACCACAGGGAACCCTTCGCAGGAATCCACGCAGGAGAAAATGGCGCTGATGCCCACCGGAATGCCGTTGTAGTAGCGGATGGCGTCAATGGCGGCCTGCGCGGTAAAGCCGGTGGTGACGGAGGCGGCCAGCACCAGCACGTGCTTGCCCACGATCATGGGGGCGGAGTTGTCCCGGAAAATCAACTGGCTGCCGGAGGTATGCTCCGGCGTGGCCACATAAATGGTGCGGTGGGCGTTCATATTGGAAAAGCCGGCCTTGGTCAGCTCGCTGGCCATGCAGGCGCCCACCACCTCGGTGCCGTCCAGGCACAGGATGGTGTCGATGATGGTGGACGGCTTGAAGCTGCCTGCCAGTTCGATGGCGGCCTCCCGGGCCTCGCTCAGGCGGTGCTTGGTCATGGTCAGGTCGATGTAATAGTTGATATGGCTGTGGCTGGTGGCAAAATGGCCCCGGGCCACGCGCAGGCGCAGGTTGGATGAAGCAAGGGGATATTCAATCAGCTGAATGGCCATAATCGTCCTCCTCAGATGCGTTTATTTTGAGGATATGATACCAGAATCCACAGGCTTTGTCAATTTATTTGCGCCCGGAAGTCGATGAAAAAAGGACGTGTTTCCTGCTCGCATGCCGTTTTTCCCTTGCGGCCGGCACAGGGGAAAACCTGGCCGCGGCGTTTGAACATTTCGTTATAATCAGCGGCCAAAAACTGTATTCTGCGTATTTTTTGCTCATCCTGCCGGGTGTCTTGATTGAAAAAGTATTTCCGCTGTGCTATGATGGTAAGTGCTAACTAACACCCGGGCGGAACGCCCGGAGAGCGGTTTTTTTCCGGTCCGCGATCCGAAGAAAGAGGCCGCGCCTGAAAAAACCGGATACGGTACGGCGCAGAACCGGCGCAAAGGGAGGAATTGACCATGAAATATACGGGGATGCCGGCGGGCATGTGGCTGTTGTTTTACCATTCGTTCAAAAAGCAGCTGATCCGGGTGCTCTCCTGCGAATCCGCTGCCGCGAACCGCGTCACGGGCAGGGCCAAAGCCCGGTACAGGCAGATCATTTCCGGGCTGCCGGAATTTGAAAAAGGCGATCGGTTCAAAATGAACATCGTCAGCTGCGCCATGCTGTCGGCTTTCCTGCTGAATGTGCCGCAAAGGCCGTCTGTGGAAAAGGCCACGGCGTATTACCGGGAGGCCATGTCCACCAGGCTGATGAAACTGTTCTGCCGGATGAGCGGAAAGCGAAAGTTTTCGCCGGCAGACGTTGCTTCCATGCGGGCAGCGGCGGCCTTCAAAGCGGCGGACCGGAATCCGTATTCCTGGAATATGGAGTATGATCCTTACCCGGACGGCAGCGGGTATGAATCCCGGTTCACAGCCTGCGGCATTTGCGCCCTGATGCGGGAATTGGGGCTGTACGACCTGGTTCCCGCTATGTGCAGCCTGGATTACACCATGAGCGAGATGGGCGGCGCTTCGGAATTTGTGCGCCGGTATACGCTGGCGTCCGGCGGTCCGTACTGCGATTGCGGATACAGAAAAATCGCCGGTTCCTGAGAAAACCGGCGCGGGCTTTGTCACACCGGCAGATTGAATCTGATCAAAATCAGGCAAGCCCGCGGCATTGACAGCCAATGAAAACTGTGATATGATTTCAATGTTAGATAATTCTAACTTCGGCCGCCTGGTCCTTATTACCTTGAGAATGGACAAAGCGGCTTTTCTGAAACAGCGAGGTTAGAATATTCTAACATTAACATCAGACAACGGGAGGCCATTATGTCCAACGAAACGCTGATCCGGTGCTGCGCGCCCACCATGGCCTGCCTGAAAACAGGCAATATGTTCAACTGCTCTTTTGAAAGCCGGCAGCAGATGACGGAGGAGCTGCGGCAGCTGAACGGACGGCTGCGGCGGAAAGGGCTGCGCATCCTGCCGCTCAAATGGCAGGAGGGAAAAGCGCTGCTGTATCTGTACCGCCCTGCGCGGCTGGAACGGGACCTGAAGGACCCGTTGTCCAGAAAACTGCTGGACGAATGCGGCTATGAATGCACCAGCGCCAATTTGTGCCTTTCGCGGCTGATGGCCCGGCTGCGCAAGGGAGAGGATTTTCCCCATGAGGTGGGCCTTTTCCTGGGGTATCCGCCCAAAGACGTGGACGGCTTCATGCACCGGAAGGAGCATTACAAGCTCTGCGGCCTTTGGAAGGTGTACGACGACGTGGAAGGGGCGGTCCGGCAGTTTGAAAAATGCAGGCACTGCACCGAAGTCTACCTGCGCTGTTACGCCCAGGGCTTTTCCATCGACCGGCTGGCGGTGGCCGGGTAAAAAGCTGCTGTTCGCGGTTCCGAAAGGAACTGGAATAGACCATCAAAAGAAAGGAAGAGGAAGCATGAGTAAAGTTGCAGTGATCTATTGGAGCGGAACGGGAAACACGGAGGCCATGGCCAACGCCGTCGCGCAGGGTGCGAAGGACGCCGGCGCGGAAGTGGAAGTGCTCAATTGCGCGGACGTGAAGGGCGTGGACGGCTACGACGCCGTGGCCCTGGGCTGCCCGGCCATGGGCTCGGAGGAGCTGGAGGACGGCGAATTCCTGCCCATGCTGGAAAGCATCAAACCGTCCCTGCCCGGGAAAAAAGTGGCGCTGTTCGGCAGCTACGACTGGGGCATGGGGGAATGGCTGGAAAACTGGGAAGCCCGCTGCGCCGATAAGGGGATCGCTTTGGCCGCCGAGAGCGTGAAGGCCAACAACGCCCCGGATGACGAGGCCGTCGCCAACTGCCAAAAGCTGGGCGCGGCGCTTGCTTGATAAGGAGGAACAACCATGAAGCGTATTCTGAAAAAACTGATCCCGGTGGCGCTGGCGGTGATGATGCTGGCGACGTTCAGCACCTTTTCCCAGGCGGAGGATCAGGGCGTTTATGTGCTGATGAACATTCCCTACGATCAATTCTATGCCGCTGAGGGAACGGACACCGCCGGCCTGGATGCCGTCGCTTCCGCTACCCTGATGAAGCCCCGCACCGGCGCTTTGGCCGGCGGAAGCTATCATGTGGATCCCAAGGGCAGCGACATTTCCGGCGTGATCTTTCCCGTGTATGTGGCGGACGCTTCCGTGCTGCCTTCCCTGGGCGGCGTGGAAATCACCGACGCCAGCAGCGTGGAAATCACCGTGACCAATAAAGGGCAGGAATCGACCGCGGATTATACCGGCTGGCACGCCCTGTTTGAAGCGCCCGGCTATTCGTGGTATCTGCTGGATGGTGAGCCGCTCCAGTATAAAACGCTCACCGTATCCGGCGGGCCTTCCTTCAGCGCCGTCAATACCGAAGCAATCCCGGTGGAAGCCGCCGCGGACTTTGTTTACGATAAGCATGCGGATCTTGTGATCAGCGTGTCCGGCATCAACGAGGTATTGGAGGACCAAAGCGTCAGCGGCATCATTCTGACGGCCGATGACGGCACCCGGGTAGGACTGCGTCATATTGCCAACATCTGGCGGAACGCTCAGCTGGGCTTCAACCTGGACAGCGATGCGTATGCCGCCCTGAAAGGAAAGACCATTGTCAGCATCGAATACCTGACGAGAACGGGTCACTACGCTTTCCCGGCGAATCTGTCGGTAGCCGAAGACGAGCGCCTGGTCAGGCTGAGCAGCACTTACATCGAGCTGTTCCCCGAGTTCGCCAAGGATGAATACAAGGACTACTGGATGGAGTGCATCCAGGCGTACGGTCTGGACGACGCCACTGCTACTTATTATTACACTTATCTGACCCAGAATTTCCTGGGCCGGCTGTATGGGCAGGCAGCCATCGAAGCCTACACCGATCCTGCCGGCATGGTGTTTGACTGCTTCTTTGAAAACGATATTGCCAAGCTGACGGTGAATGGCAACGTGATCAGCGGCGCGGATGCCCAGGACAACGAGCTGTTCCGCCATGCCTATGCCTTTGTGCAGGACGCCGCCGTTACCTTCTTCGGCCAGGAAATGCCGGCCCAGATGCACATCTACAAGACGGAAGACGCCGACGCCGGCCTGTTCACGTACTTTGCCTTTGCCGACGATACCCTGGCCGAAACCCAGCATATCGAATTCCGCTACGGCGCGTCCCTGGACAACATGGCCAGCTATTCCGAAGGCGATTACGCCTACTGGCTGGCCGCCGGCATCCAGGACGGATACAGCGAGAAGCTGATCAAGGCCTGCATCAAGCTGTTCGTGGATGAAAACGTGGGCGAAGCCGTGGAGGAAGCGAAAGCGTCCGAAGTGATCGAAATCACCACTGCCCAGCAGCTGGCCGACATCAGCAAAAACCTGGCCGGCCATTATGTGCTGGCCGCAGACATTGACCTGGCTGGCATGGAATGGACGCCCATCGGCACGTACATGCCCTCCGGCGAGAGCGCGGAGGAGCAGGAGATCCCGGCCCCGGCCTTTGCCTTCACCGGCACCTTCGACGGCCAGGGCCACACCATCCGCAACCTGACCGTCAATCAGCCGGAGGGCTGGGCGCTGGGCCTGTTCGGCGTGATTTCCCAGACCTCCATCGGCAACTTTACCCTGGAAAACGCCGTGGTGGACGGCTCCGTCATGGCGGCAGACGTGGTGGGCTACGCTTACTGCTCCACCGTTTCCAAGGTGAACCTGGTGAACGGGAAAGTGAACGTACACTATACCGCCATGAGCGCCGAGGGCATGTACGGCGGTATCGTGGGCGCCGGAATGAACAGCCGCATCGAGCAGTGCAATGCCCAGGCGGACATCACGATCCCCGACGGCACCGCCAATGCCGGCATCGTGGGCGGCGGCCTGGAGTTGACCAGCGTGGTGGGCTGCACCGCCACGGGCACCGTCACGGCCGGCAGCAATTGCTTCGGCCTGGGCGGCATCTCCGGCTGCGGCTTCGGCGCGGAAGAATTCACCAATAACACCGCTGAAAATGTAACCGTCACCGCGGGCAGCAACTGCCATTGGATCGGCGGCATTACCGGCTATGCCGGCGGTTTTGAAAACGCCGCTTTCGGCGTGCCCGTTACCGCCTTTACCCGCTGCAGCACCCGGAATGTGACCATCGCGGCCGGCGAAAACGCCGACGGCATCGGCGAGATCGTGGGTGCCGGCTTCTACAGCGAGCAGGCGGCCGCCATGGGCGAGCCCTTCGACAAGCCTACCGTGTACGCGATCACCGATTGCAAAGCGGAGTAAACTTTTTCGAGCACAGAACGCCGGATGTTTTTCCGGCGTTCTTTTTCTATTGTGCGGCCCCCGGATGGATCATTCGTCCGGCGCTGCCGGGGAAACGGCCCAAAGGCAAAAAAGGACCCGGGGGAAAGGAGGATCCTCCGGGGCTTTTGCGGGACGATGCTTTTTCCTTCGCGGCAGATACGCGTATCTTTCTTTTCCGTCTGCCGCCTTCTCCGTCCGGCTGAGCCCGGCGCTGCTGTGCCGGCCGTTATCCAACTTAGATTCCCCAAAACGGGAAGAAAGCTATTCTGCTGTTTTTCGGCCATTGTTGGATATTGGTTGGATAAGCCTTGTTATACTGTATGCAGGCGGTTCTGCCTGCGGGCGCGCTTCCGTGGGCGCAAGGACGCCGTTCCTTTGCGGAGAAGCCGCTCTTTGAACCCGTTTGACAAATCCGTTCACTGCTGTTATGCTGCGGATGAAAACCAGTCCCTCCGGGAAAACGTAATCACCGCGCAAGGCGGCAAAGGAGGCGTTTCCATGATTCCTGAAATCCCCCATCTGCCCATGAACCCTGCTTTACAGGGGCAGGCAGAAATGATCCGGGACATCGTTTATTCCCGGAACGGGCAGACGCTGACGCTGCTGCTGCCCTGGGCGCCCCGGGATGACCGGAGCAAAGTGCAGCCCTGTCCGCTGATCCTGTTTGTGCAGGGCAGCGCCTGGACCACGCCCAATATCGGCTACGAGATCCCCATGCTGTCCCGCTTTGCGGAAGCGGGGTTCGCGGTGGCGACGGTGTCCCATCGCAGCGCCCAGGAAGGGCATCCCTTTCCGGCATTCCTGCTGGATGTCAAATGCGCCGTTCGTTTCCTGCGGGCGCATGCCGCCGACTACGCCATTGATCCCGGCCGCGTGGCCGCCTTCGGCACGTCCTCCGGCGGCAACACCGTGTGCCTGCTGGGCCTGACCGGGGATGATCCCAGCCTGAAAACAGAGGAGTATGCCGATCAGAGCGACGCAGTCTGCGGGGTGGTGGCCTGCTTTGCGCCCACCGATTTGCCGGCCTTGTTTGACGGCTTCAAAAACGCGCCCCAATACCCAGCGATGATGGCAGGCTATTTCGGGGCTGATCCGCAAAAATGGGAGGATACGATGCGGCGCTGCAGCCCGGTGTACAGGGTGGAGCCCGGCAAAGCCTATCCGCCCTTTGCGTTGCTGCATGGCACGGGGGACCCCGTTGTGCCCTATCAGCAAACGGAGGAGCTGTACCGGAAACTGAAGGAAGCTCATGCCGAAGTGTCCGCCTGGTATGTGGACGGCGCGGAGCATGAAGGGAACTTCTGGAGCCCGGAGGTGCGGCAGGTGATCCGCCGCGCGCTGGAACAGTTTCTGAATAAACAAAACAAGCCTGCCTGAGCAAAGCAAGCTTCGGGCAAAGAACAGCGGCCGGACCGCACAGCCCTTGCGTTAGGGAAAAAAGAGAACGCCCTTTCGGACGTTCTCTTTTTGGGTTCGTCTTTTGGGGTTAGTTTTCTATTTCCCGCAGGCCCTTGCGGCCCAGTGCCATCATGCGGCGGCAGTAATCGTCGCTGCGCTTCTGAATGTCGTCCTGGTAAACTTCCAATTCGGGCATGGACACGGCGAAGAAATCATAGCCCACCTGGTCAAAGATGTGGCGCTCGCCAAAGATGATCAGCTGATGGAAGCTCTTTTTCGCCTTCTCCATATCACCCAAGGCGGCAAAGGCCAGGCCCTGATAATAGATGTAATCGGAGGGCTGGTCGTTGTAATACCGAACGGGCTCGGGCACCTGGGAGCCGACCGTTGCCTTTTCAAAACATTCCTTTGCTTTGGTTTCGTCGTTCATCATCCTTAAGGCGCAGCCCATCACATAGTACGCCCGGTTATCCGGCACGTTTTCCAATTTGCCTTCGCCCAGGTTGACGGGATAGGTGAGAGTGCGCTCCGCGAAAGCAATGGCTTTTTCCGGCTCGTTTTCTTTCAGCGCCTTTTCCGCCAGGGCGAACAGCGCGGTCTTGTACTCGTCCGCCACTTTGCCTTCGCCGCCCTCCCATACATGGAACGTGTAATGGGTCAGCAGGTCGAGGGCCTTTTCATATTGGCCGTCCTGGTTCAGCAGTGTCACATAGGCCAGCATCAGGGCGTAGCGGTCCGGGATCAATTCCTGATGCGCTTCCAGCAAAGATAGGCGCTCCTTGACGGGCTTGTCCAAGCGTTTGAATAGCTGCTCCTGCTCCAGCAGGAAACGGCTGTTGTCCGGCTCCAGCTTGCACGCTTCCGCGATTTCCCCGGCGGCGAGGTTTTTGTCCCCGTGATTGTAGTAAGCGATGGACAGTTTCCGATGAGCGGGAGCCAACTCCGGCATCTGCGTAATCGCTGCCTGCCAGTGCTGCATGGCCGCGTCATACTGCTTCTTGTCGTAGAGCAGTTCACCCAGGAAATAGTGGGCTTTCGGCGCGGAGGAAAGCAGCGTGATGGCGTATTCCAGGATCAGCTTTTCCAATACCTTATTGGGAAAACACAAGTCGGTGGACAGGCTTTCTGCCTTTGCCGCGTCGGCTTTGGCGGCGTCCGCCTGGCCCAGTTTGCCCTCGGCGTAGGCCTTGGCGTAATACTTCATGGGGGTTTCCGCCGGGCAGGCGGACAGCATATTCACCGCGTCCTGCCAGAAACCAAAGCCGATGAATTCATAGGCCACGTTCAGGTATTCCTCGATCCGCCCGCCGGTGGCTTTGTCAAAGACGGCTTTGTCGGCATCCCGGCACAGCAGGGACAGGTACAGCGGGTCGATGGCCAGGCTTTCGTCCAAAAAACGCTGGTATTCCGCGCTTTCCGGGCACAGATGCGCCAGGATGGAGGCCTTCAGGCTGCGGGCTTTCATGTTATGCCATCCCCGCAGCAGGCTTTCGTCGGCGAATTGCAGCGCCTGCTTGAAATTGCCTTGCTTGACTGAGATGCAGGCCAGATGGAAATAAGACGCCCCTGCCGTTTCGGCGCTCCAGGTGGCTTTGAAGAAAGCATCGCAGGCTTCGGGCAATTTATCCAGCAGCTCCAGCGCCAGACCCAGATTGAAATACGCTTCCCCGGCATAGGGGTTGGGGTTGCGCCAAGTCTGCTTTTTGATGGCTGCCCGGAAATACGGAAGGCTCTCCTCCATCTGCCCGTTGCGCAGCAGATACAGGCCGTAGGCGTTGTTCAGGCGAATATCCGTGGGATCCCGGCGCAGGCCCTCCAGGTAGTAATCCGTGGGCAGGAAGGTGGCATGGCGGTACTGCTCCAGATGCTGACCCGCTAAGTACAGTTCTTCCAGAGACTGGATTTCACCGGGCTGCTTCAATACTTCGGCAGGTTCCGGAATGGGCTGGTTTTCCTTTATATATTCCGTGTATTCGCACAGCACGTTTCCGTTATCGTCATACACTGCCACCCGGTAGTCATGCAGGCCTTCCACCGTATCCACAAAGGCGGCCGCGGGGCTCAGATCGGCGGTCTTGCGGTAGATTTCCTTTCCTTCCGCCCACAGCGCGATGCAGGCGTTTTTGTATTCGCCGCTGGCGTACACCTTGACGCGGGCCTTTCCGCTCTGCCTGCCGGTATCAAAAGCGTCGGGTACGATCACCGCGCCGCTTTCATCCAGGAAATCCACACCCAAAATGACGTCCTTGGTGGCGTTGCTGACCCGTCCCACGGTCTTGTAGGGCATGAAGTACTGAACGAAGTTCTTTTCCTCCTGGGGCTTGAGCCAGGTGAAGTCCGGCTGGTTGTCGCAATACACGCCGGTCATCAGCTCGATGTAAGGGCCGTCCTCGTCCGTCAG
>CACYGB010000030.1:27549-36957 GCA_902773895.1 uncultured Eubacteriales bacterium
AAGTCGCCGCAGCCCCAGGTCCACTGCTTTTTGCCGGGGCTGATGTGGTGATCGGCTACGTGTAATAGGCCCGCGTCCCGGCCCTCGTCGAAGTTGCCCACAAAGTCAAAATCAGAATGGGCTGCCATGTAGGAGGTGGGCACCCTGATGTTCTTATACCTGGAAATATCCACGCCCGCGGAATAATCTGCTTTGTAGTATTCGCCGGTGGCGATGGGGAAGGTGGAAACCGCCCGCTTGCCGTGGTCCATTACGGCGTTCACGTCCGGCGGGAACACGGAGAAGGTTTCGTCGTTGACGGTCACCGCCGGGTTGGCCCACCACAGGAAGGTCTGGGGATAATCGGTGGGATTGAACAGCCTGCCCCTGATCTCGATATAGGCCTTGTCGGGATACAGGGTCATGGAGGCGTTGCCCTTGGTGCCATTGATGCGGTCGGTCTCGCCAATCACCACGGTGGCGGAGCCGTCCGGGTTTTCGGTGAAGGTGTAATCCACCGGCATAAAGGTGGAGGGCCGGTGATGCTGGGGCCAGTTGAACTCGATGCCGCCGGAAATCCACGGCCCGGCCAGGCCCACCAGCGCGGGCTTGATTACGTGGTTGTAGTACACGAAATCATAATTGTTGGTCTTGTCCAGCGCGCGCTGGATGCGCCCGCCCAGTTCCGGCAGGATCATAACATAGAGGTACTCGTTCTCCAGGATCACAGCCTTATACTGCACGTCTTCCTTGGTGTCACTGATCTTCTCGCAGATGGGCACGGGGTAGACCTTGCCCGTGGAGCCCTGGTAGGCGCGCTTTTCAATGAACAGCGGATTCTTTTCCAGACTTCCCGCTTTGTAGGTGGGGATGGTAACCATTTGCTCATAAACCAATGTCTTTTTCATAGGAATCACTCCTTACAGATGAATTTCGTATACCGGCTGCACCTTGACCTGATGCAGCTTTGCAATCATCGCTTTGACTTCCTCATTGCGAGCAGCCATGGATGATTCCACATTGACGTTAGCACCCTCCCGGATCGGCGCGATTTTGAGCACCATCCTGCCGGGCAGCCTGTCCTTGTGTTCCATGAGTCCCACTTCCCAGGTGCCGCCGTTGCAGAAGTTGTCGCTGATCAGGACGTCGTCGAGGAACAGCGTGCCGATGTCGCCCTGGTAGTCGATTTGCAGCCGGGCATCCTTGAGGCCCTCCAGAGCGTTTTCGGGGAGCGTCAGCGTCCAACGGCAGGGAGCGGCGGCTTCGCAGAGGACGGGAATTTGCTTTTCTTCGGTGTTCACTTTGTAAACGCCGAAGGGCCCTTCATCAGCAAGCCGCTTTGCTTTTCCTTCCAGCCTGTCCGCCGGATAGCAGCGCAGGATATTTTCCGCCTGGGTGGTTTCCAGCCGCAGCGCGCCGTCCGCGTCCTCCAGCAGGGCTGCGCCGGTCAGCACCAGGCTGCCGTCCCGCAGGATAAACAGCTGATTGGCTTCTTCCCGGGTGAGGAGCAGCACATCCACTTCCTGATCGCCTTTTTTCGCCGTGAACAGCGGCTTGCTGCCGATGATTTCAACAGCGTCCTCAAAGCGGAACGCGTCGTCCATGCCGTCCGGGATCAGGAATACAAAGGTGACGCGCCCTTTGATGATGGCCCGCAGCAGCGGCTGGGCGTTGGCCTGGTGCAGCAGAATACCGTCCATATCGAAATGAAAGGGCAGAATAGCGTTTTCATCGGAGACGATGGAAATATCAAATGAATAGGTTTCCTTCACCGTTTCGATGGCCACCTGTTCTTTCTTATCCGGCATGACGCGGTGATCCTGGAAGTTGTTCAGGAACAGGAAACCGCTTTCCCCATTCGTGCGCACGGCAAAGCGCAGGGTATCTAGGTCGTTGGGGTCGATCTGGGACGCGCCATCCGGCAGCACCGTTTCCATGGGGGCAACGCGGTCGCCAAAGAAGCGGGTGAAGAAGTGGATCGCCTTCAGGCGGCTGTAGCTTTCCCGGATCTGGCCGAATTCGCCCAGGGCCGCCTGATAGTCATAGCTGATTTTGGGCACCTGGGATTCGTTCATGTAGGTTCCGTGCTTGCCGATGGGATTGGTGCCGCCCTGGAACATGTAGTACCCCAGGAAGTTGCAGCCGGACCCCAGCTTGATGTTGGCCAGGGCATCCACGCTCTTGTAGGGATAAATGAAGCGGTAATAGTAGCAGCACATCATGCCGCCGCCCATTTCACAGCAGGCATAGGGGCGGTCCTCCGGCGCGTAGGCTGGGGTGAAATCATCGGCACAGGTTTTGCCGTTGTGGTGATAGTCCTCGTAGACATATTCTTCGGTGGCGGGATGCTCCCCCCTGCGGGAATAGAAAATCCAGGGCCGGTAGGCATAGCCGCCCCACAGGGGCAGCACCTTGTCGGAATAAGCCGCGCCGCCCCAGGCAGTGCCGGTAAAGAATACCGGGGTCAGCCCGCAGTTCAGCGCCATGTCCCGCAGGGCAAGGATATACTTTTCCCCTTCGTCCCCCGGGAACACCCATTCCCGGGATATGCCGGCGGTCATTTCCCATGGCGCGGAGGAATGCATGTATTCGTTGTCCAGCTGCACGGCGATGATGGGGCCGCCCTCCTGATAGAACAGGCCTTGCACCTGTTCGCCGATACGGGTGTACAGGCGGCGTACATACCGCAGGAATTCCGGATGGGTGGTGCGCACTTCAAAGGGCTTGCCGTACAGCCAGTCGGGCAGGCCGCCGTTGCGCACTTCGCCGTGATCGAAGGGGCCGACCCGCAGGATCACATACAGGCCATGTTTTTGACACAGCGCCACAAAGCGGCGCAGGTCACGGCGTCCGGCAAAATCAAACACGCCTTCTTCTTCCTCGATGTGGTTCCAGAAAAGATAGGTGGACACTGTGTTGACGCCGCCCATGCGCATTTTGATCAGCTCATCCTCCCAGCGCCTGTCATCCATGCGGCTGTAATGGAATTCGCCCGACACCGGGAAAAAGGGCTTTCCGTTCCGCTCCAGGAAAAAATTATTGAAGGAAAGCTGACCGCCTGCGGGATTGACGCCGGAAAAGTTTTTCCCCAAGGGAAATAAGGGAGACGGGCGGTACGTTTTCAGGCTGAGGTTGTAGCGCATTATTCAGGCCCCTTCCTTTGGCTGTGGTTGATACTGTCATTATACACGCATTTGGTCGATTGTGCATTTTGTTTTTCTGCAAAAAGAAAAAAACGGGTTTCCCGGTGCTGTCTGGCCGGTTTTTGATCCTTCCGAATCAAAATTTCATCCTTTACAGCGGCATTTATATCTGCTATGTTGAAAATGTATCAGCATTGACTTGCCAATAAATGGAAATCACGAAAAGACTTGCCGGGCACACCGTGCGACATGCGGGGAGAATGATGCCCATGAAACGGAAAACAGCCAAAGAGCCTTTATCGGAATCTTTCTGGGAATAGGAGAAAGAGAAGCCCACGGACAGGATTGCGGTTGGCGGCATAACCCAAAGCTGCCGTTATTCCGCCGCCGCATTCCGCCGGTGTTTCAAGGACAAGTGCGATCGTGTGGGCGTATCCCCAAAGCGCAGCCGGCACCATGAACCGGATCGGGGCCAACGGGTTTCCCTGGAAGCGGACGCTGCCGGAGGGCGCAGGGAGAACCTCTCCGCGCGACGCCCTGAAAGCCTTCCTGGTTTTGCGGCGGGAAGGCACGCTGCATGAGAAGCGCGCGGCAGGGAGACGGCGGCTGCAAGCGCAGCAATGAGAAAAGGAGTCTGCCTATGAAATACGGAGAATCCACCTTTGACGTTCTGTATCTGCTGTTTGCCATCGTCAGCGGTATCCTGATCCTTCGCCGGGCGAAAAACAAAACCGAAAGGCAGATGGGCCTGGCAGCGCTGATCCTGGGCTGCGGCGACGCGTTCCATTTGGGGCCCCGGGTACTCAATTACTTTGCGGAGGCGGATTTCACCGCCGCCCTGGGCATCGGCAAGCTGGTTACGTCCGTCACCATGACGGTGTTCTATGTGCTGCTGTATTTTGTATGGCTTGGGTATTATCGGGAGAAAGAGAACCGCAGCCTGACCATCGCCGTCTGGGCCCTGGCGCTGGTTCGCTGTGCGCTGTGCCTGTTCCCGCAGAACGGCTGGCTGGAAAACAGCAGCGATATGGCTTGGAGCATCATCCGCAATGTGCCGTTTGTGATCCTGGGCGCGGCGGTTTGCTATCTGTACTGGAAAAACAGGGAAAAGGACCGGACGTTCCGCCTGGTATGGCTGTATATCCTTTTGTCCTTCCTGTTCTACATTCCTGTGGCGGCAGCCGCCGGCATCGTGCCCATGCTGGGCATGCTGATGCTGCCGAAAACGGTTTGCTATGTTCTGCTGATCTGTGCTTTCCTGAAGGCTGTAAACAGAAATACAGGGAAGTGAAGCCAGTGCCCGAAGCGCAAAGGGTTTTGGCGGCAGGAAGTATTTTCCGGGCGCTGGCCCAGCGCCGGAAAGCCGGGCAGTATGGCAAAGCGTCCTGATCCACCCATCCGGATGCAGCGTCCGCCCGGGGAAACTTGGCCTGTTGAAAGCGGGAAGAAGGATAGGCTACAATAAAATCGGAAAAATGCGGAAAGAAAGGAGTTTTTGCAATGATCAACAGAAAAAGGATCGTTTCCCGCTTGCTTGCGTTGATGCTGTTGGCTGTTTTGCTTTTCTCTTCCGTCGTCTCTTCGGCATTGGCCGCTCCGGCCCTTCGCGGTGTGGATTATGAAGGTAAAGGACGTTTCGAAGTCGATTTCAGAAGCAGGGTAAATTCAAGAATCCCAAGATAACCGTCAAGGATTCATCCGGCAAGAAGTATACAGCCAAGATCGTTGACAAGGACGACGATGATCTGGAATTCAGGATTCTGAACTACAAGCCTGGCAAAACCTATACGTTCACCCTGTCCGGCATCCGGAAAGTGGGTGAAAAGAAGTATTACACCGTCACCGGAAAAGCGAAGATCCCGGCTGCGCCGAAGGGAATTCCGCTGAAAGAGGTGGAATACGATGCGAAGGACAGGGAGCTGTCCGTTGAGTTCGACGCCAAGGTGGAATGGAAGAACCCAAAGCTCAAGGTAAGCGACGGCAAGAAGACTTTCACGGGCATTGTCAAGTCCAGGACGCTGACGGACATCGAAGTGGTCACGAAAAAGCTGACCCCAGGCGCGCGGTACACCATCACCCTGTCCGGTATCCGCCTGAAGGGAACGGAAAAGTACCGCACCATTACCTTTCATTTCGTGGCGCCTAAAAAGTAAAATGCGCCTGCAAAAGCACAACACAAAAAGCACGGCTTTCAAGCCGCGCTTTTTGAATGCCGCCCTGCGCCGGTTTCGTTCAAATGCTTTTCTTTCATGCTTTTTTCCCGGTTTTGCCTGACATCGTTTGTCAGCGGGTTTCCAGCGTGAAGCAGATGCGGTCGAAGACCTTCCATTCGTCGGCGCTTTCTGTTTCGGCATAATACCAGCATACGCTGTGCCGCTCTCCGGAGGGATAATCGGTTTTCAGCAGGATCGCTTTCATCCTGTCGCTGGCTTGCAGCCGGATCTCTGCGATGAATTGCCCGTCCCAGACAGGCTGAAGCTGCCCGTCCACAAACAGGGCCATCAGGCCGGCACGCTGGCCGTTCAGATCGGCGTCGGCCGTATTGTCGAGATAGAAATGCAGCGTTGGCGACGGCCTGGTTCGGATCAGCGTATGCCCGCGGTGATCCGATTCGAATGCCAGCTGTTCCCCGGCGTTCACAAGCGGCCGGGTCATCAGCTCCGGCGCGGCCTGCTGATCCCGGACGGTCACCACGCGGCCGATCCGCTCCTCCGGGCAGGGGTCGATCCCGGCGCCCTCCGTGGCTTGTTCGGCGTGGAATGTGCCGTCCAGGTACTGTGCGTCAAGGTACAGTTCCAGCGTCGGGCAGCAGCTCATCACGGTCAGCTGGATCTCATTTTCACCCTGGGATACAGGCAGCTGCTCCGCGTGGACAGGCAAAAGATAATCCTGGTTGCTCCTGAGCGGAAACGGGAGAATGCCGCCGGTGCTTTTGCTGCCGTTCAGTTCAAAATCCACCATGCGGCCGTTGACGGTCAGCAGCGCCGTGGCGGTAAAATCCGAGGAGCCGTCGGATTCGGCCTCCTCGATTCGGACAGCAAGCGTCAGATCCACTGCGTTTCCGCTGAATGGCATTCGGCCGGCGTCAATGGGCGCATAGGGCCCGGCCGGCTCCACAATTTTCATAAAGAGCATCGTCCGCAGCGCGTAAAAGCCCATCCGGGCCATTTCCTCATCGGCCCTGTTGTTTTCCTCGATCATCTCCCGCAAGACGGGAATGGCGGAGAGCGGATGCGTATTGCCGGAGAGCGCGCCTTCCGCCGCACCGCTGTTTGCCGCGGGGCACAGGAGAAGCAGGCAAATCACGATCAGCGCCCATCTTTTCATTCCATTTTGCGTCATGCGTTTTCCTCCTCTTTGCAATTCGGCACGGCTGTAAGCCCGGGCTGAAGTGACTCCTCATAATATAACATATTTTCCTCCGAACTGCCACAGGAAAAGCCGTGACGGCAGAAATCCGGGATGGTTTTTCGTTTCTGATGGATTTTGCTCTTGAAATCTGCGCGATTTGGCATATAATTAGTAAGTACTAACTAACCAAGGCGCAAGCGCTCACCAGGGGATGGTCTATCCGTGAAGGACGCGGCGCGCCGGACATTTCCGGTTCAGCCCAGGCGTTCCGGAGGTCCGCACGGTCCGGAGAACCGAAGCGCTTCCGTACGATGCCCGGCGGCGTTTTCCGGGGGAAACGACGGACCATGGTTAGCTGAATCTAATAGACGCAGGAGCGGTAACATGAGCAATACATCGTATGAAACATCCAAAAAACTGCTGATCGCCGGCATCATCGGCTGCCTGCTGTATGTGACGGGCGACTTTCTGTTTGCCGCCACGGGAAAGGGTCAGACCACGGATACCATCGGCCTGTTCACCCGGGTGGCCTACCTGGATATGGCCACATGGCGGATGGCGGCCAGCATCCTGTGCGGCTTCGCGGGCACGCTGCTGTATTACATGGGCTTTCATCGGATGTACGGTCTGCTGAAAATCCACGTGACGGCGCCCAAGAGTCAAATCTGGGTCAGGCTGTTCCGGGCGGCGTATATCATGGGCACCGTGGCTTGGGCCTGGGTGCATGCCATGTTTATGACCGACGCGCTGGTTTTCAAATTCGTTTACCACTCCTACGGCGAAATCCAAACGGCGGCGGATATTGCCAACCGGGTGTTTTACGCAAACGCCCCGGGCATGGCGGCGGCCTATATCGTCTGCGACGCGGGCCTGACGGTGATCATGATCGCCATGGTCTGGAAAGGGATCATCCCGCTGAAAAACACCTTGGCCCGGATCCTGGCCACGCTGTGCAATCCCCTGATGCTGCCGGGCGTTGTGGGCAACCTGCTGGGGCTGCTGCCCTGGCCTGTCAATCAATTGGATCACGGCACGGAATCCTTCGGCCATGCGCTGGTGCTGATGCTGGGGCTGATCCTGCTGCATGAAATGCGCCGGACAAAAGAAGTGGAGTGACAATTGATGTTCTGGGATCGGGTAGCGGGCGTTTATGATCTGTTTGTCAATGTTGTCAACCGGAAAACACACAAAGAACTGCGGCACATCGTCGCGGATCTGATCCGGCCGGAGGATCACGTGCTGGAATGTGCCTGCGGAACGGGGTTGCTGACGAAAGTGATCGCCGGAAAATGCAAAGCCGTCACAGCGACGGATTTTGCGCCGGGGATGCTGAAACGGGCGGAGAAGAACTGCGCCGCGTTTGGAAACATCACCTTCCGCCAGGCGGACATCACCGCTTTGGATTGGCCGGAAGGCGCTTTCGACAAGGTGGTGGCCGGCAACGTGATCCACCTGCTGGATGAACCCAGGAAGGCGTTGAACGAAATGAACCGGGTGTGCCGGGACGGCGGACTTTTGATTATTCCCACCTATATGAACAAGGATCGGAAAGGGAAAACCAGCGCTTTCGCTTCCACCGTTGGCAAGGCAGGGGCTGATTTCAAGCGGCAGTTTACGGCGGACAGCTACCGGCAGTTTTTCCTGGACGCGGGCTACCGGGACGTGCGGATCACCTTGGCGGACGGCCGAATTCCCTGCGCGGTGGCCGTGATGAAGAAAAAAACGTGACGGAGGGAAAAGCATGAAGCAATACACGCCTGAAAAGCTGGTGTCCGTCAGCCGCTGCCGCCGGTATGTTCCCACGCTGTCCCGGGAGGTTCAGGCGGATCTGTACGCCAGGATGTGGGAATTGATGGCGGAGGAAAAGCAATACTGCGATGCGGGCAATTACAAGCACATGGCGCAGATTTTTACATCCATCGCCCTTTACCAGACGCTGCAAAAGCACGGCAGGAGCGAGGAGGAAGCCTTCAAAATCACCTCGGAGGAGATGTGGAAGGCACTGACGCCCAAAGCCTACCAGAAGATGGCCAAACTTCCTTTCTTCCTGCCGATGATGAAAAAAATCCTGCCCCTGGGCTTCCGCCGCGGCTCCGGGGCAGGCTGGCAGTACGTTTGGCACCTGGACGACCCCGGGGATCGCTTCCATTTTGAATGCCGGGAGTGCGTGTACCGCCATATTTTTGAGGAGCAGAACCTGACGAAGCTGGGGGCCATGTTCTGCCATTCCGACGTGATCAACTTTGGCAATTTGCCCTATACCGATTTCAAACGCACAAAAACTCTTTGCCAGGGCGGCGACTGCTGCGATTTTGATTTTATCCGGCATAAAACGGACGCCGGGGACGGCTGGCAGCGGAGCAAGAGCATTTAAGGGGGAACGAAATACGGTGTGATGGGCAGGTTCATCCGATTCGCGTTTGCCAAAACGGCCTTTGATTATATCGCCAAAGAGATGACCCAAATTGATATGCGGTTCTATCAAAAGCGCGTGCTTGCGGAATACAGGGCCATCGTGGAACGGACGCCCGGCATTGGCAGGATGAAGGACAATATGTTCGTGATGACGATGTACGCGGCGGCCTTCCTGATCGCGCTGTACAAGATGGCGGACGGAAAAATGAATGCTGAACAGCTGAAAGGCCTGGTCCGCGCGGAAGCATTCTGCCCGCTGATGGTGAAGGCAAAGCAGGGCAAGAGCGCCTTTACCGAAAAGGAGATCGCCGCGCGCACCAGGCAGTCCCAATGGTCCCGGGACCATATACAGCAGTACCCCATGAACTGGTTTTATTATTTTGAAGCGGTACCGGGAAAGGAGGAGTATTTCATCACGCACAAACAGTGCGGCATCTGCAAGCTGACGAAGCAGGAGCACTGCGAGGAAATCACCCGGTATCTTTGCATGATGGATTATTACACCTATTACACCTTTGAA
>CACYGB010000031.1 GCA_902773895.1 uncultured Eubacteriales bacterium
GGTTTCAATATCGCTGCGGATGCCCACCTCGTCCAGGAAATATTCCCCGACCCGGGCGAAATACACCATCAGCGCGCCGGCCGGGGCAAAGGCGTCCATCAGCGCGGATACATCGTTCTTTGTGATCTTGGCGATCAGGAACACCGCCAGCACCACCCCGGCGCAGCCGCCGAAAAAGGACATCTGGTTTTCCGCCCCGAAATCGCTGTTGGTCAGGGCGTAGCAGATCACTTTCGCGCACAAAAAGCCCAGCACCGCGCCCAGCAGCGTTGTCAGGAAGGCGACGCCGGCGCCGATTTGCTCCTTCTTCAGCCGGATGGCAAAAAGGGCCGTGGTTGCCACAGCCCCTAAAATCAGGATCAGCAGATAAGTTGTGTTCATGGTTTATTTTCCCTCATATCCGGACGCAAAATAAATAATATCCACGATTTCCCGCACCGACGTGCTGCGCACATCGTTGATTTTTTCACCGTTGAAAATGATCATGGCGGAGTCTCCGCCATCCAGATTGTAGGCCACCTTCACATTCTGCTTGGCCACCAACGCGGCAAAATCCTTCAGGGTCATGCCTTCGCTTCCGCGGGCAGGCGGCCCGCAGCAGATGCACTTGTACTCCAGCGGGCCCACCTGGGCGATGGCCATGCGCTGCCGGCGGGTGGAGGCAGCCATATCGTCCCGCAGGGGCATATTTTTGACCACCTTACCGTTCATTACCAGCAGGGGCCCAAAGTAAAACGCGTTGATGATTTTCTTGCCCTTCACGGCGTCTTTCAGCGCGCCGCGCTTATTGGCTTTGGCGGCGGTGATGCCGTGGAAATCGCCGTCCTCGTCGATCAGCAGCACGTCTCGGCTGCCGTCCAGCACGTCCAGATATTCCCGGCCCTGGCGCACCACATAATAGCCGGATTTTTTGAAGTTGAAGTAGTCCCCGTTGATGGCCAGCACGGCGTTGACACGCTTGGCCATGGTGGTTCCCTTGGCTTTGCCGGTGGACTGGTTGAAGCCTTTGGCGGATACGGTGCGCAGCTGGGAGGCGTCGGCAATTTTGATGGTGGCTACCCAGTATTCGCAGCCCATGGAGGTCACGCCCTTGGCCCGGCCGCTGACCACCTTGACGGAAATGGAAGGATCCTTGTAGCTCCAGCCGTTTTTGTTCACTGTGAATCCGCTTTTGAGCGGTGGTTTTCCGGCGGTGAAGTCAATGGGCAGGGCGTATTTGGAAACGGGTTTGGGGGTAGCCGTAGGCTTGGGGGTCGGTTTGGCGGTGGGTTTTTCGGTGGGTTTGGCAGTGGGTTTTTCGGTGGGCTTGGCCGTGGGCTTTTCCGTGGGCGCCGGGGACGCATCGGGCGTCGGTTCCGCGGCCGCTTCGGGCGTCAGTTCGGGCGTCGGTTCCGCGGCCGCTTCGGGCGTCAGCTCAGGCGTCGCTTCCTCCGTTGGATCCGTGGCAGGAAGAGCGCTGGGAACCGGCGACAATCCGACGTCGATTTCTTCACTGGGCGCGGCGGATTGCTCTGCGGCGGGCGCGGGGGAGGCGGCGGTTTCTGTGCCTTCAGCCATGCAGGACGAACAGAGCAGCACCAGCATACACAGGCAGCACAGCCATCTCATTTGCTTCTTGATCATCACGGAAGACGGACTCCTTTCGGAAAAAGACATACACTTAATTATATGATCCGACAAAATGAATGTCAATAGAAAAAAGAGGCTGTTCCCAAAATGTTACAGCACGCGCGCCGCACCTTGGGGACGCGCCGGCAGACGCAGGGGACGGTTTTCCGATCCATTCCGAATAAAAAGCCGCCCGGAAAGGGCGGCTGAACGGATATGGTTTTACGCATCCTTTTTGTCCAGGATCTTCATGAATTCCTCACCGGTGATAGTTTCCTTTTCCAGCAGGTAGGCGGCCAGCTCGTGCAGCTTATCCATGTTGGCGCTGAGGATTTCCCGGGCGGTATCGTGGGCCTGTTTCACGATGGCGTTCACTTCTGCGTCGATTTTGGCGGCGGTTTCGGCGGAGCAGGCCAGGGAGGTGTCGCCGCCCAGGTACTGGTTGGTCACGGTTTCCAGGGCCACCATGTCGAATTGATCGCTCATGCCATACCGTGTCACCATGGCCCGGGCCAGGCGGGTGGCCTTTTCAATGTCGTTGGAGGCGCCGGACGTGATGGAATGGAACACCAATTCCTCCGCCGTACGGCCGCCGGTCAGGGTGGCCAGCCGGTTCATGGCGTCCTCCCGGGACAGCAGCACGCGCTCGTCCTCGTCCACCTGCATGGTGTAGCCCAGGGCGCCGCTGGTGCGGGGAATGATGGTGATTTTCGTCACCGGAGCGGAATGCTTCTGCCGGGCGGCCACCAGGGCGTGGCCGATTTCGTGGTACGCGATGATTTTCTTTTCCTGGTCGGAAATCACGGCGCCCTTGCGCTGGTACCCGGCGATGACCGTTTCCACGCTCTCCTCCAGGTCGCTCTGGTGCACGCTGTGGTGGCCCACACGCACGGCCCGCAGGGCGGCTTCGTTGATGATATTGGCCAGCTCCGCGCCGGACGCGCCGGACGTGGCCTTTGCCACCTGGGACAGATCCACGTTGCCGTCCATCCGCACGTCCTTGGCGTGCACCTGCAAAATGGCCAGGCGGCCCTGCAGGTCGGGCAGCTCCACCGGGATGCGCCGGTCGAACCGGCCGGGGCGCAGCAGCGCGGGATCCAGGATCTCGGGCCGGTTGGTGGCCGCCAGGATCACCACGCCCTTTTTGCCGTCGAAGCCGTCCATTTCGGCCAGCAGCTGGTTCAGCGTCTGTTCCCTCTCGTCGTTGCCGCCGGCGATGTTGCCGCCGTCACGCTTTTTGCCGATGGTGTCGATTTCGTCGATGAATACGATGCAGGGCGCCTTTTCCTCCGCCTGCTTGAACAGGTCGCGCACCTTCGCCGCGCCCATGCCCACAAACATTTCCACGAATTCGGAGCCGGAAATGGAGAAGAAGGGCACCTTGGCTTCGCCGGCCACAGCCTTGGCCAGCAGCGTTTTGCCGGTACCCGGAGGGCCCACCAGCAGCGCGCCCTTGGGCAGTTTGGCGCCGATTTCGGCGTATTTGCCCGGGTCATGCAGGAAATCCACGATTTCCGTCAGCGCTTCCTTGGCCTCGTCCTGGCCGGCCACGTCGGCGAATGTTTTGCCCGTCTGGGATTCAATATAGATCTTGGCGTTGGATTTGCCCAACGTCAGGGCGTTGGTGCCGCCCATACGCTTGGTCATGGTGTTCATCAGCCAGCGGCCCACCAGCACGAAGAACACCATGGGCAGCACGAAGGATACGAGCAGGCTCATCAGGGGAGAGGCCTGTGTGGGAATGGTGGCGGCAAAGTGCACGTTCTTGCTCAGCAGCTTTTCCGTCAGCCCCTCGTCCCAGGGCCAGACCCCGGTTTTGAAAAACGCCGGCCGGCTGGCGCTGTCCAGGGCAATGAACTTGATCTGGTTGTCCTCATAGGCCACTTCCGTAACCTTGCCCTCGTCCACCAGCGTCAGGAACTGGTCGTAGGTCACTTCCGCCACCTGCGCCTGCAGCAGGGAAGGAAACACAAAGATGTTCAGCAGCAGCATCAGAATGACCACAATGCCGCAATAATACAGAATTGGTTTTCTTTGGTCCGGTTGTTCTTTCATGGAAAATGCCTCCTTACGGGTCTATTATCCCGCAAAGGTGAAAGAAAGTCAAGAGCCGACACAATATCGTCTTTTTTTCTGGGAATTTATGCCTGCTTTATGTCGGCGCCCAGCCGGCGCAGCTTTTCATCCAGGTGTTCGTATCCGCGCAGCAGATGGCCGGCGGGATCGTCCAGGATCGTTTCGCCCTGGGCGGACAGGCCGGCCAGCATCAGCGCGGCGGCAGCCCTCAGGTCGGTGGCGGAGACGCGGCTGCCGTTCAGCGGCT
This sequence comes from uncultured Eubacteriales bacterium, assembly GCA_902773895.1. Lineage (GTDB taxonomy): Bacteria > Bacillota > Clostridia > Christensenellales > Aristaeellaceae > RUG563. Next base: position 3,932 of record CACYGB010000031.1, read on the forward strand.
GTCCGCCCTGGATCAGCGCCAGCTGCCCTTCCACCCGGATCCGCGCGCCCAGCCGGCGCAGCTCGATCACGTGCATGAAACGGTTTTCAAAGATGGTTTCCAGGATCACCGACAGGCCGTGGGTTTGGCAGGCCACGGTCATCAGCGGCGCCTGCAGATCGGTGGGAAAGCCGGGATAGGACAGGGTTCGCGCCTCCAGGGGGATGTTTCGCCCGTCCCGCAGGCGCAGCCCCCGGGCATCCTCCTGGCAGATCAGGCCGGATTCCGCCAGCTTGAACAGCAGCGCCCGCATGTGATCGCTGCGGGCGTTTTCCAGCAGCACGCTGCCTTCCGTCAGCGCGGCAGCGCAGGCCAGGGTGCCGGCCTCGATGCGGTCCGGAATGGGGGTGTATTCCGCTCCGTGCAGGCTTTCGACGCCCTCCACCGTCAGGTTGGCGGTGCCCGCGCCGGCCACCCGCGCGCCCATGGCGGTCAGGAAACGGCACAGATCGGCGATTTCCGGCTCCTTGGCGGCGTTTTCGATGCGGGGGACGCCCTTGGCCAGCGACGCGGCCATGAGCAGGTTTACCGTGGCGCCCACACTGGGGAAATCCAGGTAGATGTTGGCGCCCTTCAGGCTGCCGGACACCCGCACCGTGCCGCCGTCCTGCTCGATTTTTTGAAGGTTGGCAAAGTTTGCGTACTATGGTAAAATAAGCCGGTGCGAAAAAATGATTTTTCAGCCAAGGAGGCAGCATGAACCAGTTTGTTTTGAAAGCGCCTTACCAGGCCCGGGGAGACCAGCCCCAGGCCATCGAAGCGCTGGCCCGCGGGGTGAAGGAAGGCATGCCGGCCCAGGTGCTGCTGGGCGTGACCGGCTCCGGCAAAACGTTCACCATGGCGTCGGTGATCGAAAAAGTGCAGCGGCCCACGCTGGTGATCGCCCACAATAAAACACTGGCGGCGCAGCTTTGTTCGGAATTCAAGGCGTTTTTCCCTGACAGCGCGGTGGAATACTTCGTTTCCTATTATGATTATTATCAGCCGGAGGCGTACATCCCGTCGTCGGATACGTACATCGAAAAGGACGCCTCGGTGAACGAGGAGATCGACCGGCTGCGCCACAGCGCCACGGCGGCGCTGAAGGAGCGCCGGGATGTGATTATTGTGGCTTCCGTCAGCTGCATTTATTCCATGGGCGATCCCAGCGAATACGAAGGACAGATGATTTCCCTGCGCCCCGGCATGCAAATGGCGCCGGACGAGCTGCTGCGCCGCCTGGTGGAAATCCAGTATGAACGCAACGATGTGGGGTTTGACCGCGGAAATTTCCGCGTTCGTGGCGATACGGTGGAGATTATTCCTGCCGGACAGAAGGAAAACGGCGTCCGGGTGGAGTTTTTTGGCGACGAGATCGACCGGATCAGCGAGTTTTCCGTGGTGGACGGGCATATGCTGCATACGGTGCAGCATATCGCCATTTTCCCCGCTACCCATTACGCCACCAGCGTGGAAAACCGGGAGGAAAATATCGCCCGGATCGAGCAGGATATGCTGCGCAGGGCGGCGGAATTTGAGGCGGAGGGCAAGCTGCTGGAGGCCCAGCGCATCACCCAGCGTACCCGGTACGACATCGAAATGCTGCGGGAAATCGGCTTTTGCAGCGGCATTGAAAACTACAGCCGGTATTTTGACGGCCGCCAGCCCGGGGATCCGCCGTTCAGCTTGCTGGATTATTTCCCGGGCGATTTCCTGCTGATGATTGACGAAAGCCATGTGACGGTGCCGCAGATCCGGGCCATGTACGCCGGGGACCGGGCCCGGAAAAACATGCTGGTGGATTACGGCTTCCGCCTGCCGTCGGCCTTTGATAACCGGCCGCTGACCTTTGACGAATTCAGGCAGCGGATCCATCAGGTGATTTATGTGTCCGCCACGCCTGCGCCCTATGAACGGGAGCAGGCCAGCCAGATCGTGGAGCAGATCATCCGGCCCACCGGCCTGCTGGACCCCAAAATCATCGTGCGGCCGGCCACCGGCCAGGTGGACGATCTGGTGGGGGAAATCAACCGGGTGGTGGAAAAGGGCGAGCGGGTGCTGGTGACCACCCTGACCAAAAAGATGGCCGAAAGTCTGACGGATTACCTGGACGAGCTGGGCATCCGGGTGCGGTATCTGCACTCCGACATCGTAACGCTGGAGCGCACCAAGCTGATCCGGGAGCTGCGCATGGGCGAATTCGACGTGCTGGTGGGTATCAACCTGCTGCGCGAGGGCCTGGATCTGCCGGAAGTAGCGCTGGTTGCCATTTTGGACGCCGACAAGGAAGGCTTCCTGCGGTCGGAAACCAGTTTGATCCAGACCATCGGCCGCGCTGCCCGCAACGTCGAGGGACGGGTGATCATGTACGCCGACGCCCCCACTGATTCCATGATGGCGGCCATTGGGGAAACCAACCGCCGCCGGGCCATGCAGGAGGCCTACAACCAGGAGCACGGCATCACCCCCGAATCGGTGAAAACCGCCGTGCGCGCCCTGCTGGAAATCACCGATCAGGCCAGCGGCGAAATCAGCCATGATATGGCGGACGACGAAAAGAACGAATGGATCAAGCAGCTGGAGGATCAGATGCTCACCGCCGCGTCGGCCCTGGACTTTGAAAAGGCCGCCAAGCTGCGCGATCAGCTTTTCGCCATTCGCGGCGACGCGCCTGTGACCAAGCATCAGCCTTCGCGCCGCCGCCGGGAGCGCGTGCGCAAGCCGGAGCATTGAGGACGGAAGGAGAACGAAGCATTTGGGGGAAATATTCTTTGTGGCCAAAGAATGTTTCCCCAAGCCCCCTTCAAGAAAGCCGTAAGGGAGGAAATGCGGGCGCGTTATTGAAGGGCGCATATGATTTGTTTGGAGAATAGGAAAGGTGTAAATATGGCTGTATGCACATTGTGCCCCCGGAATTGCGGGGTGGACCGCAGCGCCAAGGCGGGCTATTGCGGCATGGGGCAGCATCCCCGGGTGGCCCGGGCGGCCCTGCATTTTTGGGAGGAACCCTGCATTTCAGGCACGCGCGGCAGCGGCACGGTGTTCTTTTCCGGCTGCACCCTGGGCTGTGTGTACTGCCAGAATTATCCCATCAGCCACCAGGGACAGGGAAAGGAGATTTCCGTCGCCCGCCTGGCGGATATTTTCAGGATGCTGGAGGATCAGGGCGCGCACAATATCAATCTGGTCACCGGCACGCCGTTTGTGCCGGCGATCCTGGACGCATTGGCGCTGCATCGCCCGGGCATCCCCGTGGTATGGAACAGCGGCGGATACGAAACCGTGGAAACGCTGCGGATGCTGGAGGGCGTGGTGGACATTTATCTGCCGGACCTGAAGCACGTTTCCTCCCGGCTCAGCGCCCTGTGCGCCGGCGCGCCGGATTATTTCGCGTTTGCCTCCGCCGCCATCCGGGAAATGTGCCGGCAAACGGGCGGCGCGGTGTACGACGAAAACGGGCTGATGCAAAGGGGCACCCTGGTGCGGCACCTGATTTTGCCCGGCTGCACGCTGGACAGCTGCCGGGTGCTGGATTTTATTGCGGGGCAGCTGCCGCCCGGCACGCCGGTGTCCCTGATGCGGCAGTACACGCCGGAGGAATGGTGCACCGTGAAGGGGCTGGACCGGCGGATCACGGAAAAGGAATACCGGCGGGTGCTGGCGCACTTTGAGGCGCTGGGGCTGACGGGCTATACCCAGGAAAAGGAATCGGCGGAAAGCGCCTACACGCCGCCCTTCGACCTGACCGGCGTGTAATTTTCCTGGATGATTTCCGGCAAAAAGCGACATTCTACGAACGAATGAAAAAAAGACTGCAATGTTCATTTGCTGTTCAAATTTTTGTAAAAAATGCATTTTAGAATGAGGCTGTACCCGGAAAGGGGAACAAGAAAATCCAGCGAGCAATTCGCTTCAGAGGAGGAAGACCTGATATGAGAAAGCATTCTTCAATGTACTTTGGTTTGCTGGCCGTATTGCTGGCAGTGGTGATGATCGCCACCACGCTGATCAACGCCGGCGCCGCGTCCAACACGATTTCCGAAGCGGAAATCGACGCCATCGTGAACACCACCACCGATGCGTCCCAGGTGACCAGCCCGTTTATTGAGGTGGCCAGCCAGGTGCGCAACAGCGTGGTGGGGGTGAATAACTATACCACCACCTCTTCGTTCTACGGCTTCGGCTACGGTTACGGCTACGGCCGGCGGAACAGCGAGCCCCGTGAATCCCTGGCCGGCACCGGCAGCGGCGTGGTCATCAGCAACTACGGCCACGTGCTGACCAACTACCACGTGGTGGAAGGCGCCAGCCGTGTCACCGTCACTACCGCCACCGATGAAAGCGAACATGAAGCCACCGTGGTGGGCTATGATTCCGACCTGGACATCGCCGTGCTGCAGGTGCCCGGCCTGAACCTGAAGGCCGTGTCCCTGGGCGACAGCGATCAGTTGCAGGTGGGCGAATGGGCCATCGTGATCGGTAATCCCCTGGGCGAGGATTTTGCCCGCACCCTGACGGTGGGCGTGGTTTCCGCCATTGACCGCACCGTGCAGGATACCACTACGGACCGTTACGGCCGCCGCACCGTGATCAACAACACCATGATCCAGGTGGACGCCGCCATTAACTCCGGCAACTCCGGCGGCGGCCTGTTCAACACCCTGGGCCAGCTGCAAGGCATTCCCGCCCGGAAGTATTCTTCCAACGGCTTCTTCTCCGCCAGCATTGATAACATCGGCATGTGCATCCCCATCAACGTGGCCAAACCCCTGATCGAACAGGTGCTGAAGGATTATGACGGCAGCGCCGTCAACGCGGCCGACGCCGCCAGGAACGGCGATCAGCCCACGGTGAATTCTCCCCTGCAGGGCAAGCCCCGCCTGGGCGTTACCGTGAGCACCTTCAACGGCACCAACAATGTGTTGCCCATGGGCGCCGTGGTGAAGGACGTGGATGAAGGCTCTCCCGCCGCAAATGGCGGCATCCAGCCTGGCGACATCATCGTGGAAGTGGACGGCACCATCATTTCCTCCCATACCGCGCTGACCCAGAAGCTGGCCGGCTATAATGAAGGCGACCAGATCGCAGTGAAAGTGTACCGCGACGAGGGCCTGGCCAGCCAGATCAGCCAGTCCAGCATCGACCTGAGCCAGTGCGGCAACGGCGAATATGTGGAGCTGACCGTGACTCTGCGCGTGATCGACGACCTGAATATGTAAGCGCGAACCATCCCGCCCCGCTGCTGTCTGGCAGCGGGGTTTTTCAACGAGGCGCCAGTATCCGGAAATGGGGGAACGCCGGGGTGCTGCCCCGGACCCCGCCGGCTGCGGATGGTGCACGGCTGCATTTTCCAGCAGCGTGCCGCAGATGCAGAGGGAACGATGGGGCCCTGCCCCAGACCCCGCCGGGGAGGATGATCCTCCCCGGGCCCCATCCATTTCGGATGTTGCAAAATATATTTCCCAAGCTATGCACCGCAGCAGCGAATGGAACGAAGAACCGCCGCTCCCGGGCAGGCCGGCAAAGCCGGCCCGCCTGTGCGCAAGCGCACAGGAAAAAGGCTGGGGATTTCCGAGAAAACAAGCGAGCTTGTTTTTCGGAAATCCCCAGTCTTTTCTTTTGCCCGGGGGCTTTCCTGCCGACGAAATAGCTTCAGGCGCATATTGCAAGTTTTTTCAAATGTGTTATATCGTCAAGGCGGGTCCAGGGACCGATGGTCCCTGGTTCAGGGGTCCGGGGGCTGAAGAAGCCCCGTATCTTCGTACTGTGAACTCTCTTTCTGTCATAAAAGTTTCAGGCGCGCATTGTCTGTTTTTTCAAGCGTGCAAAATCATCAAGGCGGGTCCAGGGACCCATGGCCCTTGGTTCGGGGGTCCGGAGGCTGAAGGAGCCCCGGTGTCCTCCGTACTTACCCAATCCCATGCTCTGCCAGAAATACCTGCAGGCGGCGGAAAGAATCCACGCTCAGGGCGCGCTCCGCGTTGTTGGCTTCGGACTCGGCCACGTCCTGCGGAATGCCGGCCTGCGTCAGCACGCGCTGCAGGTACAGGCAGCGCTCGTGCAATTGTCTGGCACGCTTTTCGCCGTCGGGCGTCAAGGTCAGGGCGCCGTCCGGCGCGGCATCCACCAGCTTTTCACCCATCAGCTGCTTGAGGGCGACGCTAACGGCCGCCTTGGAGCAGCCCAGATAATGCGCCACGTCCACCGAGCGGACGCAGAAATATTTCTCACTCAGGATCAGGATGCTGCGCAGATAGCGGTCAATGGCACGGCTGTTTTCCATGCGTCTTTCGTTCCTTTCTGGGTTCGTCTTCAGGATTGCAGCTGCCGGAAATACGCGCTGCGAAACTCGGAGGGCGTCATTCCCTCCATTTTTTTGAATACATGGGAAAAGTGGGAGGAGGAGGCGAAGCCGGTCTGTTCCCCTGCCTGGGACACGCTCAGGTCGCTGCGCATCAGCAGTTCCTTGGCTTTTTCACAGCGGATGTGGTTGTGGTACCACAGCAGGGTGCAGCCGGTGGCTTCCTTAAAGGTGCGCAGCAGATAGCTGCCGTTGATGTACAGGGCGCCGGACAGGGCGGCCAAAGAAAACTTTTCAGTGCTGTGGGCTTCGATGTATTGCCGCGCGGCTTCGACCAATTCGTGCCGGGAGCCTTTCCAGCCGGGTTTTTCCGGCCGGCAATGCCCGCAGGGACGGTAGCCCTGGGCCAGGGCGTCCTCCAGGGAAGAAAAGACCGCGACGTTTTCAATATCCCGGCTGCGCTGGGGACAGGACACCTGACATACCACCTTCTGTGCGATCAGGCCGCAAAACAGCTTCCCGTCGTACTGGGGATTCCGGTCGTGAAGAATCTGCCATTCTTCTTTCGTCAAAATGATCCCTTGCTTTCTGTTTCAATGAGGGGTTAGAAAAGCCTTACTTATGTTAACACAAATTAACTCTTTTCGCCATCCCCTTTTTGAAGAAGTCAATTTTGAACAATTTTTCAGGCTTCGAAAGTCAATATCAGAATAGCAAAGAATGGTTAGATTATGCTAATATAGGCAAGCAGGTTAGAGGAAACTAACAGAAATGGTGAAAATGGCCTGCATTCCGCCGGAAAAATCCATGGGACGCGAAACGGCGGAAAAGAAAGGAAGGAACCCGGATGAGAAGGCAAAAAATCGCCTGGCTGCTGGTGGCGCTGGCGATGCTGTTGGCCGCGGTGCCGGCCCTGGGGGAGGAAGCTGTTTCCACCCGCTGGGCAGACGCGGCGGATGCCATCGACAAATATCTGGACAAGGCTTTTGAGGATTATCTGGAAGGGAACGCCGCCAGCGCGTACAGCAACGTCAGCGATGCGTACTTCCGTGTGTATGAAGTGACCGGTTTTGAACGCCAGACCATGAGCTATATTTCCGGCAACCGGAAAAACGCCGTGGAAATGCAGTTTTCCACCTGCAAGGCGGCGGTCAAAAAGCCCAACACCGATCTGGACACCAAAATTTCCGTCCGCAGCGCCCTGGCCAAGCTCAAGGGTATGATCCGGGAAGACGGCAACAAGCTGGCGGCCATGCAGGGCGGCGCGGTGAGCGAAACCAAGTATTACCTGCACGGCGAACTGGTATCCTCCGATCCCTATGCCGATTTTTCCGCCGATCCCAACGCCGCGGCCAAATATGAAAACTGGTATGAAGCGGCGGGCCTGGTGAAGGAACTGCTGGATACGGCCTACATGGGGTACCTGGACAAGGATTTCGACGCGGCGCTGGACAACATCAACACTGCATATTACACGGTGTATGAGGAATCCGGCCTGAGCCACAAAATTTATACCGATCTTTCCCTGAAAGACCGGCAGACCATGGAAAACCACTTTGCCAAACTGCGTTCCCTGGTTGCGGCGGGCAGCACGAAGTATCAGAAAAACAAATACCGCACCGGCACGGACGCCGCCAAGAACGCTGTGTTGAAAATGGCCAAAGCCATTGACGAAAAAGAAGCGCAGGCCAAAGCGGCGGCGGCAGCCGAGGCAGCCAAGGCGCTGGAAGCGGAACAGGCTGCGGAGGAGAGCAACGCTTCCGATCCCCGGCTGCTGACGTTCCTGGGCGCGTTCGGCATCATCGTGCGGGAAGGTCTGGAAGCCATCCTGGTGATCGCCGCCATCATCGCGTACCTGGTCAAGAGCGGCAACGGAAAGAACCTGAAAAACGTGTACATCGGCGCTGTGGCCGGGATCGTTGCCAGCTTCGCGGCAGCTGCCGTGCTGGCCTGGGCCAAGAGCGCCTTTGCCTCCGCCGGCATGGCCCAGGAGCTGATCGAAGGCATCACTGCCCTGATCGCTGTGTGCGTGCTGTTCTATGTGAGCAACTGGATGATTTCCAAAGCGGAGGCAGCGTCCTGGAGCCGTTATATCGACGGCAAGGTGCAATCCTCCGTGGAGCAGGGCAGCGCTTTCGCCCTGGCCTTTACCGCCTTCCTTTCCGTGTTCCGGGAAGGAGCCGAGGTGGTGCTGTTCTACCAGCCCATGCTCAGCGAAGGCAACGCCGGCATGGTGTGGGCCGGATTCGGCGCCGGCTGCGTGATCCTGGTGTTTGTGTACCTGGCCATCACGAAGCTGTCCATCAAGCTGCCCATCAAGGTGTTCTTCACGGCCACTTCCATCCTGATGGCGGTGATGTGCGTCAGCTTCCTGGGCAGCGGCATCAAGGAGCTGGCCGAGGGCAACGCTTTCGACCTGGCGCTGCGGGTGCCCGGCGTGCCGGAAAACGACGTGGTGCAGGTGCTGGGCATTTACCCGTACCTGGAAACGCTGCTGCCGCAGCTGATCCTGTCCATCGTCCTTTTGATCACGTTCATGATCGCCCATTACCGGGGAAAAATGGACGCCCTGCGGGCGGAATACGCCGCCAAAGCCTGAGACGGTATTCCGGGCTGCCTTGCCCCGCGTAACGCGGCCCTGCGATACACAATCCCGAAAGGGAAATGAACCACATTTGAAGGAGGAATCCTGCTATGAAAAAGTTTCTTGCCCTGCTGCTGGCTGCCATGATGCTGCTCAGCGTTGCCGCTTTCGCTTCTGCTGAAGAAGCCGGCTTCGACGAATATGAACTGGGTGTCGAAGGCGAACAGGATGTGGGCTTCATGACCATGAGCATGGTGTATTTCCAGCCCGTGGATATGGCTCCCGCCGAGAACGCCACGCCCGCTGAAGGCTCCGACCTGCACATCGAAGTGGACCTGACCGCCAAGGAAAACCCCTATTCCTTCCCCGTGGACGGCTGGGTGCCCTATCTGAGCATCGACTACACCATCTATGACACCGAAGGCAAGGAAGTGCTGTCCGGCTCCATGATGCCTATGGCGGCTTCCGACGGCCCCCACTACGGCAACAACATCGCGCTGCCCAACGGCGAATACTCCATCACCCTGTCCATCAAGAGCCCCGCTGAAAACGGCTACCTGCTGCATGTGGATTCCGAAACCGGCGTGGATGCCAAGGACGGCTTCTGGACCGAACCCCTGACCGCCACCTGGACCGGCTGGAAATTCGTGAAGGAATGGTAAGATGAGCGGCTGCCTGCCGGGGCCCGGTCCCCGGCGGGCGCTCATTCCGGATGCGGGCTGTGCCTGCAAAAAACGCATAGTCCATGACTGCTGACATGCGATCCGCGGGGGATCGTGTGCCAGCAGTATGCGCGTTTGAGGAATCTCTTCAGGAGGCATGTATTTTGCTGAAGTATATCTGGATGGTGACCCAGGACCTGTTCCTGACGGTGACGTTTGCGACCCTGATCCGCGCGGTGCTGGGCCGCCTGTACGGCGGAACGGGCCGGCGGTTCGACACCATCGGCATCGCTGTGGGCGTTGCGGCGTCCGCGGTGCTGGCCGTTGTAAAAAACACCACCAATCTGATCATTTCCAGCCATTGGAATCATTACATTTACGGCTCTATCATGGTTTTGTCCCTGGCGTTCCTGGTTCTTACCCTGGTTTTCGGGCGGAAGGAAAACCGCGGCGCTTTGGGTGTATCCGGTGCGCTGCTTTGCGCGACAGGCGCCGGCCTGACTGCGGTGTGGATCTTTTTCAAGCTGCCCGGCGTGATGGCCTATCCCTTCAATTTCAATACCATGGGCAACGGGTATCTTTCCTGGTATTATTTTGAACGGCTCATCGGATGGCTGATCGCGCTGCTGATGCTGGTCATTTATGCGCAGCTGCTGTATGCCTGCGCATTGCAGATAAAGAAGTACGCGCTGCTGCTGTCGGTACTGAATATCGGCCTGACAGCCAATATGGCGTATTGCGCCGGCCGTTTCTTCGTTCCCTGGGTGAACCGGGCCAAATGGCTGAACTGGCCGGTACGCTATACCCGGGAGGAATTCGGCTGGATCGGCGACTGGATGATGTTTACCGCCCAGCAGGCCCAGCTGTTCATTTGGATCACGGCGGCGCTGGTGCTGGCGCTGGCGGTGGTTTTCTTTGCGGAAAACACGAAGGTGACGGAAAGGTACGACAATCCGGCCCAGCTGCGCAAGCTGCGGGCCCGGAACCGCCGTCACCGCCGGCAGGCCGTGGCCGGCGCGGTGTTCCTGGTGCTGGCGGCGGTGTGCATCGGTCCGGTGCAGGCCTACGACACCCGGGTGATCGAATTGTCCGCCCCGGAAACGTACACGGTGGAGGGCGATCAGATCCTGATCCCCATGGAAGAAGTGAACGACGGGCATCTGCACCGCTTTGAATACCGGACGGAAAAGAATATCGACGTGCGCTGGATCGTGGTGAAAAAGCCCGGGTCCGCCAGCTTCGGCGTGGGGCTGGACGCCTGCGAGGTGTGCGGCAACGCCGGCTATTTCGAGCGCGGCGGCCAGGTGATCTGCAAACGCTGCGACGTGGTGATGAACATCAACACCATCGGCTTCAAGGGCGGCTGCAACCCGATCCCGCTGGCCTACACGGTGCGCAGCGGATACCTGGTGTTTGATCTGAACGACATCCGGGCCGGCGAAAAGGAATTCCGATAAGGGGGTCAAGGCACAATGCTGTTTCGAATGATCCGCGGTGTGCTTTTCCATCAGAAAGGCAAAATGCTGCTGATTGCTTTTACCATTGCGCTGGGCGCCTCGCTGGCGACCGGCATGCTGAACGTGATGCTGGATGTGGGCGACAAGGTGAGCCAGGAATTGAAAACCTACGGGGCCAACATCACCGTCAAGCCCAAGGACTCCTCCCTGCTGTCGGATATTTACGACGTGGGCGACGGTGAGGAGATGAACGCCGCCTACCTGAAGGAGGATGAGCTGGGAAAACTGAAGACCATTTTCTGGGCCTTCAATATTGTGGACTTTACGCCCTTCCTGGACACCCAGGTGACCCTGCCTTCCGGGGATACGGTGAAAATGGTGGGTACCTGGTTCAACCACCACCTGGATCTGCCCACCGGTGAAAGCCTGGATGCCGGCGTGGTGAGCATGCGCTCCTGGTGGGATGTGACCAGCGGAAAATGGCTGGATGAAAAGGATGAAAACTTCCTGTCCGAAATCATGGTGGGCACGCTGGTGGCCCAGCAGCAGGGCTGGCAGGTGGGCGACACAGTGAAGCTGACCGCCGCCCGCGGCGAAAAGGACGTGACCGTGGCCGGGATCTTTGACGCCGGCGGCGACGAGGACGGCCAGATTTTCGCCACGCTGGACCTGGTGCAGGCGCTGACGGACCGGGAAAACAAGGTGGCTTCCATCGAGGTATCCGCCCTGACCACGCCGGATAACGATCTGGCCCGGCGGGCGGCCCGGAATCCGCTGGCCCTGTCCAGCCGCGATTATGAAACCTGGTATTGCACGGCCTACGTCAGCGCCATCTGCTACCAGATCCAGGAAGCCATTACCGGCTCCGTGGCCAACGCGGTGCGCCAGGTGGCGGAAAGCGAAGGCGCCATCCTGGACAAGACCCAGCTGCTGATGATCCTGATCACGGCGCTGAGCCTGATCGGCTCCGCTTTGGGTATTTCCAACCTGGTGACGGCCAGCGTCATGGAGCGGGCCCAGGAAATCGGCCTGCTCAAGGCCATCGGCGCCCGGGATCATTCCATTACCGGCGTGGTGATGACCGAAATCCTGATCACGGCGCTGGTGGGCAGCGTGGCAGGGTATTTCATGGGCTTTGGGTTTGCCCAGTTGATCGGCCACAGCGTGTTTGGCTCCGCCGTGGAAATGAAGCCCATGGTGATCCCCATTGTGGCGGCGCTGATCGCCCTGGTAACCATCGCGGGCAGCATGCCGGCCATTCGCATGGTGCTGCGGCTGCGCCCGGCGGAAGTGCTTCACGGCGGCCATTGATGCGCCTGAATCTGAAGGTTTCATTTGGAGGATAATCCATGACCAAAAGAAAAATGTTCCTGCGGATGATCACCGCGTCGCTGCTGCGCCGGCGGTCCCGCATGCTGATTGCCCTGCTGTCCATCGGCATCGGCGCCACCATCCTGTCTGGTCTGGTGACGATCTATTACGACGTTCCCCGGCAGATGGGCGCGCAGTTCCGCTCCTACGGCGCCAACATGATCCTGCTGCCCAAGGATGGAACGGTGCTGACGCCGGATACCCTGCAAAAGACCCTGGCGCTGCTTCCGGAGGAGGAACTGGTGGGCGCTACGCCGTACCGCTATGTGCGGCTGGATATGACCCGCCGGCAGCAGTCCTTTACCTCCGCCGGCACGGATTTTTCCCAGGTGGTCAAAACCAGCCCTTACTTCAGCGTGGAAGGGGAGTATCCCCAGCATGCCCGGGAGATCCTGGTGGGCAAGGAAATTGCCGACACCATTGGCGTCAAGGCCGGAAGCTCCATGCAATTGACGTATAAGCCCACTGTGGCTGTCAGCGAAAACGCCGCGGACGATTGGGTGCCCCTGGCGACGGTGCGCGGCAGCGCGGAGGGCTGGAACACCAGCCTGGTGGCGGTGACCGCCACCCTGGACAGCGAAGCCAGGATCGCGTCCATCACCATCGACGCGTCCAGCCAGACGGAGGAGTACGGCGGACGCACCCAGACGGACGAGGCCTTCCAGAACCAGTTTATCGGGAAAAAGCTGCCGCTGACGCTGGGCGAGGATGTGGATGCCCTTTCCGGCGCCACGGTGACCTCCACTGCCATCGTGAACGCCCTGAACCATGCCCGCAGCGTGTCCCAGGCTGCCGTAGCCACGGAACGCACCGGATATTACACCGTTACCGGCGTGCTGGTGACCGGCGGTGAAGAGGAATCCTATGTGTTCATGTCCCTGGAGGATATGGAAGCGCTGACCGGGGAAAGCCGGCTGGATGTGGCGGAGCTGAGCGTATCCGCCAACGCCGCGCAGCTGGAAGAATACGTGCAGGCGCTGACCGACGCCGACACCGGGGTGACGCCCCGTCTGGTGAAGCGTGTGACCCGTTCCGAAACGGCGGTGCTGGGCAAGCTGCAGGCGCTGGTGTTCCTGGTCACTGCGGTGGTGCTGCTGCTGACCATGATCTGCGTGTCCACCACCATGATGGCGGTAGTATCGGAGCGCAGAAGGGAAATCGGCTTGCGCAAAGCACTGGGCGCGTCGGACAATTCCATCCGGGCGGAGTTCCTGGGGGAAGGCATGTTCCTGGGTGCGCTGGGCGGCGTGATGGGCTCCGTGCTGGGCTTTGTGTTTGCCCAGGTCGTCAGCATAAATGTGTTTGGCTCGTCCATCACGTTCCAGCCGCTGCTGCTGCCTGTTACAGTGATCGTTTCCATGGCGATTGCCGCCGTTTCCTGCCTGCTGCCTATCAAGCGGGCTGTGGCTATTGACCCCGCGCTGGTGCTGAAAGGAGAATAATCATGAGCCTTCTGGAATTGAAGAACGTATCGAAAATATATGGGGACCTGAAAGCGCTGGACAGCGTGAACATCCACGTTGATCAGGGGGAATGGGTGGCCATCATGGGCCCTTCCGGCAGCGGAAAAAGCACCATGATGAACATCATCGGCTGCATGGATAAGCCCACCATCGGCGAAGTGCTGCTGGACGGCGTGGATATTTCCAAGGAAAGCAGCAAAAAGCTGACGGACATCCGGCGGGACAAGATCGGCCTGATTTTCCAGCAGTTCCATATGGTGAATTACCTGACGGCTGTGGAAAACGTGATGGTGAGCCAGTACTATCATTCCATGCCGGATGAAGAGGAGGCGCTGGAAGCGCTGGGCCGCGTCGGGCTGCGGGAACGCGCCCGGCATTTGCCCAGCCAGCTGTCCGGCGGCGAGCAGCAGCGCGTCTGCGTGGCCCGGGCGCTGATCAACCATCCGGAATTGATCCTGGCCGACGAACCCACCGGCAACCTGGACGAAGCCAACGAGAACATCGTGCTGGACCTGTTCGCCCAGCTGCATAAGGAGGGTACTACCCTGATCGTGGTGACCCACGACCCCGAGGTGGCCGAGGCCGCCCAGCGCACCATCGTGCTGGAGCATGGCCGGGTGGCCCGGGAAATCATCAACGAAAACTTTGGAAAAAAAAAGCAGGGGCCGCACGTCCCCTGTTTCCGGATTTCCGGAAGGAGATAAAGCATGAAAAAAAGGGTATTTGCCTGGCTGACGCTGGCTTTGGCGCTGGTGATGGCCGTGGGCAGCGTAACGTTCCTTGGGGCCTGTGTGCACGAGGATGGCAGCTTCGGCACCTGCCACTGGGCATCCAGGGCGCTGCTTGGCATCGGGATTCTGCTGGCGGCGCAAAGCGGGATCGCGCTGGCGACGGGGCATGCGGGGGCCTATCTTTGCATGGCGTTCACGGCGGCGCTGGGCCTGCTGCTGCCCGGCACGCTGATCCGCCTGTGCGGCATGGCCACCATGCATTGCCGCGCCGTGATGCAGCCGGCCATGACACTGCTGAACGCCGGCATCCTGATCCTGGCCCTGGCGGGATTCCTGCTGGAAACGCGCCGTGCCAAACGGGGGACGCCATGAAATCGCTGCCTGTGAAAAACCTGATCCGCAAGCCCGGACGCACCGCGGCGCTGATGCTGCTGACCGCGTTCCTGGCGCTGGCGGTTTTCGGCGGCTCCCTGGTGGTGCTGTCGCTGCGCCAGGGCCTGAACAGCCTGGAGGCCCGGCTGGGCGCCGACATCATCGTGGTGCCGTCCGAGGCCCAGTCCAAGGTCAGTTTCCAGAACATGTTCCTGCAAGGCACCACCGGCGCGTTCTATATGGATGCGGAAAACCTGAAACGCGTGCGGGAAATCGAAGGGGTGGAAAAGGCCGCGCCCCAGATTTTTCTGGCGTCCCTGAAGGCGGATTGCTGTTCTGTGAAAATCCAGGTCATCGGCTTTGATCCCCAGGCGGATTTTACCGTGCAGCCCTGGATTGCCCAGAGCTACGCCCGGGAACTGGGCGAAATGGACGTGGTGGTGGGCTGCAAGGTGGAAGCCGGCGTGGGGGAGATCCTGCGCATCTATGACCAGCGGTGCAAAGTGGTGGGCCGCCTGGCGGCCACCGGCACGGGGCTGGATACGGCGGTGTACTGCAATCTGGACACCATCAGGCTGCTGCTGCAGGCAGCCGAGGAAAAAGGCGTGAGCCATAAGGTGACGTCCGATTCCGCGGCGGATCAGGTTTCCGCCATTTACGTGAAGGTGAAAGTGGGTTACGACGTGGGCCGGGTGAATACGGCCATTCAGGGCCACACCCGCAAAGCGTCCGCCGTGCGTACCCGCAGCATGATCACCGATGTTTCCGACAGCCTGGCCGGCATTTCCCGGACGGTGACGGGGCTGATCGGCGCGGTATGGGTGCTGGCTTTCCTGATTCTGCTCATCGCGTTCGCCATGATCATCCGGGAGCGGCGGCGGGAATTTGCCGTGCTGCGGCTGGCGGGCATGTCCCGGCGGATGCTCAGCGGCCTGATCCTGCGGGAAACGGCCCTGTGCAGCTTGCTGGGCGGCGTGCTGGGGGTCTGTGCGGCGGCGCTGCTGGCGTTTCCCTTTGCCACGCTGATTGAAACGGCTCTGGGCCTGCCGTATCTGACGCCGGATCTGCGCACGGTGGCGCTGCTGGCGGCGGCTGCTGTGGCGGCGGCAGGCATTGTAGGCTCCCTGGCCAGCGCCGGGGCGGCCTGGCGGCTGAGCCGGGTGGACCCGGGCACGATTCTGCGGGAGGGGGCGTAAGAGATGCTGAAGGCTGAAAACGTCGGCAAAATGTACTTCCGCAAATCAGGTCAGGCCAATTATTTCTATCCGGTGCGGGATGTGAGCCTGACGCTGACCCCCGGCGCTGTGACCGTGCTGACGGGCCGCAGCGGATCGGGAAAAACGACCCTGCTGCACCTGCTGGCCGGACTGCTGACCCCGTCGGAAGGAAAGGTATATTGGGACGGCACTGATCTGTACAGCCTGCCGGACGCGGCCCTGTCCCGGCTGCGGAACGAAAAAATCGGCGTCATCCCCCAGGGCCGCAGCGCTGTGGATACCTTGACGGTGCTGGAAAACGTCCAGCTTCCCGCCGCCCTGTACCGGCGGCGGATGCCGGATGCCGCTCCCTGGCTGGCCAGCCTGGGCATCGGGCACCTGGCGCAGGCGCGGCCGGCGGAATTGTCCGGCGGGGAACTGCGGCGTGTGGCCATTGCCCGGGCGCTGGCGTCGGAGCCGGAGGTGATCCTGGCGGATGAGCCCACCGGCGATCTGGACGATGAAAACACCGAACGGGTGCTGCGCATTTTTCGGCAGGCGGCCCAGGCGGGCAAAGCCGTGTTCCTGGTGACGCATGAATTGGACGCGCTGCGGTATGCCGATTTTGCTTACCGCATGGAAAACGGCTGCATGACGCCCTGCGAAACGCAAATGAAATAATTCCGAACAGATAGGAACCGGCGGTTCTTCCAAAAGGAGGAACCGCCGGTTTTTGGGTTCACAGGAGGATGACCGTTTTCTGGTTGCAATGAACGCGCCTGTGTGATAGAATAGATTCAACATTTTTTCGACAAATGGGAGGAGCATCATGAAACGGGAACTGGGGATCGCGCGCTGCGGGCTGGCCTGCTGCCTGTGCTCGGAAAACGGGGCCTGCAAGGGCTGCAAGCGGGACGGCTTTCTGGAATTGTCCTGGTGCCGGGACGCCGAATGGTGCGAAAACCGAAAGTGCGTGATCGGAAAGGGGCTGAGCGGCTGCTATGAGTGCCGGCCGGCTGAATGCCGGAAGGGCCTGTATGCCGAGAAAATCAAGGCGCGGGCGTTTGCGGAGTTCGCCCGACGGTACGGCGTGGATTCTTTGCTGGATTGCCTGGAGCGCAACGAAAAGGCCGGGATCGTTTACCACCGGGAAGGGATCATGGGCGACTATGACGATTTTGACGATCTGGAGGAACTGATGCGGTTTATCGAAACGGGAAAGAGATAAGCCGGCTCCAATCTATCTTCGCCTTGTGCGAAGCGCGCAAAAAAGGAGAAACTCCGGGAAAGGGAGTTTCTCCTTTTCTTTTGATGGATCAATCAGTCGATGGTGATGCACTTGCAGGGGCATACCGCGGCGCAGGCGCCGCAGCGGGTGCACTTGTCCGGATTGATGCGGGCGAAGCCGCCTTCCACCGTGATTGCCTCGTACTGACATTCCTTTTTGCAGCGGCCGCAGCCGATGCAGGCGTCCATGCACACGGCGCGGGCTACGCGGGCCACGTCGCTGTTGCGGCAGCGCACGATCACATTGGAGGACAGGGGCAGCAGCTTCAGCACGCTGCGGGGGCATGCCTTGACGCAGGCGCCGCAGGCCGTGCATTTCTCCGGATCCACGTGGGCGATCCCGTCTTTCATGGAGATGGCGCCGAAAGCGCATTTGTCCATGCAGTCGCCCAGGCCCAGGCAGGCAAAGCGGCAGTCCTTGGGGCCGCCGGCCAGGCCAGCCGCGGTGGCGCAGCTCTGGTAGCCGTCATAGGCATAGCGCTCCTTGGCAATGCCGTTTTCGCCCTGGCACAGCACCCGGGCTACCATTTTTTCGCTGGTGGCGACCTCCTGGCCCATGATGGCGGCGATGGCCTTTACGCCTTTTTCGCCGGCGGGGGCGCAGCCGTTGATGGGCGCTTCGCCCTTCACCACGGCGGCGGCAAAGCCGTCGCAGCCGGGATAGCCGCAGGCGCCGCAGTTGGCGCCGCCCAGGCATTCGCGCACTTTTCCAACGCGTTCATCCACTTCCACGTGGAATTTCTTGCTGGCGAAGGTCAGCACTCCGCCGAAAATGATTCCCAGGGCGCCCAGCAGGAGCCCGGCATACAGAATCGTCATGTGTGTTTTCCCTCCTTACACCAGGCCGCTGAAGCCCATGAAGGCCACGGCCATCAGTCCGGCGGAAACCAGGGTGATGGGGAAGCCCTTCATGCAGGCAGGAATTTTGCTGCTTTCAAGCCGTTCCCGGACGCCCGCCATCAGCACGATGGCCAGCAGGAAGCCCAGGGCGGAGAAGGTGCCGTTGAGCACCGACTGCAGCAGGCCGTAGCTGCTGTTCATGTTCAGCGTGGCCACGCCCAGCACAGCGCAGTTGGTGGTGATCAGGGGCAGGTAGATGCCCAGGGCGCTGTACAGCGTGGGGCTGCTCTTTTTCAGGAACATTTCCACAAACTGCACCAGCGCGGCGATGACCAGAATGAAGGAGATGGTGCTCATATAGGTCAGGCCCATGGGAATCAGAAGGAAATTGTAGATCAGCCAGCAGAACAGGGAGGCGATGGTCATCACGAAGGTGACGGCCAGGCCCATGCTGACGCTGGTTTCCACCTTGCTGCTGACGCCCAGGAAGGGGCAGCAGCCCAGGAACCGGGAAAAGATGAAGTTGTTGGTCAGGATGCAGCTGACCATAAAGAGGAGCACGTCCGTGATGCTGCTCATGCCGCCTGCGCCTCCTTCTTCGTTTTCTTCTGCTCAATCTTTTTCACAATCAGGTTGAAGGTGCCCAGCAGCAGCCCGAAGGTCAGGAAGCCGCCGGAGGCCAGCACGATCAGCAGCATGGGCTCGTAGGAGGCGCCCAGCACGTTCACGCCGAACACCGAGCCGTTGCCGATCAGTTCGCGGATGGAGCCCATCAGCGTCAGGGCCAGGGTGAAGCCGATGCCCATGCCCAGGCCGTCCGCCGCGGAGGCAATGGGGGTATTTTTGCTGGCGAAGGCTTCGGCCCGGGCCAGGATGATGCAGTTCACCACGATCAGGGGAATGAACATGCCCAGGCTGTCATAAAGCGCGGGAACGAAGGCCTGCATCAGCAGCTGCACCATGGTCACGAAGGTGCAGATCACCACGATGAACGCGGGAATGCGCACCTGATCGGGGATGAATTTGCGCAGCATGGAAATGGCCACGTTGGAGCACACCAGCACGAAGGTGGCGGCGGCGCCCATGCCCAGGCCGTTCAGGGCGCTGGTGGTAACCGCCAGCGTGGGGCAGGTGCCCAGCACCAGGCGGAAAGTGGGGTTTTCGGTGACGATGCCGTTCATCAGCACGCCGCCGAGGCTTTTTTTCTCGCTCATGCCTTTTTAACCTCCTTCTGGTAGCCGTAGATCCGCTGCGGCAGGAACCGATCCAGCAGGGGAGACGCGATGTTCATCAGCAGGATGCCGTAGGTGACGCCCTCGGGATAGCTGCCGTACTGACGGATCAGCACGATGATCAGCCCGGCCAGGAACGCGTAAACAATCTGGGCAAAATTGGTGATGGGAGAGGTGACGTAATCGGTGGCCATGAAGACCGCGCCAAAGAGCACGCCGCCGCTCAGAATGGCCATCAGGGCCGCGTCCGGGGAACCGGTGAGCACCCAGGTCCAGCAGAATACGCTGGCCACCAGGATCACGGGGATGCGCCAGCGCACCGTGCCGGTCACCAGCAGGATCAGCAGGCCCGCCAGGATGGCCGCCTTGCTCACTTCGCCGATGGTGCCGGGGATCTGGCCCAGGAACAACTCCATCAGGCTGGCGCCCTTGGTGGCCAGGGGCGTGGCGGTGGCCACGGCGTCTACGCCGGCCTTGAAGAAGGTGGGGGTCACGTAATGGGTCATGTGCACGGGCCAGGAGGCCAGCAGCACCGCGCGGGCGGCCAGCGCGGGGTTCAGGAAGTTGTCTCCCAGGCCGCCGAACAGCTGCTTGACGATCATGATGGCGAAGAAAGAGCCGATCACCACCATCCACCAGGGAGCGGTGGGCGGCAGGTTCAGGCCCAGGATCAGGCCGGTCACCAGGGCGCTCAGATCGCCCACGCGCACCGGCTGGCGGGCAATTTTCTGCCACAGGAATTCAGCGCACACGCAGCTGACGCAGGCCAGGCCCAGCACCAGCAGCGCGGAAAAACCGAAGGCGTAAACGCCCATGGCCGCGGCAGGCAGCAGGGCGATGAGCACGTACAGCATCAGCCGCTGGGTGGTTACCGGGCTGTGGACGTGCGGGGCAGTGGAGATTCTCAGGCTCATTTCTGTTCTCCTCCTTTCGCCGCGGCCTGCTTGGCCTTGGCTTCAGCGGCAATATGATCCTTGGCGAATTTGAAGGAAGGCGTCAGCCACCGGCGGGAAGGACACATGTAGGCGCAGGAGCCGCACAGGATGCAGTCCATCACGTGCAGTTTTTTGGCCGCCTCGAAATCGCTTTTGTCCGCCGCCACCTTGATCTGGTAGGGGTTCAGGCCGATGGGGCAGGCTGCCACGCAGCGTCCGCAGTGGATGCAGGGGCTTTCGTCCTTGCTCTTGCTTTCCTTTTCGTTGAAGACCACGATGCCGTTGGTGGATTTGAAAATGGGCATTTGGTCGTTGGGCAGGCACATGCCGGTCATAGCGCCGCCGAAGAAGATCTTGCCCGGCGTTTCGGCGTAGCCGCCGCATTCGCCGATGATGTCTTCGGTGATGGTGCCGATGCGCAGGCGCAGGTTGGCGGGCTTGCGTACCGCGCCGGTGACGGTGGTGATGCGGCTGATCAGCGGCTTCCCGTCGATGACGGCGTCGGCAATGGCGGCGCAGGTGCCCACGTTGAGCACCACGGCGTGCACGTCGATGGGCAGCCCGCCGGAGGGAACCTGGCGGCCGGTGATGGCCTCGATCAGCTGTTTTTCACCGCCCTGGGGGTACTTGGTGCGCATCACCTGAACGCGCACGCCTTCCCGGCCCTGAACGGCCTTCTGCATGGCGGCCACGGCCTCCATTTTGTTGTCCTCGATGGCGATGACGCCGTTGTTGACGTTTAGCGCCCGCATCACAGCCCGCAATCCGTCCACGATCCGGGTGCTGTTTTCCAGCATCAGCCGGTAGTCGGCGGTGAGGTGGGTTTCGCACTCCGCGCCGTTGACGATGATTGTGTCGCAGGTTTTGCCGTTGCCGAAGGTGAGTTTCACGTGGGTGGGGAAGGACGCGCCGCCCATGCCGGTGATGCCGGCCGCCTGAATGGCGGGGATCACCTTGGCCGGGTCCACGTGCTCCACGCTGCCCAGGGGATGCAGTTCCACCCAATTATCGGCAAAGTCGTTTTTGATGGTGACGGCCATTTGCGGGCCGGCGCCCAGGGATGGAATCTGTTCCACGGCGAGGACCTCGCCGGACACGCTGGCGTGCACCGGCACGCTCATGAAGCCCTGGGCTTCGCCGATCACCTGGCCCACCAGCACCTGGTCGCCCTTTTTCACCACGGGCTTGGCCGGCGCGCCGATGTTCATGGCCATGGAAATAATGACGGTATCCGATACATAATCCCGGATTTCCAGGTTGCGCGTGGAAGTTTTGCCCTCATGCGCGGAATGCAGGGGATGAATGCCCCGCCGGAATGTTTTTTTCTGCAATGCCAATCCTTCCTTTCTTCTGTTGACCGGTCACTGCTGCCCGGCAAGGGATTGTGCGTACGCGTCGTTGACGGCGATCACCACGGCGGTGTTCAGGTACCCGGGGGCATCCGCAATATCCGCGTCGGAAAGGGGCAGCGCCTGGCCGATCAGCGCGGCCTGATAAGCGCTTTCCTGGGGCAGACTGGTATATTCGCTGCTGCCCACGGCCTTTTCGGTGAGCTGAAGCGCCGCCAGCTTGCCGTCCGCAAAGGCGGCCTCCGCCCGGACGGTGGTGAAGAACACCACGGCTTCGCCGGTGCAGGCGCTGCCCGCGGGCGTTCCGCCGGCCTGGGCATAGGCCTCATTGACGGCCAGGGCCACAGCCACCTTCACATAATCGGGCGCGTCCGCGGCAATGGCCTGGGGGTCCGCCGGCGCGTTCGTGCCGATCAGGGCCGCCGTCAGGGCGTCGCCCTGGGCCAGGGGCTTGTATTCCTCGGTGCCGGCGGTTTTCTCCGTCAGGGTCAGGGCCGTGATACGGCTGCCGTCAAAGGCGGCCTCCGCCTTCACGGTGGAGAAGAAGGATACGGCTTCGCCGACGGCGGCGCCAGTGGCGGCGGGAGCGGCTTCCTGCTTGGGCTCCTCAGCAGGTTCCCGGACGGGTTCCGCAACGGGGATTTCCGCCTGGCTTTCCGGCTGGGGAGCGGGCTCCGCTTCCTGCTCCACTGGCTGCTCCTGCGGGGCGGCCGGCGCGGCGGCTTTGCTGTACGCGGCGTTCAGGGCGCTGACGATGGCGGTCCTGGTGAAGGTGGCGCCGGTCAAGGCGTCCACGTCGCCAAGCTCCAGCGGCATCTGGGCGCCGATGAACTTGACTTGCTCCTCGGCCGTCAGGGCGCGGGCGCCGAAGCCTTCGGTTTCGGCAAAGCGCTTGTCGCCCACGGAGATATAGGTAATTTTGCCGTCGGCGTCAAAGGCGGCTTCCACGTATACGGGGCTGGCGAAGCCTTCCGCTTCGGCGCTGTACACGCCCTCCGCGGGCTTCTCCGGCAGCACGATTTCCGCGGCGGGCTCCGCAGCGGGAACTTCTGTGCCCTTGGAAGCGTCATAGGCTTTGTTCAGGCCGTTCACGATGGCGGTCTTGGTGAAGGTGGCGCCGGTCAAAGCGTCCACGTCGCCAAGTTCCAGCGGCATCTGGGCGCCGATGAAGGGATACTGGTTCTCCTTTTCCAGGGCGGCGGCGCCGTAGCCGGCAGTTTCAGCAAATTCTTCGTCACCCACGGAAATGTAGGTGATTTTGCCGTCGGCGTCAAAGGCGGCCTCTACATACACGGGGCTGGCGAAGCCGCGCTCCTTGGCGATCTTCTGGATGGCCTCGTTGGCTTTCTGCTGGATGGGAGCCATCAGCGTGTTCTGCTGCTCCTGAAGTTCCTGGCTTACAGACTGCTGGAACTCCTGGATGCGGTTCTGCATATCGCCGAGTTCACGCTCTTTGCTTTCCTTGATGGAGGCGGTCCAGGTCGAAGCCTTCTGCTGATACTGCTGGGCTTTGGACTGATACTCTTCCACCATGGTATTGAACGTCTCCTCAGCTTCTTTCTGGGCGGCGGCCATCTGCTCGCGGGCCTTGTCGGCCTCCGGAGTCAGCTGCACGAGTTCGACGAAGTTGACACGGGCGATTTTCTGCGCGGAAGCAGAAAGGGTCAGAAGCGCCATTGCGGCAATTGCGAAAATCTTTTTCATGATTATTG
>CACYGB010000032.1 GCA_902773895.1 uncultured Eubacteriales bacterium
ACGTGGGAAAACCCATGGACATTTCCGATCTTTCCGCCCAGGGCATGGACGCCACTGTGGTGGAGCAGCTGACCCAGCGCATCCGCGCTACCTTCCTGGCCATGCGGGAGGAAACGCAGAAGCGCTGAATCCGCGCCATGGGCAGGCGCTTTGGAAACTCCCCATCCGCGGCGAATCTTCTTTTTCCGGCTGCCCCGGCTAAAAAGGCATTTTCTCTCCGGTATCCAAAACCATATGAAAAACGGGATTCCCGATGGAATCCCGTTTTTCTTTTCCTCTGTTGCATTATGCTTTTTTCTTGGGAAACACGATCCGGCAGGTGATCACGCCCAGGCCCACGCAGCTCAGCGCGGTGATCAGGAACACGCCCCAGACGGGCAGCTCGTGGAATTTATCAATGGCAAACTCCATCCAGATGCACAGCCCGATGCAGACCGCAAACCCCGCGCACAGCGCGATCAGCGCTTCCAGGGATGGCAGCTTCTGCGCCGCCCGGGAGCGCCGGATGATGGCGGCGATGATCAGCAGGCCCAGCACGATGGCCGCCGTCAGCTGGCTGACGCGCACGAACTGCCACTTCAGGCAGCCATCCCGGCGCAGGCTTTCCAGAAACACCTGGGCAGCGCTGTACAGGATCAGGAACAGTCGGGCGGTGTCCCCCGCCGGGCGCTCCTTCCGCAGCACCGCGGCCAAGATCGCCAGGGCCACCAGGCCTTCCAGCATGAAAACGGCCCAATACCATTCGCCGAACTCATTCTGCACCGCGAAGGGGAAAAAGCGGAACGCCTTCACCCAATCTTCCACATACAGCCCGATGCCTTCGCCGCTGAAATACTCCGCAAAGCGGCTGACGGAAATAGTCAGCGCGGCCGGCGCGGCGCAAGCGTCCAGCAGCGCGGCGGCCTTCTGCCCCGTGATTTTGGCCGTGATCAGCGCGGCCAGGGCCACACCGCCGACGGCGCCCCACAGGGCAAAGCCGCCCTGCCACAGCTTCCAGGCATTTTCAAAACCGATTTCCTCAAAGAAATAATACTGGGTCACCACGTAGAACAGCCGAGCGCCGATCAGCCCCAGCGGAATCGCCAGCAGGCCCAGCGTACTGGCTGTGCCGTCCTTCAGCTTTGCCCGGCGGCTGGTCCACCACAGCAGCAGCAGCCCCAGCAGCACGGCCAGCGCCAGCCCCACGGCGTACGCGGTCACCGGCTTGCCCAGCACGGTGAACAGGGACTGCACGCCTTCCCCGGCCACCTCGTCCCAAGGCTCGTCCGTCAGTTCACCCACATAATCCCAATCTTCCATCTTGCTTCACCGCTTCCCTGATTCCTGCGGAAACATTCCTTATTTCTTGTCCGGCTTGTACGCGCTGGCAAAATACAGGATGTCCGCCAGGCCGCGCCGGTTCCGGTTGTTGGGGCAGTTGATCTTTTCGTAGTGGAACATCATCTGGGAGGACGTGCCGCCGTCCATGTTGTACGCGTTGGTGATCCCGTCGAAGGAGGCCACCAGGTCGGTGAACTCCGTCAGCGTCATGCCATCGGATCCGTCGTCCGGCCCTTCACAGCAGATGCACAGGTATTCCAGCTTGCCGTCCTTGGCGCTGCCCACCTGGGCCAGGCACATGCGCTGGGTGCGGTTGGTGGGGCCGTTCATGGTGTTTTTGTAGTTGCCCTGCTTCTTGCCGTCGACGATCAGGCCGGGCCCGAAGGTGAAGGCATTGATGATCTTGCCCTTGATGTTGTCCTTGAAATTGTCAACTTTCTTTTTGGTGGCTTCCTGCACGATGTGCAGGTCCCCGCTGTTGTCGATAAACAGCATATCGAAGTAAACCTTTTTGTTATAATCAAAAGCAAAAAACTTATCAGATTTCGGATAACGGTAAGTTTTTCCCTGGCGGATCTCCACCCCCAGGTTCCGCATGCCGCAGAAATAATCGCCGTTGATGGCCAGCACGGCCTTCACCCGTTCCGCCAGCACACTGCCGTGCTGAGGCTCCTGACGGTTGTATTTGCAGGATACAGACGTGCGCAACTGGCTGGCGTGGGCGATGGTCACCCGGGCGACCCAGTACTTGGTGTGGCCGCGGTTGCCCTTGGTTTTCCACTGGCCGTTGGTGATCTTCACGGAAATGGAAGGATCCTCATACACCGTTTTGGATTTATAGCCGGATTCCTGGGGCTCTTCCCCCATCGCCGCGTTGACGGCGATTTTCACGTTTTCCGCTTCCCCCAGGTAAGCGCCGGACGGCACCAGCACCAGCAGCGTTGCCAGCAGGAGCGCAATTGCAATGACCCGAATCCATTTCATTTTGTTGTCCTCCATTGTCATCGATCAGTGGATTTTCTGTCTGTTTCGTCGTTTACTTGGGCTTGGCCGTTTTCTTCGGCGCTTCGGTCGCCTCGGGCGCTTCGGCCGGCTTGGGCGTTTTGGTCGGCTTGGGCGTCTTCGTCGGCTTGGGTGTTTTGGTCGGCTTGGGCGTTTCTTCCTCGCCGGTGTATTCCAGGATGAAGGGCTTGCTTCTCGTTCCGCTGCCGGATTTGATTTTGCACAGGGTCAGATCCAGCGTCAGTGCCGGCCGGACGCCCACATCCGTGCGGGCGTAGGCGCCGTAGCTCAAATGCCCGTTGGTGCCCACGATCTGCATCATATAGTTTCTGTCCATGGTCTTGGGATTCCGGAAGGCCACCACCCAATAGGGGGACGTATCCCGCTTGGTACTGTTCTGATGGGTGATGGTAATTTTTTTGCTCCAGCTGTACTGCTGGATGCTCTTGGTATAGGGCGTAGCTTCCGCCTGGCGCTCCGGATGATTGAAATAGCGGTAGTCCGAAAAGCCGTACGCCTTCGTAAGCATCTGTTCGTCGGTCAGCGGATACAGCTTCCCGTATTCGCCCTCCACCAGGGCCTTTTTCATGCTGTCGCCCTTGAACAGGGTGTTCAGCATATCGTTGTTCATCCAGGTGTATAGGTCGCTTTCGGTAAAATCCTTGATGCGGCGGTATCTGCGGTTGTCCAGATCCCGCCTGGTTTTGGCGTACACCACCTGGCGGTTGTCCAGGATCATATCGCTGAACAGCAGCGCCTTGTTTTTGCTGACGCTGAGCACCAGCCAAAGTACCGGCTTTTTGGTGCCGTCCTCCTCGTAGGGGTAGGTACCCAGCTGAACATACTGGTAACGGGCGCTCTTTTTTTGCGTGCTGTCATAGCCCCGCAGCTTCTTGGCGGCCGCCATGCCGTCCAGCGGCAGCGCCGTCATAAGCGCCAGCAGCAGGCAAAAAACCCGCAGCGTTTTCTTTCCCATTTCCGGCTTCCTTTCCCGTGCGCCGGCCCTTCCGCCGGACGTGTAAAGAAACAGATACAACAAAATATTTTATCATATCTGCTTTCCCCTTGTCAACTGCGGCGCGGCTCCGGCGGAAGTGGAAGAGCAGAGTTCACAGTTTCTTCATTTTTTCCGCACAGCGCAAGCATTTCCGGCGGCAAGGCGGAGGAAAGGCTGATTTCCCGCCCGGTAAGCGGATGCAGGAAACGTACCGCACAGGCGTGCAGGGCAAAGCGCCCCGGCAGCCGCGGGTCAGGCTGGCCGTACAGATAGTCGCCGATCAGCGGGCAGCCGGCCGCCGCCATGTGTACCCGGATCTGATGGGTGCGGCCCGTTTCCAGGCGAAGGCGCACCAGGCTGTAATCCGGCCCCGTTTCCTCCACCCGGTAATGGGTGACGGCCCTGCGTCCCTCCGGGCTGACGCAGCGCCGGACCCCGTCCCCCGCTTTGGCGATGGGAAGATCAAGGACGCCCTCTGCATCCGTCAGCCGTCCCCGGCAGACCGCCCGGTATTCCCGGACGAACTGATCGGTGTGCAGCAGCCGCTGCAGCAGCTGCTGGGCATGGGCGTTCCGCGCCACGCAGAGCAGGCCGCTGGTGCCCTTGTCCAAACGGTTCACCGGCCGGAACACAAAGTCCGGCGGGCAGCCGAGAAACGCGTACAGGGCGTTTTCCAGCGTGGGGCCCTCCTGCCGGGCGGAGCACAGCGTCGGCAGCGGCGCGGGCTTGTCGATCACCCAGTAATCCGCGTCCTCGTAAACGATTCGCACCGGCAAATCATAAGGAGTCAGCGCGGGGCTTCCTTCCTCCCGGAGCGTCGCCCGCAGGCGCTGCCCGGCCCGCAGGCGCACGTCGGCGCGGGACGGCTGGCCGTCCACGGTGATGCCGCCGCTGAATTTCAGGCTGCTGAACTGCCCCCGGGAAAGGCGCATTTCCTTCAGGGCGATGGATTTCACCGTCCGGTTTTCCTGATCCCGCGTCACCACGTGCTCCAGGATCCGCACAGCCGCCTTCCCCCTTTCCCGTTTACTTGTCCATCTTGCGGATCAGTTCCTGCCGCAGCGCCTTCCGCTCCGAAAGGTTGGGCCAGAACCGGCGCAGCTGATGCTGCGGCGTGGGATAGGTGGAATAGGTGACCACGTTGCGCACGAGCATCAGCACCTTTTTGTCGCCCTTCAGGTCTTTGGAAATGCTGAAGGGCCGGCCGAATGCGAAACCCGATTCGCCCAGGGATTCCGGATCCACGTCCTTTACGCTTTTCAGGTTATGGAAGAAATTCAGGTATTCCGTCTGGGTTTCGGTTTTCCCCTTCTGGTTTTCATAGAAATTTTTGTAGGTGACGCAGACCTGATCCCCCTGCACGTCCACATACACCTTGCCGATCACATACATGTTGCTGGCGATGTACTCGTATTCAAAGGTGCCCTGCTCCCGCAAATCCAGCGGGGTGAACATGTACCATTTATCGGTCAGCGCCGGGCGCATGTCCCTGAACAGCGGGCCGAAGCTGCAGGCCGTATTGTTGGGATACCAGCTTTCCCGCTCCACAGTGACAGCGGCCGTCTTCCCCTTCTTTTTCTCATACCGGTAGTACAGGTCGAAGCTGTACTTCTGTTTCTCCATCTGGAAGGTGGCCCGCACCTGGCGGATGGGTTTGCTGTTGCTCATGCCCTTGTCGTAATACACCACGGGCCACAGGACCTTCTGGCCCTTTTTCACCTTGCGCGTTTCCGTGTAGAACGTGCGCTTGCCCACCAGATCCCGCAGGGTATAGGTCACTTCCCCGCTTTTGCGGATCACCGTTTGCAGCACGTCCCGGCTTTCGCCTTTTTTCAGGACCACATTCTTTTCTTCCAGTGTGATCTCGATCTTCTTTTTCTTCGCAGCCGCTTCCGCGGGCATCCAGGCAGACGCAGCCAAAACCATCATCAGCAGCACCGCCGTCATCCGGATCCATTTCTTCATTTGCATAGCGCTCCCCTCTGTTTTCCATAAAGCAGGATGTATTATACATGATATTAGACGGATATGCCAGCCGTTTTGTTCCCGTTTTTCCAAATTTTTTCCGAAAGGATGCCCACAATATCTGGCGATATGCCCATTTTTCTTCCCCAATTCTGTGAATTATTTGTAAAAATCGGTGACCTCTGTTGACAATGTATGATTTGGGATATAAAATAGGGACGCAGACTGGAAACGGAGGAGAAAATTCATGGCTGAATCCATTTTGTTCCAATCCAAACCCGATCAGATCGACATGCCCGCTGTGCTGGTGGAAGGCGCCCACACCCCCGACGCCCTGGCCGGCGCCAGCGGCGTTTACATTGCCGCGGCAGGCTCTGCCATGCTGCAAAGCGGCAGCCATGCCCTGAACAACCTGGAGCACTGGCTGTGGCTGGCCGTGGAAGGCGGCGCCATGGAACTGGAAAACGAGGATGTGGCCCTGTCCCTGCGGGCCGGCGAATGCTGCATGCTGCCTCCCGGATCCCGGGACGTGGTGCTGGATGTGCACCAGGAAGCGCGCGTTCTGTGGATGCAGGTGGGCGGCACCCTGGCCGGCGCTTTCCTGCAGCGCATGGGCGCGCTGCCCCACCGCATCATGAAGCAGGGCGCGCTGCCCAGCCAGTTGAACCTGGCCAAGCACATCGTGCAGGCCACGGTGCGCATCGCTGCGTCGGAAGACGCGTCCAGCGCCCAGCTGCAGCAGCTGCTGTGGGCCATGCTGGCCTCCCATTCCGGGCAGCCGGTGGCCATGGACGCCGTGCTTTCCCACGAAATCGCCAAGGTGGTGGACGCCATGCGCAAGAACCAGTACAGGGACAGCTTCTCCCTCAGCGATATGGCTGCCCTGTCCCGGATGCCGGTGGAAACCTTCCGCAAGCGCTTTGTGTCCGAAGTGGGTATGCCGCCGCAAAGCTACCAGCTCTTTTGCAAAATGGAGCGCGCCAAGGTGCTGCTCAAGGAAGGCTGCACCGTGCGCCAGGCGGGCATTGAAGTGGGCATGAACGACCCCTACCACTTCTCCAAGACCTTCAAAAACATCGTGGGCATGAGCCCCTCTGCCTACAGCAAAACGGCGCTGAAATGAGCGGGCAGCTGTCCCCTCGCCTTTCCCCGGACCAGGCCCGGCTTTTATCGCCGCTGCAGTTGGCCTTTGTGGGCGACGCGGTGCACGCCCTGCTGACCCGCACCCACCTGATCGGCGAAAACCTGAAGGTGCACGATATGCACCTGCGGGCCACCCGGGCGGTAAACGCCGTATCCCAGGCCCGGGCGCTGCAGCGCATCCTGCCGCTGCTGACGGAGGAAGAAGCCGGCCTGGTGCGCCGGGGGCGCAACGCCCATCCCCATCACGGGGCGCCCAAATCCGCCAGCGTGGGCGAATATGCCGCCGCCACGGGGCTGGAAACGCTGCTGGGGTATCTGTATCTGACGGGGCAGACGGAAAGGCTGCTTTCCCTGTCCCCTTATCTTCAGGCGGAGGAAGAATGAACCATGCCGGAAAAGCAACTGAAAGTTACGCTGATCGCCCATACGCCGGAACCGGAAAAGACCTGCGCCCTGGCGGCGCGGACCTGCTATTCCGCACTGGATTATGACGGTTTGCAGGCGCTGGTAAACGAAAAGGACCAGACGGCCTTCCTGCAGCGCGTGATCGCCTCGGGCCATACGTCGGTGCTGGAGCACGCCTCCTTCACCTTCACCGTCGAGGGCGTCAGCCGGGCGCTGCTGGCCCAGGTGACGCGGCACCGCATCGCCAGTTTTTCGGTGCAGAGCCAGCGCTACGTTTCCCTGGACCGGTTTTCCTACATCATTCCGCCCCGGATCAAGGCCCTGGGCGGCGATGCCGTGGCAGAATTTGAACGGCAGATGGACCAGATGCAGCGCTGGTACGCCCAATGGCAGGAAAAGCTGGGCAAGGGCGAAGGCAGCAACGAGGACGCGCGCTTTGTGCTGCCCAACGCCTGCGAAACCCACATCACCCTGACCATGAATGCCCGGGAACTGCTGCACTTTTTCTCCCTGCGCTGCTGCAACCGCGCCCAGTGGGAGATCCGGGACATGGCCCGGGAAATGCTGCGGCAATGCAAGCGGATCGCGCCCGCGATTTTTGAAAATGCCGGCCCCGGCTGCGTCCGCGGCGCGTGTCCGGAAGGGGCCAAATCCTGCGGCCAGGCCGCGCAAATGCGGGAATTGTTCCGCAATCTGAAATAAAGTGAGGGGATCCCTGTGGCATTTTATAAAGATTTCACCAAGAAGAAAATGACCCGGGCGGATCATCTCCGCTCCGAAAGCAAATGGGAGGAAGAAGGAACCCGCTACCGGCGTTCCTCCGCCCAGGCCGACGCGCAGCGCCGCGGCGCCCAGGAAGAAGCCAAGCGCCCCAGCAGGCCCGACGGCAAAAACGGCGCGCCGCGTCCGGGCCGCGATTCCCGGAAGGGCAAGCCCTTTGCGGAAGGCAATAAGCGCTTTGACGCGCCCCGGGCGGACAAGCCCGAATTGAAACCCATGAAGTCCCCCTTCACCCCGCCGGAAAAGGAAAACGCCTATCTGCCGCCGGAAAACCTGCTGTCCGGGCGCAATCCCATCCGCGAGGCCATCAAAAGCGGCCGCGACATCGAAAAGCTGCTGGTGGCCAGGGGCGATTTGAGCGCCACCGCCCGGGAAATCATCGCCATGGCCAAGGAAGCGCACATTCCCGTGCAGATGGTAGACCGCTCCCGGCTGGACGAAATCACCCGCAATCACCAGGGCATGCTGGCCTTCGCTTCCGCCTACCGGTATTATGAAGTGGAGGACATGCTGGCCGACGCCCAGGAAAAGGGCGAAGACCCCTTCCTGGTGGTGCTGGACGGCGTTACCGACCCGCAGAACCTGGGGGCCATCATCCGCACGGCGGCCTGCGTGGGCGCCCATGGCGTCATCGTGCCGGAACGCCGGGCCGTGGGCCTGACGCCCTCCGCCGTAAAGGCCTCCGCCGGCGCAATTGAAACGGTGAAGGTGGCCCGCGTCACCAACCTGAAGCGCACCCTGGATCAGCTGAAGGCCCAGGGCATCTGGCTCTACGCCGCCGACATGGTGGGCGACGACTACCGAAAAGTGGATTTCTCCGGCCCCATGGCGCTGATCATCGGCGCGGAAGGCGAAGGCGTCAGCCGCCTGGTGCTGGAAAACAGCGATTACCGCGTATCCCTGCCCATGAAGGGCGGCGTGGGGTCGCTGAATGCCTCGGTGGCGGCCGGCATTCTGATGTACGCCGCGCTGTCCGGCCGGGAATAAACCTTGGGAGGCTACCATGACCGACGACTTCCACATGACGGAAGAACAACAGGAATTTGAGCGATTTCTCTCCATGCCGGATGAGGACGTGGCTGTGCTCGCCCAAAACGGCGACGGTCAGGCGCTGGCCTACCTGCTGAACAAATACAAGAATTTCGTCCGCTCCAAAGCCCGCAGCTATTTTCTGATCGGCGCCGACCACGAGGACATCGTGCAGGAAGGCATGATCGGGCTGTACAAGGCCATCCGGGATTTTCAGCCTTCCCGCCTGGCCTCCTTCCGCTCCTTTGCGGAACTGTGCGTCAAGCGGCAGATCATCACCGCCATCAAAGCGGCCACCCGGCAAAAGCATGTGCCCCTGAACAGCTATGTGTCGCTGAACAAGCCCCTCTACGACGAGGAATCGGACCGCACACTGCTGGACGTGATCGAAGGCCGGGTCACCAATCCCGAGGATCTGTACATCAGCCAGGAGGATCTGTCCCGCATCCAGAGCCAGATCAGCGAAGTGCTGTCCGACCTGGAAAAGCAGGTGCTGGACGCGTTCATGGACGGAAAAAGCTACCAGGAAATCGCCGAGCTGCTGGGCCGTCACGTGAAAAGCATCGACAACGCCCTGCAGCGCGTGAAGCGGAAGCTGTTCAAATTCCGGGAAGAAAGCGAAGAATGATTTTACCCTGAAAAATAAACGGGCTTTCCGTTTTCCGGAAGCCCGTTTTGTGTTGGAAAATCTGTATTTTGCCCGTATGATCCCAATAAATGGGTAGAATTGCACCCGGGTTTTCCGTATAATGTTGGTTGCAAAAACGCACCCGGCCGCGCCGGGAAAAGGAGCTGCATAATCCTTGTTCACCGCCAAGCGGAATTATTCCGGCGAAATCCTGCACGGCAGCCTGATCCGGGCCATTCTGGTCATTGCCCTGCCGGTGATCGCCAACAGTTTTCTGCAAACGCTTTATAACCTGACGGACACCTACTGGCTGGGCCGGATCGGCACCGAGCCCCTGGCGGCCATCAACCTGGTAACCCCCATGCAGAACATCGTGATCAATTTCGGCGGCGGCCTGACCACCGCCGGCGCGGTGCTGATTTCCCAGTACATTGGCGCCGGCAAACACCGGGACGCCGGCAAAATGGCCAGCCAGATCCTGTTCTGCGCCATGCTGTTCGCCCTGGTCAGCGCCGGGCTGCTGAGCCTGTTCTCCCCTGCCATCGTGGGATGGCTGGGCGCGGAAGGGCTGACGTACCAATGCGGCGTGGATTATCTGCGCATCGTGATCCTGGATATGCCGTTCCTGTTTCTGGTGAACATTTTTCAGGCCGTGAACCAGGCCCAGGGCAATACGGTGCGCCCCATGGTGCTGAATTTGTCCGGCATCCTGCTGAACCTGGTGCTGGACCCCCTGCTGATGGTGCATTACCGTTTGGGCGCTGTGGGTGCCGCGCTGGCCACGGTGCTGGCCAAGATGGTGCCGGCCATGCTGGCGCTTTTCCTGCTAACCCGGCCGGAGGAAGCCGTGCGCGTCCGGAAGGCCTGGATGCGGCCGGAAAAAGACAACGTCCGCGCCATCGTAAAAATCGGCTTGCCCACGGCGCTGGGCGGCAGCGCCATGCAGTTCGGTTTTCTGCTGATGAGCCGCACCGTGAACGCCTACGGGGTGGAAGCCATGGCGGCATACGGCATCGGCAACAAAATCAACGGCCTCATTTCCCTGCCCTCCAACGCCATCGGCTCCGCCGTCGCCACCATTGTGGGCCAGAATTTCGGCGCGGGGCAAATCGACCGAGCGCAGAAGGGGTACCGCCTGTCCATGCGCATGGCGGTGATTTTCCTGCTGGCAGGCGGCATGATCCTGGGGCAGAAAAGCGTCTCCACCGCCATCGTTCGCATTTTCACCCAAAGCCCGCCGGTCATCGCCATGGCGGCGGATTTCCTGTCCCTGATGGCGCTGTGGTGCTGGACCAACGGCATCTACAACGCCACCACCGGCCTGTTCCATGGCACCGGGCATACGGAAATCACCATGGCGTCCGACGCTTCCCGCCTGTGGATCTACCGGTTCGCTACCCTGTTTTTCTGCCGCAGCGTGCTGCACATGGGCGTGGAAAGCGTGTGGTATTCCGTGGTGGTCAGCAACGGCATCGCCGCCGCCGTGCTCTACGCGCTCTACCTGACCGGCATCTGGCGGAAAAACCGGGTCAAAATAAAAGCGTCCTGATGCTGTTCTTCAAACAGAAATTTGACAAGGGTTCGATGAGGGCTTCTCGCCCTCAAACTCCTCGCCAGGGAGGGGAGCCCCTCCCTGGACCCGGCCATAGCGGATGCTGCACGGTTTCGATAACCAGCTGCTTCCCGCAGCTGCCGGGATGACGCCATCCACCGCCTCCGGGCAGGCCAGCAAAGCTGGCCGCCCTGTGCGCATGCGTACAGAAAAACCGGCGGCTCCCTCTGCGGCGATCAAGTTCCGGGCGCAGATTGTTTGTTCCTCTATGTCCGTTTGTCCGCCGGGATGGGTGCAGGGGGCGAAGTCCCCTGCCGCAGAGTTTGGAGGCCGCGGAGACCTCCAATGGGTTCCCTTCTGTATATCTGCCCAAAATGAAGATCAGGGAATGGCGCAAACGCGTCATTCCCTGATTTTTATGCCGGGTCAGGGCTGGAAGGCCGCCACGGACACGTTGCCGGACGTGGAATGAATGCTGACCTGCGCGCTGCCGTCGCCGCACACGTACCGGTTCCCGGTTTTCTTCGCCGGAAGCGCCATATCGACCCGGCCGCTGGTGGTGGAAATTTCGGCGGTAAAGCCGGCGTCCCCGGGCACGGCCAGCGCCGCGCCGCCGCTGGTGGAAGCAAGCTGGATGGTTTCAGGCATCGTTTGCTGGTTCAGCACAACGCGGCCCGACGTGGAATGGATGCGCACATCCCGGGCTTCCCGGGCGTCCGCCTGAACCGCGCCGGAGGTGGTGTTGATTTTCAGTTCCTCCGCGTGTTCAATAACGGCATGGATATTGCCGGATGTGGCGTTCAGCGTCACCTGATTGGCCGCCGCCGTCAGCGCGATGCTGCCGGATGTGGATTCAGCCAGGATGGACGATGCGCCGCTATAGGATTCGATGCTGCCGGAGGTGGTTTTCAACCGGATTTGCGCGGCATGCAGCGGATTGGCATGGATGCTCCCCGACGTAGCGCTGACCGACGCGTCCTTCAGCACCGTACCGGCGGGCAGATACACGATCAGCTGCTTTTTCATGCTGAACGCGAACCGGCTGCCGGAGGCAGCGTACTGGACCCGCAGGGTCGTTCCGTCCAGCCACCAATGCAGCTTTTCATCCGCGCTCAGCTTCCGGGACGCGGTTTCCTCCAGCCGGACGGCATTGTCCTCATCGTACAGGATCTTCACGCTGCCGTCGATCCAATGGATATCCAGGCTGTCCACCGCTCCGGTGATCCGGGCGTCCCCGGCCGTATACCGGTCCGCGTTGGCATAAGTCCCGTGCACCCCGCAGCCGCACAGCAGCACCGCCAAAAGACACAGCAGCGCCGGCAGGATTCTCTTTCTATTCAATTCCTTTCCCTCGTTTCTTTACTTGTCTTCTGTTTTCCGGGGCAGCACCACGCCCATGCGGGTGCCGAACTGTTCCCGGGAATATACGTCAAAGTAGCCGCCGTGGCGCTCCACGATCCACTTGGCGATGGACAGGCCCAGGCCCGTGCCGCCGGTGGACCGGGTGCGCGCCGGATCGGAGCGGAAAAAGCGGTCGAAAATGTGCCCCAGGTCCTCCTGCTTGATGCCGATGCCGTTATCCTGCACCTCAAAGCAGGGCTCGCCGTCCTTCATCCGGGCCCGCAGGGAGATTTTGTCCCCCTCCTCGGTGTAGCGCACCGCGTTATCCACCAGGATCCGGGCCGTTTGCTTCAGCAGGGCAATATCCCCCTGAATGGGAATGGATTCCCCCGCGTCCAGCCGCCAGGCGCGGTCCGGGTGGATCATGCGGTATTCCTCATAGACCTCGGTCATCATGTCCTTCAGGTCGATTTGTTCCAGGTTCAGCTGGGTCTTCCCGTTATCGCCCCGGGCCAGGAACAGCAATTGCTCCACCAGCGTTTTCATATGCGCGGATTCGGACTGGATGGCGGCGATGCCTTCCTCCAGCACCTTTTCATCGTTCTTGCCCCAGCGCTGCAGCATATCGGCATAGCCCTGGATCACAGCGATGGGCGTACGCAGCTCGTGGGACGCGTCGGATACGAACCGGCTCTGTTCCCGGTAGGATTCGTGCATCCGGGCCAGCAAATCGTTGATGGCCTTTTCCAGGCCCTGCAATTCCCTGTCCCCCGTGCGCAGCTGCACGTCCGGTGTCAGGGGGCTGACCCCGGCGATGGCATCCTCCAGGTGATGCAGCTTTTCCGGGTCAAAGCTGACCTGGCTCAGCTCCTGGGCCGTTTGTGCCATGCGTTCCAGCGGCAGCAGCAGCCGGCGGGATTTGCGTTTGCCCGCGCCGTACTGCACCAGCAGCATCAGAATTTCAAAGCCGATCAGCGCCGCCGCCGCGTTGCGCACCAGATAAAAATACGCCCGGCCGGACACCGCCTGCTGCTCCCCGTTTTCCAGCGTCATGGTGTAGGTGACGGTCATGGGCCGCTCCCAAAGGGACGTATATTCGTTCCAGGAAAGCGCCCGGCCCGTAACCTCCCGGGTCTGCCCGCTTTCCGCCGCGTAGCACCAGCCGAACACCGCCAGCGCCAGCAGCATCACG
Organism: uncultured Eubacteriales bacterium; assembly: GCA_902773895.1. GTDB lineage: Bacteria > Bacillota > Clostridia > Christensenellales > Aristaeellaceae > RUG563. Next base: position 13,355 of record CACYGB010000032.1, read on the forward strand.
TCCAGCACGATGAAAATGCCCAGCATCCGCTGGAGCCAGGAGCGGTTGATGCGCCGGGCGATGGAGGTGGTTCTTTGTTCGTTTTTCATGCGTCGTCCCTCAGCACATAGCCTACGCCGCGCACGGTGCACAGCAGCTTTTTGTCAAAGGGGTCGTCCATTTTCCCCCGCAGGTAACGCACGTACACGTCCACCACGTTGGTTTCCCCCATATATTCGTAGCCCCACACCTTTTCCAGCAGCTGATCCCGGGTGAGAACGATGGTTTTGTTTTCCAGGAAAACCTGCAGCAGGGCAAATTCCTTGCCGGTCAGCTCGATTTCCCTGCCCCCGCGGCTTACCCGGTGGCGGGACACATCCACCGTCAGATCCCCGCAGGACAGCACGTTTTCTTCCTTCTTCTGGGCCGTCTGCTTGCGCAGCGCGGCCCGGATGCGGGCCAGCAGTTCCTCGATGGAGAAGGGCTTGGTCACGTAATCGTCCGCGCCCATGTCCAGGCCCGTCACCTTGTCCATCACCGCGTCCCGGGCCGTGAGCATGATCACGGGCATCTGGCTGGCGCGGCGCAGGCGGCGAAGCACCTCGATGCCGTTCAGGCCGGGCAGCATGATGTCCAGCAGCAGCAAATCATAGCCGCCGCCTTCCGCCATATCCAGCCCGGTGCGCCCGTCAAAGGCTTTGTCCACTTCGTAGCCTTCGTGACGAAGCTCCAGTTCCACAAACCGGGCCAGCTTTTCTTCGTCCTCCACCAGCAGAATCTTCGTAGCCATCGTTTCTTCCCCTTTTCTGCGCAAAAAGGAGAGGCTGGCCGCCTCTCCTTATTCCACCTTGTTCTCCTGGTCGCCCTGCACCATATTGGCGGCTTTGTCCATGGCGCTGTTCACCTTGCTGCCGATGTCCGGGCCGCGGAAGGAATACCGGGCGCCGAAGAACAGCGCGATGAACAGGATGATCACGGAAGCGGGCCACATCACCAGCGCCAGGATGGCCAGCACCGTAATGGGCATGGACAGAAGCTCCTGGCCGTTGCGGTGAATCACGAACTGGTTGGTGTTGCCCTTCTGGAACATCTTCTTCACAAAGTCCCAGAGCTTGGTCCAGCCGCTGGAAACATCCACATGCACCTGATTGCCCTTCTTGGTGGTGTAATCATAGCTTTTGTTTTCCTGGGCAGCGGATTCGGCGGCGGGAGCGTCGTTTTCCTTCATTTTACCTTCGCTCTCCAGCAGCACCAGCGCATCCAGGATGTCCCAGTCGCTGGCTTCCAGGGCTGCCTTGGCTTCCTCGTAGCTCACATTGGCCTTCTGACGCAGTTTTTCCACCATTTCGAAATGATCCATTTTTATTTCCTCCTTGGCATTCAGCCTTTGTTTTCTTTCATCCCCTCGGGACACGCTTATCTTATCGCCGGAAAATGAAAGGCACAGGGGGATTTTCATTAGAAAACGATTAAAGAATGCCAAAGTTTTCTTATTTTTGGTATGTAATGGCCGCCGTCACGCTGGGCGCGGAAGCGCCTTTAGGAATAAAGGAAATCTGTCCGTTCTGCAGCTGAATCACCCCGGTGGAGCCTGCGACGCTGCCTTTTCCCAATAAAAGGGCCACCAGTTTTTCATTCAGCATCGGGCCGCCGCCCCGCTTGAGCCCGTCCTTCCACAGGGTAAAGTGGCAGCCGCCGCGCCAGTCGGAGCACCCGAAGGCCTTGCTGTTCTCCTGCACAGGCTTGCCGCACAGGGGGCAAACCGCCCCGGCGATGGGCTTGACCGCGGCGGTCTTTCGCCCGCTCCCCTTCCTGCCCCGGCGCATTTCCTCGGGAAAGGACGCCTGGATATCCGTTGATTTGGCGTACTGGATCAGGAAGGTGGTCAGGTTGCGGATGCCCTGCATGAACCGTTCCGTGTCCCGCTGGTTTTTGGCGATTTCGTCCAGCGCCAGTTCCCATTTCCCGGTGGTTTCCGGGGACGCGATTTCCTCCGGGGCAATGGCGATCAGCGACACGCCCTTTTCCGTGGCGCTGATGGCGCGGCCCCGGCGGGACGCGTAGCCCACCTGGATCAGCCGTTCGATGATGGCGGCCCGGGTGGCCGGGGTGCCCAGGCCCGAGCCCTTCATCTGCTCCCGCAGCTTTTCATCCTCCAAGTCCCTGCCGGCGTTTTCCATGGCGGCCAGCAAAGACGCGTCGGTGTGCGGGGCCGGCGGCTTGGTGGTTTCTTTTTTGGCGGCGGCCTTGCTCACCGTCCGCCCGTCGCCCTCTTTCAATGCCGGCAGGGAGTCGCCTTCCTTTTCCTCGGCGGGATAAACGTCCTTCCAGCCGTTGGCGCGCACCGTCTTTCCGGTGCTTTTGAAAGCATTTCCCTCGACATCCGTCACCACCTTGATGCTGTCGTACACATGGGACGGATAAAACACCGCGATGGTGCGCCGGGCGATCATATCGAACAGTTTGGCGGCGTCCGGCGGCAGCTTGTCCAGGGGAGCTGTCTGCGGCGTGGGAATGATGGCGTGATGATCGGAAATCTTCGCATTGTCAAACATCCGCTTGGAGATGGGCAGCTTGCCATCTTCCTTCCAGGGAATGTTTTCCACAAAAGGCTGGTACACCCCGGGCAGCTTCTGCAGCGTCAGTTTGGTGCGGCCGATCATGTCCATGGGCAGATAGCGGCTGTCGGTACGGGGATAGGTGACAGCCTTCCATTTTTCGTACAGTTCCTGGGCTACCTTCAGCGTCTTGTCGGCGGTAAAGCCCAGCTTGCGGTTGGCCTCCCGCTGCAGGGAAGTCAGGTCGTACAATTGCGGCGGCGCTTCCTTCTTTTCTTCCGCCTCCACCGATTTCACCCGGGCGGCCTTGCCCTTCACCCGGGCCACGATTTTCTTCGCCGTTTCCTGATCGGGAATGCGGCTTGCCTTTTTTTCGTCCCGGGCGCTTTCGTCGAACCACTGGCCGGTGTAATCGCCGAAATCGGCGGTGACGGTGAAATAATCCTCCGGTTTGAAATTAGCAATTTCATGATACCGCTTGACCAGGATAGCCAGCGTGGGCGTCTGCACCCGGCCGATGGACAGCAGCGCGTCAAACCGCAGGGTAAATGCCCGGCTGGCGTTCATGCCCACCAGCCAGTCCGCCTGGCTGCGGCAGGTGGCGCTTTTGTACAGGCCCTCGTATTCGCTGGACGGCTTCAGCGACGCGAACCCTTCCCGGATCGCTTCGTCCGTCATGGAGGAGATCCACAGCCGGTCCATGGGTTTTTGGCATTTGGCCTGCTGGTAGATCAGCCGGAAAATCAGTTCCCCTTCCCGTCCGGCATCCGTGGCGCAGATCACGCGTTCCGTATCTTTGTCGTTGATCAGCTTCTTGATCACGTTGAACTGGGATTTGGTTTTGGAAATTACTTTCGTGGGGATGTGCTCCGGCAGGATCGGCAGATCCTCCATCCGCCATTTTTTATATTTTTCGTCGATCTCGTCCGGCTCGCACAGGGTGACCAGATGCCCCACGGCCCAGGTGACCAGGTAGGTATCCCCCTTCAGAAACCCTTCGCCCTTTTCCCGGCACTTCAGCACCCGGGCAATATCCCGGCCTACGCTGGGCTTTTCCGCCACCACTACGATCATGCGACGCACCTCCGATGGAATTACGAGAATTATACCATAAATCCGTCAAAAGGGAAAGGGCAGGGAAAAATGGCGGAAAAACCCAGCTTTTCCAGGGATTTCAGGAAAAAAGGCATAGACAAACCGGGAAAAATGTGATACACTCCAATTGATTACGAAAGTGTTACGATCTATTTCGTAAGTATTACACGGAGGACACGCTGATGAACAGCCGATTTGGAAAAACCGCGGCCCTGCCGGCCCTGGTCTTTTGCCTGCTGCTTTTCACCTTTTCCGCCCGCGCAGCGCTGAAATCCGCGCCGCTGACCACCGGCGGCAGCATGAACGGCATGGTGCGGGTGCGTCTGGCCTCGCTGGGTTCCCCCTCTTCCCTGCAGCTGACCGTGTACGGCAGCTACACCGTCAACGGGCAGCGCACCCTGGCAAACGCTTCGTCCGTCACCGTTCGCTGCAGCGGCGGACGGCTGACCCTGACCAGCGGCGGGGTCACCAGCGATATGGGCACGGCCTTCCGGCTGCGCCGCCACGCGGCCAGCGGCAGCAACGGCATCAAAATCGCCCAAAGCCGGGTGCCCGGCAACCTGTATCCCGGGGATTTCACCTTTACCGCCCAGGGAAACAGCCTGTCCGTTGTCGCCTCGATCTATATAGAAGATTATCTCTACGGCGTTTTGCCCTATGAAATGGGCGATTCCACCGGCATGGAGGCGCTGAAGGCCCAGGCCGTGGCTGCCCGGACCTACACCATGCGGGCCATGCAGTCCCGCACCTGGAGCAGCTACGACGTGGTGGACACCACGGGGGATCAGGTCTACAACGGCACGCCTTCCGGCTGCGTCAACTGCAAAAGGGCGGTGGACGCCACCAAGGGCATCGTGGCCAAAAACGGTTCGTCCCTGACCGCCACCTATTACACCGCCTCCAATGGCGGCCAAACCGAATCCATCAAAAACGCCTGGGGCACATCCGGCTACGCCTACCTGACTGTGAAGGACGACCCCTACGACCTGCGCAACGCCCTGTCCCCGCACCGTTCCTTTACCGTGAACAAATCCGGAAAGCAATCAAACGCCGCCCTGAACAGCCTGCTGAGCCAGAAGGCCGCGGCAGTTTTCAGCCCGGACGCCGTGATCACCGCCGTCACCGACGTCAGTGCCCACAGCCCGCAGTACGCCGCCCCCAGCGCCCTGAACACCAAGCTGACGTTTGCCGTGGAGTACACCGCCAAGGGGAAAAGATGGACCGGCATGCTGACCTTCGACATTTTCAATGAGCTGGAAAAACCCCTGAATATGAGCATCAACACGCTGAAAAACGAGCTGTGGTCGGTGGAAAAAACCGCTTCCAGCTACATCGTGTCGGCCCGGCGTTACGGCCACGGCATCGGCATGAGCCAGCGCGGCGCCATGCAGATGGCCCAGGAAGGCTGCACCTACGACCAGATCCTGGCCTTTTATTACGAGGGCTGTGCCCGGGCCCAATACACCCTGAGCCGCTCCATCCTCAGCGCCGTGGTTCCCGGCCAGGAAAGCCAGGAGCAGGTGATCGACGAGCAGCCCGCCGACGTGTCGCCCACTCCCGGGAAGAACGTTCAGCGGGCCCAGGTGACCACGCCCCAGGGTTCCCTGAACCTGCGCATGGACAGCAGCACCGAATCCGTCGTGCTGCGCACCATCCCGCAGGGCGCGTATGTGAGCGTGCTGGAAAGCGGCAAAAGCTGGTGCACGGTTTCCTACGACGGCACCACGGGCCACGTCATGACCCAGTTCCTGACCTTTGAAAAGAAAGCCACGGCCACGCCGGCAAAAACGCCGAAAGCCACCAAAACCCCCAAGCCCACCGCAACGCCCAAGGCTGCCAAGGCGACAGCCAAACCCACAAAAACCCCCAAGCCCACCGCAACGCCGGCGCCATCCCCCACGCCCCTGCCCCAGAGCAGCGGCGCGGCAGCCCGGGTAGTGACTCCCAAGGGCTCTCTGAACCTGCGTAAATTCGCCCAGGACAACGCCAAAATCCTGTGCACCGTGCCGCAGAACGCTACCGTGACCGTTCTGCGCAAAAACGTGAAATGGACCCGCGTCACCTACGAAGGAGTCACCGGCTATGTGATGACCCGCTTTCTGAGCTTCAGCGAGCCGGAAAATACGCAAAAGCCGGGCAAAACAGCAAAGCCCATGGCAACCAAAGCGCCGGCCAAGGCCACCCCAACGCCGCGTGCCTCCTCCGCGCCGGCCAGCGGCATCCAGGCCAAAGTGACCACCAAAAACGGCGGATCGCTGCACCTGCGCAAAATCAAAAACGATTCCGCCCAGATCCTGGCGTCCATTCCCAACGGCACCGCCCTGGAGATCCTGAGCAAGGGCAGCGTGTGGTGCAAAACCACCTTTGACGGGAAAACCGGCTATGTGATGACCCGGTTCCTGGCTTTCCCCGGCAGCGCGCAGGCAAGCGCTCCCAGGAAGACGGCAGCGCCCCAAAAAGAGGAGCTCAAGCCCCTGAAAACCGCCGTCACCGGCCAAATCGTGTGCAAGAACGGAAAGAAACTGAACCTGCGGGCCAGCTGCCTGCCGGACGCCCGGGTGCTGTACCAGATGCCCAACAAAGAATACCTGACCATCACCGCCGTGAGCGAAACCTGGTGCGCGGTGGAGTACAAAAACAAAAAAGGCTACTGCATGAAAGAATATCTGGAGTATACGCTCTATGAACAATGATCTTGTGCGCCCCGGGGAGCGGGTCGACGACCTGCAGTTCATGAACCTGCGCATCATCCAGTCCCCCGACGCGTTCCGCTTCGGCATGGACGCGGTGCTGCTGGCGGATTTTGCAAGGGTAAGGAAAAACAGCCGGGTGTGCGATCTGGGCACGGGCACCGGCATCCTGCCGCTGCTGCTGTACGGAAGGGAAAACAGCATCACCTGCGACGCCGTGGAAATCCAGCCGGACGCCGCGGAGCGCGCCGGCCGCAGCATGGCCCTGAACGGCCTGGCGGACGTCCTCACCGTGCACACGGGCGATTTGCGGGACATCCGGCACATCCTGCCCCACGCCGCCTACCAGCTGGTGATCTGCAACCCGCCCTACAGCCCGGCCCACGCCTCCCTGCCCAGCCCCAAAACGCCTTTGCGCACCGCCCGCCAGGAGGGAGACTGCACCCTGGACGACGTGGCCCGGGCCGCCGCCTGGCTGCTGGCGTATCACGGCCATTTGGCGCTGATGCTGCCCGCCGCCCGGCTGGCCGACGCCCTGGCCACCCTGCGCGCCCATCGCCTGGAGCCCAAGCGACTGCGCCTGGTGCATGCCCGGGCGGACAGGCCGGCCCGGTTGGCGCTGATCGAAGCGATGCTGGACGCGCACCCGGGCCTGGCCGTCGATCCGCCGCTGATCGCCCAGAACCCGGACGGCAGCGACACCGACGAAATCAAAAGGATCTATCATATATAAAAAGCTGCGCACAGCAAACTGTGCGCAGTTCTTTTTATTATTCCTTCAGAACCAAAACCTCGTAAGGCGCCAGGGTGTACGGCCCGGCCAGGGGCGTCCCGTCCTCCAGCGCCGCGCAGGGCGGCAGCGTCACGGTGTTTTGCTGCGGAACGGTGTTCATCACGAACAGGAACGAGCCTCCGTCCCCCACGCGCCGGGTGCAGGTGACGCCGTAAGGCGGGGCCTCCAGCAGCGGCCGCAGCCCGGCCTGCGACGCGGCGAAGCGGTAGAAATCCTGCAGGAAATCGCTGCCGGTGCGGGCCGCGATCACATAGCAAAGGCCCTGCCCCATGGCGTGCTCCGTCAGCACCGGGGCGCCCGCGTAAAAGGCGTCCCGGTACGTCGCCAGCGTCTTTGCGCCGTTTTCGGGGTGCACCACGGCGGCAAAATCCCGGATCTCGTAGGTTTTTCCCTGCCAGGTGAAGTGATTGCGCTGGGTTTCGTCCAGCGCGTCGGTTTCTTCGTCCCAGATCCCCGCCGTTTCCCTGAGGGGACCGGGGAAACCGCCCTGGAAGCACAGATCCTCCTCGTTCACCCAGCCGGAGCAATAGGTGGTGACGTACACGCCGCCGCCTGCCACAAACGCCCGGACACGCTCCGCAAAGCCGGGGCGCAGCATATACGTCATGGGCCCGATCACCAGGCGGTAGGGCGTCAGGTCGCCGTTTTCGTCGATCACGTCCGCCCCGAAGCCCAGGCGCTGCAGCGCTTCGTGGTGGGCAAGGACGGTTTCTTCGTAGCCCTTGTCCCCGCCGTTCAGGCCAAACTGGGCATCCGCCAGGGCCCAGCGGTTCTCCCAGTCAAAAATCACGGCAATCCGGTTTTCCGGCGCGCTGCCCAGCGCCGGCGCGACGGCCCGCAGCCTTTCGCCCACCTGGGCCACCTCCCGGTACACCCGGGTCCGGTCACTGTTGACATGGGTAACCACCGCGCCGTGGAATTTTTCCGATCCGCCCCGGCCGGCCCGGAACTGGAAATACTGCACCGAATCCGAACCGTGGGCCACGGCCTGCAAGCCCTGCAGCATCAGGATGCCGGGGGCGCGCAGCCGGTTCACCGCGTGCCAGTTCACGGCGGTTGGCGAGGACTCCATCATCATGAAAGGCTTGTTGCCCCCCACGCCCCGCATCAAATCGTGGCAAAACGCCGCCCGGGCCGCCACCTGCGCGTCCCGCCGATCGCTGGTCCAGGCCGGGTAATTGTCCCAGCTGGATACGTCCAGGTGCTTCCCCAATTCAAAATAATTGATGCCGTCGTAGGTGCTCATCAGGTTGGTGGTGCATTTCACATCCGGCGTGATCCGCTTCAGCGGCTCGGCTTCCGCCTCATAAAAACTGCAAAACTGCGCCGTGGTGAACCGCCGCCAGGCCAGGTTCAGTCCGTGGCTGCCCATTTCCCCGATGGGCGAAGGGCTTTCAACGGCGTCAAAGGACGGATAGGCATGGCTCCAAAACCCGTTCCACCATTGGGCGTTCAGGTTTTCAATGGTGCCGTAGCGCTCCTTCAGCCAATCGCGGAAAGCCTGCTGGCACAGCGGACAATGGCATTCGCCGCCCAGCTCGTTGGAAATATGCCACATTCCCAGGGCCGGATGATCCTTGTAGCGCTGGGCCAGCAGGGTGTTGATCCGCTTCACCTTTTCCCGGTACACCGGAGAGGAAAGGCAGTGGTTGTGCCGCCCGCCGAACAATTCCCTTTGCCGCATCCTGTTGACGCGCAGCACCTCCGGGTACTTTTCCGCCATCCACATGGGCCGGGCGCCGCTGGGGGTGGCCAGCACCGCCTTCATGCCGTTTGCCGCCATCAGGTCCATCACTTCGTCCAGCCACTCAAAATGGTATTCCCCTTCCCGGGGCTCCAGGGCGGCCCAGGCAAAAATGCCCACTGACAGGGTGTTGATCCCCGCGCCTTTGGCCAGCGCCATATCCTGCCGCCAGATTTCCTTTTGATGCAGCCATTGATCGGGGTTATAATCCCCGCCGTACAAAAACGCGGAAAGGCCTTTCATGACGGGCGGAAACTGTGCCATATCTATTCTTCCTCCTCTGTTCAGGTCTTTTTGTACTGTTCCAGCGCCCGGGCGCGCTCCACCGCCGCGGCGATGGCTTCCTCCGGAATGGGGCCGCACGCTTCCCCCAGCACCACGTGCAGGAAAAATTCCCGCGTTCCCGCGTTTCCGGTAACGCTGCTGTGGGTCACCGCGCGCACCGCTGTGCCCGGCATGGCGTTCACGTCGTCGATCAGGGAACGCAGCAGTGGCGCGTACCGGTCGTCGGCGATCACGCCGGTGCGCCGGGCCTCCGCGTCGTCGATTTCAAACAGCGGCTTCACCAGGCAGCACAATTCCCCCGCGCCGTGCAGCACCGCCGCAAAGTACGGAATGGCTTTGCGCAGGCTCAGGTAGCTCACGTCCACCGTGCCCAGATCAGGCCTTGGCGACAGCGCCAGCAGTTTTTCATCGCTGATGTTGGTTTTTTCCAGGTTCACCACGTGCTCATCCTGCCGCAGTTTCCCCATCAGCTGGCCAAAGCCCACATCCACGGCGTAAACGGTTTTCGCCCCGCGCTGCACCAGGCAGTCGGTGAAGCCGCCGGTGGATGCACCGGCGTCGATGCACACCCGGCCCCGCACGGTAATGCCGAAATCCGTCAGCGCCCCGCTGAGCTTGAAGCCGCCTTTGCTGGCGTAAGGCAGCACGCCCTTGAGGGAAACCCGGTCCTCTTCCTTCACCAGGGCGCCGTTTTTGGCGATCTGGCCGTTGACGTACACTTCCCCGGCCATGATCCGGGCCGCCGCTTCCTTTTCCGTGGCGCAAATCCCCAGCTCCTGCAGCCGGTCCGTCAGCTTCTGTTTCTTCGTTTTCATGCTTCATCCTCGCAAAAAGGGCAGGGTGCCGTGAACCGCATCCTTTCCCCCGTGGCCGGATGGGTGAAGGCCAGGGAATAGGCGTGCAGCATCAGCCGCGGCGCGGAAGGCATATGGCGGTGGCCGTAAAGCGCATCGCCCAGCACCGGATGGCCGATGGACGCCATATGAACCCGGATTTGATGGGTGCGGCCGGTGATGATGTGCACGTCCAGCAGGGTGCGGTCGCTGTATTCCCGCAGCACCCGCCATTCCGTTTTGGCCCAGCGCCCGTCAGGCTCCACGGCCATTTTCTTGCGGTCGTTTTTGCTGCGGCCGATGGGCTTTTCGATTTCGCCGCTTTCTTCCTTCATTTTGCCTAACACCACGGCCCGGTAGTGCTTTTCCATCTGCCTGGCGGACAGCTGGGCGGACAGGGCGGCATGGGTTTTGTCGTCCTTGGCCACCAGCATCAGCCCGCTGGTGTCCTTGTCCAGCCGGTGAACGATGCCGGGCCGCATTTCCCCGCCGATGCCGGACAGGCTGTCCAGATGGTACAGCAGGGCGTTCACCAGCGTGCCGTCGTCGTTGCCTGCCGCGGGATGCACCACCATGCCGCAGGGCTTCACCACCACGGCCAGGTGCTGATCCTGATAAAGGATCTCCAGCGGAATATCCTGGGCTTCGGCCTTAGCCGGCCGGACTTCGGGCATAGCCAGCGCTACAATCGCCCCCGCATCCGGCTTGCAGGCGGCCTTTTCCTCTGTTTTTCCGTTGACTGTCACGCAGCCTTCCCGGATCAGCTGCGCCGCCCGGGACCGGCTGATTTCCCCGTCCCGGCTCAGCAGCACGTCCAGCCGGCTGCCGTCCGATGTGTATTCCCTGGTCATTTTTTGCTCCAATCCCCCGGGCGGAACAGCAGGCTGACGCCGCAGAGCACCGCCCCGCAGACCACGCCCACATCCGCCAGATTGAAAATATAAAACCGCATGAACAGCAATTCAAACATATCCTGCACATAGCCCAGCAGCAGCCGGTCCAGCAGATTGCCCAAAGCGCCGCCCGCCATCAGCGACACGGCCACGGGAGCAAGGCCGGACAAACGCATCCCGCGCAGCAGCCATACGCACAGCGCCGCCAGCACGGCAGTCACGACCAGGATGCCCACGGTCCCGTCCTGAAACAGGCCCAGGGCCATGCCGGTGTTCCGGGCCGGGCGCAGGCCGATCACCCCGGGGATCAGCGCCACGGCGGACGCGCCCGCTGCCGCCGCCTTCACCAGCCGGTCCAGCGCCAGCACCGCCAGCCCCGGCATGATCCAACACAAAAAGAACTTCATATCGCCTTTCATTGCAGCCGCACCAGCGTGACCACCTGGGCCACGAAATTGCTGATGCCGGGCAGATTCCGCCGGGCCAGCGTCTGCAGCAGCGCCAGCACCGCAGTCCCCAGCAGGGAAAAACCCACCATCATGCCAGGCCCCCGGGCCACGCCCTGCCAGAACGCGTCCCGTAGCCGCCTGCGGGTATCCGATTGACAGCGCACATATTCCGCCAGCTGCAGCCTTTCCGCTGCGGCGATCCAGCGCTCCAACCGTTCATCCTCCATGGAAAACGCCCCTTTCGCCGGCAGTTTTCCCCGGATCCCGGTTTATTATAGCAGGCGGAAGGGGCCTTCGCAAGCAGCACCCGGGCGGCATTTTCAGAATATTCCGGAATGGAGCAAAAGAAATACTGGTTTTATTTGACAGAAAGAGAAAAAATGGCTACAATAGGCAAGGTATTTTTTTGAGGAGTGTGTGTACCATGATCGTGGCAAAATTCGGCGGCAGTTCCCTGGCGGACGCCGCACAGTTCCGGAAAGTGAAAGAAATCGTGGAAATGAACCACGAACGCAAATATATCGTGCCCAGCGCCCCCGGCAAGCGCGGCCCCGGCGACGATAAAATCACCGACCTGCTTTACGCCGCCCACCGGGCCGCCAGCGAAGGCAAGGCCTTCCGCCACCTGCTGGAAAGGATCCAGGCCCGGTACGAAGAAATTGCCGATGAACTGCAGATCGACATGGACTTTGGCAAGGAATTTGCCGTGATCGAGGAAAACCTGAAAAAGGGCGCGACCCCTGACTACGCCGCCAGCCGGGGCGAATACCTGAACGGCCGGCTGCTGGCCAGGTACCTGGAAATGCCGTTTGTGGACGCGGCGGAAGTGGTGCGCTTCAGCGCCGACGGCCGGCTGAAGGAAGAAGAAACCAACACCCTGATCGGCGACCGGCTGGCCACCCTGCGCCGGGCGGTGATCCCCGGCTTTTACGGCGCGGAGGAGGACGGCACCGTGCGCACCTTCTCCCGGGGCGGCAGCGACGTATCCGGCGCCCTGGTGGCCCGGGCCGTCAACGCCGATATTTATGAAAACTGGACGGACGTGACCGGCTTCCGCATGGCGGACCCCCGCATCGTGCCCGACGCCCAGTATATCGCCACCATCACCTTGCTCCCCGGTGCGAGGAATCTGGCGCCGGAACCGTCGGTGGAAGAATCAATTTTGATCTCCATATTGCCGCCGGACGTCGACAGCTTCAGAAGACCTGTCTTTGTACCGTTCTGTACTGTCCCATATACATTGGTCAGCGTCTGCCCGTTCGGCGCCGTCGCGCCGGAGGTGCTTGCTGTCGTGGCCTGCCCGGTCACGGTCTGCACTGCTCCGGCCGAGGCCACGCTCGAAGCATGCCAGTACGCATCACTCCCGCGGTACACCGACAGAGAGAGCTCCGTGCCCTGCATAATCACCCGGCACTTGCTGAAATCCGTGTTCGGATCGAGCTTCACCTGCATCTGCCCGCCCGACGTATTGATATAGAGCAGAGTCTGACTGGAACCGGCTGCCACCGTGCCGGTCACTGTCGTCCCCTCCGCGCGCACTGTCATCCCGCTGCCAAAGATCACCGCCGTCATCAGCATTGCCCCTGCCAGGGCGCCGCCTCTTTTCTGCCAAAATCTGCGCTGTTTCATCTATGAATACCCCCTTTGGATGTCTGATTCTTTTGTTTTCTGAGACCCATGGATTTCTGCTTTTATTCCGGCGGTTTATGACCGCCCTTTTGCAGCCTCAGCCTAGCAGATTCGAGGATCACTTTCAAGGTCTATCCCCGGCCTGCAGAGCCGGCCTGCTCCATGCCGACAGCGGTCGTCTGCTCCATGCCCGCCGCGGCCTCCTGCCCCATGTCGGCATTGGCCGCCTCATCCCCGACCTTTTCTGCAGAGATGTCCCAGCTCCTGTACCTGCTCTCGCCGCGGTGATCCGGAAGCTCTGCATACCCGGACAGATATGCAGCCAGATAAGCCGTGTACTTTCGGCTTCCGCGGTAATTAAGGTGTGAGACATCATTCATATCCCTGTCCTCATCGATTCCGATTCGGGACAGTTCCCGGTAGAAATCGGCAAACGGAATCTTCTCCTCCGCCGCAATCTGTTCAATCTGCCGCAGGACAACATCCTCGTCCGGATGCTTCTGGTACGGCGCCGAAATCAGCACCAGCGGAATATTCCGTTTCCGCGTGTATGAGATGATCTTGCGAAGATACTTCTCTGATTTTGCGGAGAGCGTTCGTCCCGCCCCAAGTTCCGCGGTATCGGACGCTGCCATGAGGCTGTCCAAAATAATCGGACAGCCGCTTCTTCTCCACAGACGCCTGCATCATCTCCAATTTATTCGCCGAAAACCGCATGCCGAACAGATTTTCCTCCATCCAGCGATACTGATAATCCGCCTCATACGCCGCCGGCGAATAGACATCCAGCACGACCAGCTTCGGTTTCTGTGTCTTGCAAAATTCTCGCAGCCAGTAATAGGTCATCCAGAGCGGCTGCTCGGCCGCGCTGTAGTCATACGCGGCAATCCCATATTCCGTCCAGAGATAAGCTGTATTGATGTTGCAGTGGATGTGACTGGAGCCGAGGAAGACCACATCAATAGAGTTCTCCGGCTGATGATAGAACGCCCTTGCCTGATCAATTCCGTCCTGCGACTTGACACACAGCAGCCGGTTCGCCGCTGCCAGCCCGTTCACCAGAAGCAGCAGACTGAGCACCGCCGCAAGCACACGGGCAGTCAGTCTCCTTCTTCTGCCACCGGCGCCGCCTGTCACCCTGCTTTGTCCTTTTCCCTGCTTATCCCCCTCCTGCAAAATTCCCTCCTGCCTCATTCTCTGTCCAGTTAATACGCTCCCTGACTATTTTTATTTATGGTAAGATATTTTCAAGAATTTTGAAACAAGAGTTGTGAAACCACAAACCGGATTTTACCCTGAATAAATTGAAAAAATTCATGAATACAACTGATTCGAAATCCAATCGTATAAGAACCGATGGCTCCGGCAGGAACATTTCTTTTC
>CACYGB010000033.1 GCA_902773895.1 uncultured Eubacteriales bacterium
GTAAACATCTCCACGTACCCTTCGCTGTGCAGCGCTTCATTGAACAGGAAGGCCAGCTCCATGCTCCGTTCGCGCAGGGAGGTATAAAGCGGTTCCTCCTCCCCAAGCTTACGCGGCACGCTCTCCGCGCAGGCAGTGGACAGAAAAAGACACACGACCAAACAAAGGATTCTTTTCAACGTCTTTCTCCTTGAACAATCCGAATTCTTTTTGCGCTGTGCATCTCTTGCGAGAAGCCTTCCGCATCCCCCTCGCCCCTCCGGGCCGGAAAAGGGATATGCAAGAAACTTACCTAAGACGCGCGAACCTTATGCCAATCTTCCCGCTCGGCCCTTGGGCCGAGAAAGGGGCTCACAACAAACTTACTTAAGCAGCACGGGCAAGCGGCGAAGCCGTTGCAGGCCGTGCGAAGCAACTCCGCAGGCCGTGCGGTCGCCTACACGAAGATGCCGGACTTCCCGCTCGGCCCCTGGGCCGAGAAAGGGGCGCACAAGCGGCTTACTTAAGAAGCACGGACCAGCGCAGCGCAGGACGTGCGAAGCAACTCAGAAATCCAGCACCGCCAGTTCGCTGTTCTGCTCGATGAATTCCCGGCGGGGCTCCACCTTGTCGCCCATCAGCAGGGAAATGATTTCGTCGGCAGCCATGGCGTCTTCCATGGTCACTTTCATCATGGTGCGGGTCTCGGGGTTCATGGTGGTGGTCCACAATTGCTCGGAACTCATTTCGCCCAGGCCTTTGTAGCGCTGGATCTCGGCCTTGGTATCGCGGCCCAGCTGATCCAGCAGCTGCTGCAGTTCCTTATCGTCGTACACGTAATGCTCCTGCTTGCCCTTGGTGACCTTGTACAGCGGCGGCATGGCGATGTACACAAAGCCGTTCTCAATGAGGGGCCGCATGTAGCGGTAGAAGAAGGTGAGCATCAGGATGCGGATGTGGGCGCCATCCACGTCGGCATCGGTCATGCACACGATGCGGTGGTAGCGCAGCTTGTCCATGTTGAATTCGTTGCCCACGCCGCAGCCGAAGGCGGTGATCATGTTTTTGATTTCCTGGTTGATCAGGATCTTGTCCAGCCTTGCTTTTTCCACGTTCAGGATCTTGCCGCGCAGGGGCAAAATCGCCTGGTAATGCCGGTCGCGGCCCGTTTTGGCGCTGCCGCCGGCGCTGTCGCCCTCAACGATGAAGATTTCGCACTTGGCGGGATCCCGCTCGGTGCAGTCGGCCAGCTTGCCGGGCAGGGAGGCGGATTCCAGCACCGTCTTGCGCCGGGTCAGGTCCCTGGCTTTCCGGGCGGCTTCCCGGGCGCGGGCGGCGCCCAGGCACCTTTCCAGAATGATCTTGGCCTCGTTGGGATGCTCTTCCAGGAAGGTGTTCAGCCCTTCCGTCACCAGGCCGTCCACGATGGGCCGCACTTCGCTGTTGCCCAGTTTTGATTTGGTCTGGCCCTCGAACTGGGGCTCGTGCATTTTGACCGAAATCACGGCGGCCAGGGATTCCCGGGTGTCCTCGCCCTTCAGGTTGGCGTCGGCATCCTTCAGGATCTTGTAGCGCCGGCCGTAATCGTTGATGGCCCGGGTCAGGGCGCTTTGGAAACCCATCAGGTGGGTGCCGCCCTCCGGGGTGTGGATATTGTTGGCAAAGGCGTAAATATTTTCGGTGTAGCTGTCGTTGTACTGCATGGCCACTTCCACCGACACCCCGTTTTTGATGCCCTCCACGTAAATGGGCTCGGGGAACAGCACCTCTTTGTTCTTGTTCAGGTACTTGACAAATTCCCGGATGCCGCCTTCGTAATGGAACGTGCGCTCCACCGGTTCCTCGGGCCGCTCGTCCCGCAGCACGATCTTGACGCCCTTGTTCAGGAACGCCATTTCCCGGATGCGGGCCTTCAGTACGTCAAAGGAGAATTCGATGTTGGGATCGAACACACCCTCGGGGTTTTCCTCGCTGCGAATGTCGGGCCAGAACTGCACCGTGGTACCGGTTTCCTGGGTTTCGCCGATCACGCGCAGGTCGTACTCGATTTTGCCCACGTTGTATTCCTGCTCGTACACCTTGCCGTCCTGGCGCACTTCCACGCGCAGGTGGCGGCTCAGGGCGTTGACCACGCTGGCGCCCACGCCGTGCAGGCCGCCGGACACCTTGTACCCTTCGCCGCCGAACTTGCCGCCGGCATGCAGCACCGTCAGGCACACCTCCACGGCGGGACGGTGCATCTTGGGGTGAATGCCCACCGGGAAGCCGCGGCCGTTGTCCTTGACCCGGCAGGAGCCGTCCTTGCACAGCGTCACCAGGATCTCGGTGCAGTAGCCCGCCAGCGCCTCGTCAATGGCGTTGTCCACGATTTCATATACGCAGTGATGCAGGCCCCGGGCGTCCGTGGAGCCGATGTACATGCCGGGACGCTTGCGCACCGCCTCCAGGCCTTCCAGCACCTGGATCTGCGTTTCATCATAATGGCCGGAGCCGTGCAGCTCCTGCTTTTCCATGTCCAATTCTTCTGCCATAATGCCCTCCAAAATCGGATGTGAAAACCGGTGGATGGGCCCATGCCCACCACTGATCTATTATAGCACAAAAAGCCCGTTTTGGAAAGAGTTTCTACAATAAAATGATAGTAAAAAATACATTTCTTTTCCCGCAGTTTCCGCCATGCAAAAAATGGGCTCCGGTTTTTCCGGAACCCATGATTTTTAGCAGGTCTGCAAACGGACCGGGCGCCTTGTGTCAATACACCGTGCCCACGGCGCCGTCCTCGAATTCCTCTTCCCGGATCACGCCGTTTTCGATGGCATTTCGTTTCAGCTCCCGGTAGATGCCGCCGAAAGTGAGGGACTGATACGGCCCCACAAACAGGATTTCCAGGATGCCCAGGGTCAGCACCGCCAGCAGTTCCCAGCCCAGGAAGCTGAGCCCCGCCACAAACAGATCCATCTTGTAGCCCTTGGTCATCCTTTCGGACAGGCGCATGGCGTCCCGGGGCTGCACGTTGGGGCAGTCCGCCAGGATATAGGGCGTCATCATGTAGGCAAAGGACTTCACGATGCCGGGAATGATCAGCAGCAGGCTCCACAGGAAAACGAACAGCTCCATCAGGAACACGCCCAGCCATTTGCGGCCAAAGCCGTCAAACATGGTATTGAACCAATCGCCGATCGTTCGCTGCTCTCCTGCATAGACCGCGACAAAAAAGCCGCTGGACGCCACGATAAGGATCGGGCCCAGCACCAGCAGGCCGAATCCCGCCGTCGCGCCGCTGAGCACAGCGATAATCACAACCGTCAGCGCATAGACCCCAATGCAGGCCCCGCGGTTCTCCTGCAGGCGTTCTTTGGCGATTTCTTTGATTTCCTGTCGGGTACGCATAGAATGGTTTCCCCCTTCTGCCGTCAATCTCCGGCCAGCGTCCGCCCCAGCGTGTCCATGTCCCGGAAGCGCCAGGGCGTATCATAATCAGGATAAAAGTTTTCGGGATCAAACAGCGCGCAGGCCATGCCGGCGTTTTTTCCGGCGTCCAGGTCGATGTCCCGGTCCCCCAGCATGATGCATTGCCTTACATCCAGGCCATGCTTGCGCACCAGATGGTTCAGCCCCTCCGGCGACGGCTTGCGGGCGAAGCCGTCCAGGCTGGTCACCATGTCTGCAAACAGATCCTCCAACCGATCCCGTTTGAGAAACTTGAAGGTGCTTTCCCCCCGGTGGGTGAACAGGTAATTGGCGCCGCCGCCGTCGATCACCCGCCGCAGCGCATCCCGGACGCCGGGATACAATTGCACCGCGTCGATGCTTTCTTCCTCCGAATGGCGGTAATAAGCATCCATCACGTCCTGCACGGTAACGGAAGGGTAACGGGCTGAAAAAACCCGGGCGCATTCCTCCAGGGTGCGTTTATTCAGGGCGTACACCTCGTCAAACGGGGCGCTGATCCCCAAATCCTGCAATCCTTTCAGGCAGGCCCGGGTAATTCTGCCGTACGTGTCGTACAGCGTGCCGTCAAAATCCCAAAAGAAATGACGGTATTTCATCCCTTACTTCACTTCGCTGGTGCAATGCGGGCAGCGGGTGGCCTTGATGGGAATCTGGCTCAGGCAGTAGGGGCATTCCTTGGTGGTGGGAGCAGCAGGCGCTTCGGGCTTTTTCTTGGCATTCTTGGCCTTGTTGATGGCCTTGATGATCAGGAACAGCACCAGCGCGGTGAGGATGAATTCCACCAGCACGGCGCAGAAGGAAATCAGGCTGCCGGCGAAACCGGTGCCGCCGTTTTCCATCTTGGGCAGCGCTTCCAGAATGGGATTGAGGAAAATGTCGATCACAGCGGTGACCACCTTGCCGAACGCAGCGCCGATGATGACGCCGATAGCAAGATCGATCACGTTGCCCTTCATGGCAAACTCTTTGAATTCCTTCAGAAACTTCTTCATGGATATCCTTCCCTTCTTTTTGTACCAGTTTGTGCCTGGGGATATTATAGCATTTTATACCGGGGGATGCAAGCAGGCGGCGGGATTTTTTCTCATAGCGGAAGCGTTTATTTTTTGTTCTGCCCTTCCAGGAATTCTTCCGCTTCCGTCAGGATACGGCGGCTGGATTCGTATTGGAAAGCGTCCAGCGCTTCCCGAAAGGTCAGCAGCGCAATTTCTGCGATTTCCCCCGCCTGGGGCCGCGGCGTCTGATCCGTATAGGCCGCCAGAAAATAGGTGACGTGCTTCACCGTTCCGGGCCGCCCTTCCCGGATCAGGGCATGGCTGTCCTCTGTGCGAAAGCCCTTCAGCAGCCGCACCCGCAGTCCCGTTTCCTCCAGGATTTCCCGCAGGGCGGTTTCCTCTTCCGTTTCGCCCTTCTCCATGTGGCCCTTGGGAAAGCCCCAGAAGTCTTCCTTTTCCCGGATGATCAGGTACCGTCTTTCCCCTTTGGCGGCGGTAAACACCACCGCGCCGCAGGAATATTCCGTGGGCATGCCGGTCCCTCCCCAATAAAACATGGAGAAGAGCAGGCGCTCTTCTCCATGCAGGGTCGATTGGAAATTACTTCTTGGCCTTGATGGCAGCCTGAGCAGCGGCCAGACGGGCGATAGGCACCCGGAAGGGGCTGCAGGAGACGTAGTTCAGGCCGATTTCGTTGCAGAATTCGATGGAGGACGGATCGCCGCCGTGCTCGCCGCAGATGCCGCAGTGCAGCTTGGCGTTGCTCTCGCGGCCCAGGGTCACGGCCATCTTCATCAGCTTGCCGACGCCCACGGTGTCCAGACGGGCGAAGGGATCGCTCTCATAGATCTTGTTGGCGTAGTAGGCAGGCAGGAACTTGCCGGCGTCGTCACGGGAGAAGCCGAAGGTCATCTGGGTCAGGTCGTTGGTGCCGAAGCAGAAGAAGTCAGCTTCCTTGGCGATGTCGTCAGCGGTCAGGGCAGCGCGCGGGATTTCGATCATGGTGCCCACTTCGTACTTCAGGTCGCTCTTGGCTTCCTTGATCAGTTCGTCAGCGGTCTTCACCACAATGTCCTTCACGAACTTGTATTCCTTCAATTCGCCCACCAGGGGGATCATGATTTCGGGAACCACGTTCCAGTCGGCATGACGGCCCTTCACAGCCAGGGCGGCCTTGATGATGGCGCTGGTCTGCATCACGGCGATTTCAGGATAGGTCACGGTCAGGCGGCAGCCACGATGGCCCATCATGGGGTTGAATTCGTGGAGGTCGGCAATGACCTGCTTGATGTAAGCGACGCTCTTGCCCTGCGCCTTGGCCAGGGCTTCGATGTCGGCTTCTTCGGTGGGCACGAATTCATGCAGCGGGGGATCCAGGAAGCGGATGGTGACGGGATAGCCGCCCAGCGCTTCGAACAGGCCTTCGAAGTCCGCCTGCTGCATGGGCTCGATCTTGTCCAGGGCAGCCTTGCGTTCTTCCACGGTTTCGGCGCAGATCATTTCGCGGAAAGCGGGAATGCGGTCCGGGCCGAAGAACATATGCTCGGTGCGGCACAGGCCGATGCCCTGTGCGCCGAAGGCGGCCGCCTGCTTGGCGTCCTTGGGGGTGTCGGCATTGGTGCGCACGCCCATGGTCTTGTACTTGTCAGACAGTTCCATGATGCGGCCGAAGTAACCGCTGTTGGGATCGGCAGGCACGGTGGGGATCAGCTCGCCGTAGATGTTGCCGGTGGAGCCGTCCAGGGAAATGTCGTCGCCTTCTTTATAGGTCTTGCCGGCCAGGGTGAAGCACTTGTTGGCTTCGTCCATCTTGATGTCGCCGCAGCCGGATACGCAGCAGGTGCCCATGCCGCGGGCCACCACGGCCGCGTGGCTGGTCTGGCCGCCGCGGACGGTCAGGATGCCCTGGGAGTACTTCATGCCTTCGATGTCTTCGGGGCTGGTTTCCAGACGCACCAGCACGACCTTTTCACCCTTCTTGCCATGCTCCACGGCGTCTTCAGCGGTGAACACGATGTGGCCGGCGGCGGCGCCGGGGGAAGCGGCGATGCCCTTGCCCACGGGCTTGGCAGCCTTCAGGGCCTTGGCGTCAAAGGTGGGATGCAGCAGCATGTCCAGGGATTTGGCGTCGATCTGCATCAGCGCTTCTTCTTCGCTGATCATGCCTTCGTCGATCAGGTCGCAGGCGATCTTGATGGCGGCCTGGGCGGTACGCTTGCCGCTGCGGCACTGCAGCATGTAGAGCTTGCCGTTTTCCACGGTGAATTCCATATCCTGCATGTCACGGTAGTGATCTTCCAGGATGCCGCACACTTCCACGAACTGCTTGTAGGCTTCGGGGAACTTTTCTTCCATCTGGGAGATGGGCATGGGGGTGCGCACGCCGGCCACCACGTCTTCGCCCTGGGCATTGGTCAGGAATTCGCCCATCAGCACCTTTTCGCCGGTGGCGGGGTTGCGGGTGAAGGCCACGCCGGTGCCGGAATTGTCGTTCAGGTTGCCGAACACCATGGGCATCACGTTCACGGCAGTGCCCCAGGAATAGGGAATGTCGTGGTCCATGCGGTACACGTTGGCCCGGGGGTTGTCCCAGGAACGGAACACGGCGCGGATGGCTTCGTACAGCTGCACTTTGGGATCGGCGGGGAAGTCGGTGCCCAGCTGCTTTTTGTATTCGGCCTTGAACTGCTGAGCCAGCTCTTTCAGGTCGGCGGCGGTCAGTTCGGTGTCGAAGGTCACGCCCTTCTTTTCCTTCATGGCGTCGATCAGCTGTTCAAAATACTTCTTGCCAACTTCCATAACCACGTCGGAGAACATCTGGATGAAGCGGCGATAGCAGTCGTACACAAAGCGTTCGAACTTGGGATCGGGATTGCCCTTGATCATGGCGGCAACCACGTCGTCGTTGAGGCCCAGGTTCAGGATGGTGTCCATCATGCCAGGCATGGAAGCCCGGGCGCCGGAACGGACGGAAACCAGCAGGGGGTTTTCCTTGTCGCCGAACTTCTTGCCGTTGATTTCTTCCATCTTATCAACGTTCTTCCAGATTTCGGCCATGATTTCGTCGTTGATCTTCCGGCCGTCTTCGTAATACTGGGTGCAGGCTTCGGTGGTGATGGTGAAGCCCTGGGGAACGGGCAGACCGATGTTGGTCATTTCAGCCAGGTTGGCGCCCTTGCCGCCAAGCAGTTCACGCATCTTGGCGTTGCCTTCGGTAAAGAGGTACACGTACTTCTTGCCCATGGGGAATCGAACTCCTTTCGGATTTGGATTAACGGGTTTCCATTTGGATCGCCGGGGCGCACGGCCACAGCTTATCCAACAATTGATTATACATGATTATTCCGGGTTTGGCAAGGGCTGGAAGCAGAGAAAAACAAAGATATTTCCCCGCTGAATATGCCTGCGCGACCAAAAAACGGGCGGCGGCCCCAGCAAACCGGAAACGGGCCGTTTGTTTCCCCCGCAAAAACAATTTTCCGCTTTGCAAAAAAACTCGGGCCGGGGGCTTGACAAGCCTGTCACAACATGATAAAATCTATCCTTGTCAGCAGGGATGGTTTCATGGAAACCGGCCTCGACGCTGCTTCGCGGCGAAATGCGCCTGTAGCTCAGCTGGATAGAGCAACGGCCTTCTAAGCCGTGGGTCGGGGGTTCGAATCCCTTCAGGCGCGCCAGCCCTCATGGTGGGTGTAGTTCAGTTGGTTAGAGCGCCAGATTGTGGCTCTGGAGGTCGTGGGTTCGAGTCCCACCACCCACCCCATTTCCCATGGCAGGGCATACGTTGGGGTGTAGCCAAGAGGTAAGGCAAGGGACTTTGACTCCCTCATTCGTAGGTTCGATCCCTGCCACCCCAGCCATTCTGACCCATTAGCTCAGGTGGTAGAGCACTTGACTTTTAATCAAGGTGTCCGGGGTTCGAGTCCCCGATGGGTCACCACCCTTCGGGGGAAAAGCAGGCGGGCGTGGCGGAATGGCAGACGCGCCAGACTTAGGATCTGGTGCCGGAAGGCGTAAGAGTTCAAGTCTCTTCGTCCGCACCAGAAACACCCCCTCAATTCTGCGGTAGTAGCTCAGTTGGTAGAGCGCCACCTTGCCAAGGTGGAGGTCGCGAGTCCGAGCCTCGTCTACCGCTCCATTTGCGGGTGTAGCTCAGTGGCAGAGCTCCAGCCTTCCAAGCTGGCTATGTGGGTTCGATTCCCATCACCCGCTCCAGCTTGGGGAGTTTGGTCGCGCAGGCTTCTCCCCTATGCGCCATTAGCTCAGTTGGTAGAGCACCTGACTCTTAATCAGGGTGTCCCGGGTTCGAGTCCCTGATGGCGCACCAAAAAGCAATCCCGGATTCCGCAAGGAATCCGGGATTTGTTTTTTGCCGCCGGAATCCCGTTCTTTCCGTGTCCCTGGCTCGGGCGCAGGCGGCCTTCGCGCCCCGCTCCGTTTCCGCACACACTCCCTTTTTTGCGTCCCGGCGGATCCCTGTTGCGAAAGCAGGAAGAATCTGGTATAATCGAGGGCAATCGGACAAACACTTGCCAAAGGAGGAAATCCACATGGGCGTCCTGTCAAAATACCACCGTTACCGGGAAGCGGGAGAAAGCGTCAACGTCAACAACGAAGCGCGTTTCGGCCTGCCGGACCATTCCCTGTTCACGACCACCAAGGTGTTCACCCTGCATCACCATATCGACATCGTGGACGAGAGGGAGCAGGTCGTGTATCAGGCAAACACGAAATTCCCTTCCCTCCATGATAAAACAGACATCATCGACGCCCAGGGGCAGCAGGTGGCGCACATCGAACGGAAAATCCTGACCCTCCATCAGCGCCATTTCGTCACCATGGCGGACGGGACGCACTTTGAACTGTCCAACGAGCTGTTTCACCTGATCAAGGACATCACCAACATCGAAGGGCTGGGCTGGCAGCTTCGCGGCAACATCCTGGGCCTGAATTTCGAACTGTACGACCGGGACGGCAGTGTGATCGCCGTGATCGGCCAGAAGATCGTTTCCATGCACGATAAATACTGCGTGGATATTTACCGGCCCGAGCACGAGCGCATCGTGGTGGCCATTCTCATTACGCTGCAGCATATGATCAGAGACCGGGAGGCGTCTTCCTCTTCTTCCTCCTCTTTCTCTTCTTCTTCCTCCAGCACGTAACCGGAACGCGGAAGCGGCCGGACCCAGGGCGGCAAGAACCGCGAACCGCCGCAAGCCGATCCGAAAAAAGCAGGCGATCGGCAGCCTGCCCAAAACGAAAGGACGGAAGAAACGCCGGTTCTGTCCTGCATTTCTTCCGCTGTCATGCTGTCAGTCAGCAGCCTTTTCCGGGCCCCGCGGCCCGGTTTTTTTATGTGCCGGAAGCCGTCTTTCCCTTCCGGATGGCGTCGATGCGCTGGCTCAGGGTCGGATGGGAATATTCCAGCTTTACCAGCAGGGGCGACGGCGCCAGGTCGGCAAAGTTTTCCCGGCTCAGCTTTTTCAGCCCGCTGATCAGCGCTTCGCCGTAGCCTTCCTTCACCGCCTGGGCGTCGGCCCGGTATTCCGCCCGGCGGGACAGGGCGTTGGTCAGCAGGCCGAACAGCGGGGAAACCAGCGCGAATTCCACGTTCATGATCAGGATCAGCGCAAAGCCGTAGTTCACCCCGTCAAAGCCGAAGGGCGCGAACACCGCCGGCGTGCGCAGCGTCAGCCAGGCCAGCACCCCCAGGATCAGCATCTGCACGAAGGTCAGGATCTGGTTTTTCAGCGTGTCCTTGTGCAGGCCGTGGCCCATTTCATGGGCGAACACGGCGCAGATTTCGTCCGGCGTCATGGCCTGCACCAGGGTATCGTACAGCACGATGGTTTTCATTTTGCCAAAGCCGGTAAAATAGGCGTTGGATTTGGTGGAGCGCCGGGAGGCGTCCATCACCTGGATGGCCCGCACACGGTAGCCGTTCTTTTCCAGCAGGCCGGTCAGTTTATCCTTCAGTTCGCCCTCCTCCAGCGTGGTGAATTTATTGAAGATTTTGCTGAAGAAGGGATACAGGAACGAAATGCCCAGCATCAGCACCGTCATCACAGCGGCGAAGGCGATGATCAGGCTGTCCCCCAGGGCCCGGTGCAGCCCCAGCAGCACCGAACCGATGGCCAGCATCAGCACCAGCCCCACCAGGAACTCCTTGATTTGGTCGATCCAGAAGGTTTTCTTCGTGGTGCGGTTGAAGCCGTACTTTTCCTCAATCACCATGGTATTATAATAGGAAAAAGGCAGCAGCAAAAAGGAGGACAGGCCGGACAAGAGCAGCACCGCCGCCATCTGCACCCACAGCGCACGGGAAAAAAGCCCCGCGAACGCGGCATATGCGTTCAGCAGAAGCAGCAGCAGCTCCACCACGAAGCCCGCCGTGCTTTCCGCCATGCCCAGGCGGCATTTTTCAGCATGGTACGCCCGCCATTTCCGGTACGTATCCGGGTCGTACACGTCCGCCACGTTTGCCGGGATCGGGTTCCGGGCCGACCGCCATTGAATGATTTTCAGCAGCATGCCGTATAAATACACCACGGTCAGAATCAGCGCTGCCAGCAGCTTGTAATCCATCATCCTGTCCCCTTTCGCTTCGGTTTCCCGCACAGTATACGCCTTTGCGGCCCTCCTGGCAACCGCCGCCGGCCGAAAAGTACAGATTTGCGCGCCAAATGTCAGGTTTTTATCAAAACGGGCCGCCTCTTTTCCGAAGCGGCCCGCGGCTGTGACGCCGGCTTTTCCGGGCGTCAGCGTTTCACGTAAACCTCCAGCAGCTTTCCTTCGCCCCGGCGCACCTGTTCCGCCGCGGAAGCGGGCAGCGCAGCCGCCGCGTATTCCCGGCCGTCCAGCACATATTTTTCAATGCTGTACGCGCCGGGCACCAGGCTTTCGCGCCCCGGGATGTGGTACCGGACGCGGCACGAGCCCAGGAAGACCGCCTCGACAATACCGTCCTGCGGGATCAGGCGGGATGGGATCATGGGCGTCAGGCGCAGGGCCAGGGCGCCGTTTTCCAGGGCAAAGGGCGCCGGGCCGAACATCATTTCCTGCCACATGGACAAAAATTCCACCGTGCTGCCGCTGAGCCGCGCCACAAAGCCCCGGCCGTGCAGCGCCGGGTTGGGATTGGCGCTGCTGGCCAGGAAGGACACGTTTTCCAGGGTGGAGCGGCCGTAGCCCGCGGGATCCAGGAAAGGGATCAGGGCCGTTTGCAGCGCCTGTTCAAACTCCGTATAGAGCCCCGAACGCAGCAGCTCCAGCAAATATTTGTACTCCATATGCAGCCAGATGGACTCGTTTTCCAGCCATCCGGGCGTAAACGCCTTGCACCGTCCCGCCTCGAAGGTCAGCTTTTCCAGGCTTTCGTTGACCTTGTACATGCCCAGTTTTTCATCATAGAGCCCGCTGCGGCGTACGGCCTGCGCCATCTGCCGCTTGCCGGGGACGTCCAGCTTCATCCAGCGCACAGGGCCTTCCAGGAACAGCGGCAGGAACGTTCCTTCGCACGTTTCGTCGTCGGCGTCCTCCGGCTGGAAGGTCACGTAAGTGGGGCAAATGCCGCCGTTTTTTTGCACCGCGGCATCCAGCTTTTCCGCCATATCGCTTTCCATCCGGCGCAGCAGCGCTGCCGTTTCCCGGGCGTCCAGCGCGGTTTTGCGGCCCTCAACGCCCCAGACCGTCTTTTCCCGGTAATCCTCCAGCGCCTGCATGCGCTTTTTCCAGCCCGGCGCGCCGTCCATGGCCCGCAGCAGATCCGCCATTTCCGCATACAGCGCGATTTCACCGCCGTTTTCCTCCAGCGCCCGGGCGGCATAGGCGATCAGCCGCTTCAGTTCGCAGGCGTCGGCCACGGAGGAGCCGAAAATTCCCGGCAGCCCGTTCAGGGCGTCATACCAGCCGGGCTTTCCGCCCTCCATTTCGATGCCGATGCCGGCCCGGTCCCGGGCGGCGTACTTGACGGCGCACAGCAGCAGGATCTTTTCCATCAGGGTGCTGCGGGCCACGTCGCCTTTTCCGTACGCCTCCCGCATCCATTTGCCGCCGCCTGCGGCCTTCCGCTCCATATCCAGGAAACGGGTCTGCCGCAGCGCCGTGCCGCCGTCCCGCGTGACTTTTTCCGTCCGCAGGGCATGGGGCAGCACCACGGCTTTCGTTTCATACCAGGGATAATCCGCCGCGCCAAAGAGCAGTTCCCGCTTCTTTTCCGGCCAGACGGACAGCAGGTTTTCAATCAGGTCCAGGCTGTACGTCCAATGGTCGCACCAGTAGCCTTCCCCGAAAGTGGCGTTGGGCTCCGCCAGGGCTCCGGCCAGCAAATCCCGGACGCACGCTTTCAGCGCGTCCCCCGTCAGGCCGCCCGCTTCCAGCGCAGCAGCCAGCTGGCCGGGGGTAAAATCCCGGCCGGCCAGGGGCAGCGCCTTTTCCCGGGCCGAGGGCGGAAGGGCGTCAAAGGCCTCCGCCGGCAGGCGGAAGGTCATCCGGTCGATCACCAGCGGGTTATAGCCGTCGGACTGGGTCAGGCTGAAAAACAGGCGGACGTTTTCGTCGCCCACCCATGGGTGGAAACGCACGTCGCACCGGCGGTTCTGCGCCACGTCCCGGAAGTTGCCGTTGCCCTGGCTGAAATATTCCGGGCTCATGACGAAGTAATTGTACTCCCGTTCCATGTCTCCGTGCTTGCGGGAATATAAGTAGAAGATATTTTTCTTTTCTCCCGCCTGGAAGCGGATGGGCTCGCCGCCGCGCAGCAGATTATCCAGATAGCTTTGCCGGCTGTACGCGTCAAACACCGGGTCCGCCGTCCTGCCGCCGATGGCGTCGGTCAGCCGCTGCGCCAGCGCGCCGGCCTCCGCCCTTTTGCCGTCAAACCAGGCGGCGTCCAGGGTTTCCGCCAAGGCCCGGTTTTCCAGCGTTTCCTTTCGGTCGGCCCGGCCGAACAATTCGTTCAGCGTCACGCTCTGCCCGCTTTCCAGCACCGCCGTGCGGGTGAAAAACGCGCAGGGGAACAGGTTGGAAACCGTTTCTTCCTTTTCCCGCAGCAGGCTGCCGCCCGATGCAAAGCCCAGCGGCGCCGTCAGGGATGTATCCGCGCCGAAAACCCGTTCCGGGTCCACAATGGGCTGCAGCCGCGTTCCGTCCTCCGTCATGCCCAGTGCAAAGTTTCCTTCCTCGATCCGGTGAACGGTGGCCGTGTCCGCCATGCTGTAGCGCACCCGGTAATAGGCCGCGTTGGGCAGGCGGTCCGACGGCTCCGCCTGCATCCAGGCCTTGGCCAGCTGCGTCATGTTTTTCAGGGCGTCCTGGTTCACCCCGGCGCACACCACCGCCGGCATCCCGTCCAGCACCGTCACGGCGCCGCGCCTGCCGGACCGGTTGGTGATCCTGACCTGCCGCGCCAGGGCGCCCAGCCGCCATCCCGGCACCACGAAATACGCCACATCCACCGCGTATCCTTCGTTTTCCCAATGCAGCGCCAGCTCGTTGGGGCGGATTTCCATACGGCCCGCGTCGTCGGCAAAGGCCTCCGTCACCCGGCCTGCCCCGGATTCGTCCGCCGTTTTCAGGAACGTGCGGAACCCCTTGTACCGCGTGTTCTGGTACGCCACGTGGGCCGGGCTGAATTCCATGATGGCGTGGTCTTTGTCCTGGGCGCCGAAGCTGCTCACCGCCTGGCCCCGGTTGCAGTAATAGCACCAGACGGGGATGCCCCATTCCCCGGCGATGCCGGGCAGAAAACTGGCAAAAGGCGGCCGGGCCGCAAAATGATCCATAACGAAAGATTGATTCCGCATCCGTTTCTTCCTTTCTTCCGATCAGGCTGTTTTTTCTGCCCCCATTATAGCAAATACACGGTCTTTCCGAAAGGGCCTTCCGCGGCGAAGGGGCGGTTTTTCACAATTATTTTTCAATTGTGAAGCGAGTCTGTTAAATAGTGCGGAATTGCTTCACAAAAAAATAACAGGAAAAATTCAAAAAACCTGTTGCCTTTTTTTAGCGATTGTGCTACAATACATCCATAGTCCTGTGAAGATTTTGAGTTTGTGGTAAAAAAGACGCATTTTCTCAAATGAAAACAGGATTTTATCATCGGCAAAGGTAAAACGTTTTAGTGATGTTTCGCCCAAAGCCGCCGGCAGAATGTTGTGCAATATTTGCCAAAAATGCCGCAAATTGTGTGCATCATCTGCTTGTATCCGGTTGTTATATTTGGTATAATAACCGTGAACCTAGACAAATCCCACATACACCTGTCCAACGCGGGCTTGGCCCGCGGCATTCTGCGTCTCTTCACAGCGAGCCAACGCTGTCTGAGAAAAAAGCGGATCTTATCCGCAAAATAAAAAAGGAGGAACCCCGTTATGAAAAAGGCTCTTGCTCTGGTTCTGGCTATCATGATGATGCTCGGTTGCGTCAGCTTCGCCAGCGCCGAAGACGCCAAGATCAAACTGGTTGTTTGGTCCTTCACCAACGAACTGCAGGGCATGATCGAAAAGTACTATCTGCCCCAGCATCCCGAACTGGACATTGAATTCCAGATCTATCCCACCGACGGCAACGCCTACACCACCAAGGTGGACAACCTGCTGGGTGTGGCTGAAGGCGCTGTGAGCGCTGAAGCTCCCGACGTCTTCACCCTGGAAGCTGCCTTCGTGAAGCACTATGTGGAATCCGATTGGACCGGCGACCTGAAGTCCATCGGCTTCACCGATGAAGAACTGGCTGGCGCTTTCCCCGTGATGGCTCAGATCGGCCAGAATGCTGCCGGCGTCCAGAAGGGCCTGTCCTGGCAGTCCACCCCCGGCGTTCTGATGTATCGCGCTTCCCTGGCTGAAAAGTACCTGGGCGTCACCTCTCCCGAACAGTTCCAGGAAAAGGTCAAGGATTGGGACACCTTCCTGGAGACCGCCGAAGAACTGAAGGAAAAGTCTGAAGGCGCTGTGAAGATGGTCATCGGCTCCGGTGACATCTGGAACGCTTATCAGTATCAGCGCTCTCAGGGCTGGGTCGTGGATGGCAAGCTGGTCATCGACGACGAACTGCTGGACTTCGAAGAACTGTGCAAGACCCTGGAGCAGGATGACCTGACTCACAAGGGCGGCGCCTGGAGCGAAGTTTGGTTCGCTGGTATGCGCGGTGACGAACAGACCCAGACCCTGTGCTACTTCCTGCCCACCTGGGGCCTGCATTACACCCTGAAGCCCCACTGCGCTGAAGGCGCTGACGCTCCTGGCCTGACCGAAGATGATATCAAGGCTCTGTCCGATGAAAAGGGCGGCACCTATGGTGACTGGCGTCTGGTGGATGGCCCTGTGGCTTACAGCTGGGGCGGCACCTGGATGGGCATCAACGCTCAGAAGGCTGCTACCTGGGACGATGCCAAGAAGGCCGCTGTGCATGACCTGATCTACAACTTCTCCCTGAACGAAGACTGGCTGGTGCAGTATGCCAAGGATTCCGGTGACTTCGTGGGCAGCGCTACTGCCGTGAAGACCATTCTGGACAACGGCGGCACTCCCAACCCCTTCCTGGGCGGTCAGGACCATTATGCCATCTTCGCCAGCGCTGCTGCTCTGGCCAACGGCTCCCTGATGAGCGAATACGACGACACCATCAACGGTCTGTGGAACGACTACGTGACCACTCCTTACACCAAGGGTGAAAAGGATCTGGACACCTGCCTGGCCGAATTCAAGACCGCTGTTGCCGCCGCTATCACCACCATCACTGTGGAATAATAGCTGACCCGGTCATTTGGTTACTGTAAAGTAACCTCGCGGGGCTGTCTTCTTGCCTGACGGCGGGGACAGCCCCCTTTCTTTTCCCGCAGGCCCCGCGAATGCACGCCGGCACAGGAACGCGCTATGTAGGGGCGGATATGATCCGCCCGACGTGACGGCACCCATCCTGCTGGCAGGAAGCCCATGGCACGGGCGGATGATATCCGCCCCTACGATCTGCCGGACGCGGCAACATGCGCCGGGGAACTTCAAAGGGCGGGCGGAACCAAGAAAACATAGTAAAGGGAGTGGATATATGCAAGCAAAGACCGCGGCCAAAACGAAGCATAAGTCCATCAGTTACAGCAAGTATGGCTACTTCTTTATTGCGCCGTTCTTCATCACCTTCCTGATTTTCGGCCTCTACCCCATCCTCTTTACCTTCAAAACCTCTGTGACGGACGCCGTAGGCTGGGAAAAGGTGCTGAACAACAACATCATCGGCTTTGAAAACTTCCGCCAGTTGTTCGATCCCTCCAGCCTGGTGTACAGCAAGTTCTGGGGCGCGCTGGGGAACACCATCATCATCTGGTTCTTCAACTTTGTGCCTCAGCTGGGCCTGGCCCTGATCCTGGCCTCCTGGTTCACCGACAGCCGCCTTCGTCTTAAGGCACAGGGTTTCTTCAAAGTGACGATCTTCATGCCCAACATCATCACCGCTGCTACCATCGGTATGCTGTTCATGAGCTTCTTCGCTTATCCTATCGGCCCTGTGAACACTTTTATTCAGACCGCCAGTATTTCCAATGCCCCAGTCGAATACTTCCGTTCGGTAGCCTGGAGC
This sequence comes from uncultured Eubacteriales bacterium, assembly GCA_902773895.1. GTDB lineage: Bacteria > Bacillota > Clostridia > Christensenellales > Aristaeellaceae > RUG563. The sequence continues at coordinate 17,001 of CACYGB010000033.1, forward strand.
CGCGGCCTGATCTCCTTCATCCAGTGGTGGATGTGGTGCGGCAATACCATGATCATCATGATCGCCGGCATCAGCGGCATCAACCCCAGCCTGTTTGAAGCGGCGCTGGTGGACGGCTGCACCAGCCGTCAGACCTTCTGGAAGATCACCCTGCCCCTGATCAAGCCCATTCTGGTGTACAACCTGACCACCTCCCTGGTGGGCGGCCTGACCATGTTCGATATCCCCCACATGATGACCCAGGGCAACCCCAACGAAACCACCAACACCGTGGCCCGCTTCATCTACATGCAGGGCTTCACCGGCAGCCGCAACTTCAATATGGCGTCCGCCGCGTCCGTGGTGCTGTTTGGCATCATCATCATCGGATCCCTTTTGATCCGGTACCTGCTGAACGACCACGACCCCAAGCCTGCCAAGGCCGGGAAGGGAGGCAAGTAAGATGAAAAAGACGCGCAAACTCATCTTCCTGGTGTTCATTGCAATCGCTATCGTGGGCATGTTCCTGCCCATTGCCACCTTCAATGACAACTCCGCCGCTTCCCTGACTGCCGACATCGAAAAGCAGCAGGGCAAGGTGGACAGCGCCCAATCCCAGCTGGACCGCTGGATCGCCGGCGGCAAAAAGAGCGAAGCCGACATCCAGAAGCAGCGTGACAAGGTAGCCAAGGAACAGGATAAGCTGGACGCCCTGGTGGCCCAGCAGGCTGCCGCTTCCAACGAATCCAAGAGCGGCCTGTCTTACGCGCTTCTGCCCGGCAAATTACCCGCCGAGCTGGAGATCGACATGGTCGTAGTAAATCAGTCCAAGGGTTATACCTGGAACTTCGACCTTTACTATGCCTGCATTTGGGCTACTTTGGGCCTGTTTGTTGCCGCCGCTGCTTTGGTCGTATTGGCAGGCAACAAGGACGTAAGCAAACTTTACACCATTTCTTCCTTCCTCCACCTGATCGGCATCTTCACGGCAGCATACAGCATCTTACAGCTAAGCGCTTTCCCTATCAAGTTACCTTATGGAAACGCTATGCTTCATACGCTGCCTGTCGTGATGATTTTGGTCGGCTCCATCGTTTCCTTCTGCGTACATGTTCAGGGAGTGCACAATTCCAAACGAAGCATGATCTACGTGTTCTGCTCTTTCCTGAGTTTACTGGCCATCGTTCCCTTCTGGATCATGATCGTCAACGCTACCCGCACCAGCGGTCAAATTCAGAATGGCGTCAGCCTGATCCCCGGCAGTTTCCTGCAGAACAACTGGAACGTGCTGTCCAGCAAGGGCTTTGACGTAACCATCGGTTTCAAAAACAGCGCCATCATCGCCTTTGGCTCCACCATCCTGTCCGTATACTTCTCCGCCATGACGGCCTACGGCTTCAAGGTGTATAATTTCAAGGGCAACAAGTTCCTCTACGCCGTGGTCATGGCCATCATCATGATCCCCGGCCAGGTCACCGGCACCGGTTTCTTCATGTTCATGTATCAGCTGCACATGGTGAATAACCGCCTGGCCCTGATCATCCCCTCCATCGCTGCCGCCAGCACGGTGTTCTTCTTCCGGCAGTACCTGGAAGCGAACCTGCAGCTGAGCCTGGTGGAAGCCGCCCGTATCGATGGCTGCGGCGAGTTCCGTACCTTCAACCACATCGTGCTTCCCATCATGGTGCCCGCCATGGCTACCATGGGCATCATGGCCGTGATCGGCAGCTGGAACAACTACCTGACGCCCTTGATGCTGTTTACCGATCCCGGACTGAAGACCCTGCCTATGATGGTGCAGGAGCTGCGCGGCGATATCTACCGCACCGAGTACGGCTCCATTTACCTGGGCCTGACCCTGACGGCCCTGCCGCTGATCATCGTGTACTTTGCCTTCAGCAAGTACATCATCGCCGGCGTGGCCCTGGGCGGCGTAAAAGAATAATCCTTCCTTCAAAACACTCCGATGCGGATGCGCCCAAAAAGCGGACGCATCCGCATCCTTGCAAAAAGGAGAAAATCTATGATGGACGTGAAAGCGCTCGTCTCTCAGATGACGCTGGAAGAAAAGGCCGGCCTGTGCTCCGGCGCTGATTTCTGGCACACCAAGGCGGTGGAACGTCTGGGCATCCCGGCCAGCATGGTCAGCGACGGCCCCCATGGCCTGCGCAAGCAGGACCAGGAAGGCGACCACCTGGGCGTCAACGACAGCATCAAGGCCGTTTGCTTCCCCGCCGCCTGCGCCACCGCCGCTTCCTTCGACCGGCAGCTGCTGCGCACCATGGGCGAAGCCATCGGCGACAGCTGCCAGCACGAAAAGCTGTCCGTGGTGCTGGGGCCCGCCGTGAACATCAAGCGCTCTCCCCTCTGCGGCCGCAATTTCGAGTATTTTTCCGAGGATCCCTATCTGGCCGGCCAGATGGCCTCCTCCTATATCCAGGGCGTACAAAGCCGGAACGTGGGCACCAGCATCAAGCACTTTGCCGCCAACAGCCAGGAGCACCGCCGCATGAGCTCCTCCTCCAACGTGGACGAGCGCACCCTGCGGGAAATCTACTTCCCGGCCTTTGAAACGGCGGTGAAGGAAGCCCAGCCCTGGACGGTGATGTGCTCCTACAACCGGCTCAGCGGCACCTTCGCCTCTGAAAACCACTGGCTGCTCACCGACGTGCTGCGCAAGGAATGGGGCTTCCGGGGCTACGTCATGTCCGACTGGGGCGCCGTCAGCGACCGGGTCGCCGGCGTGGCCGCCGGCCTGGATTTGGAAATGCCTTCCTCCTGCGGCATCAACGACCGCAAAATCGTGGCTGCCGTGCGGGAAGGACGCCTGGATGAAAAGCTGGTGGACCAGGCCTGTGAGCGCATCCTGAACATCGTGTTCCGCTTTGTGGAAAACGCCAGGCCGGACACTCCCTGGGACATGGAAGCCCAGCATGAATTGGCCGCCCGCATCGCCTCCGAATGTATGGTGCTGCTGAAAAACGACGGCGGCATCCTGCCCTTGAACAAGGAGGATTCCGTAGCGTTCATCGGCGAATTCGCCCAGAAACCCCGGTTCCAGGGCGGCGGCAGCTCCCACATCAACAGCTTCAAAACCACCAGCGCCCTGGACGCCGCAAAGGGCCTGAACGTCACCTACGCCCCCGGCTATGCCGGCAACGAAACCAGCGAAGAAATGATCGCCCAGGCGGTGGACGCCGCCCGGAAGGCAAAGACGGCGGTGGTGTTCGCCGGGCTGCCGGATTCCTACGAATCCGAAGGGTACGACCGCACCCACATGGAAATGCCCGCGTGCCAGAATCAGCTGATCGAGGCCGTTGCCGCGGCCAATCCCAACACGGTGGTGGTGCTGCACAACGGCTCTCCCGTGGAAATGCCCTGGATCGGGAAGGTCCGGGCCGTGCTGGAAGCCTACCTGGGCGGCCAGGCGGTGGGCCAGGCCACGGTGCAGGTGCTCTACGGCGACGTGAACCCCAGCGGACACCTGGCCGAGAGCTTCCCCGTCAAGCTCAGCGACAACCCCTCGTACCTGTACTACGGCGGCGAAGGCAACGTGACGGAATACCGGGAAGGCGTGTTCGTAGGCTACCGTTACTACGACAAAAAAGATATGAACGTGCTCTTCCCCTTCGGCCACGGCCTGAGCTACACCACCTTTGAATACAGCAACCTGCGCCTGGAAAAGGGCAGCATGAAGGACTGCGACACCCAGAAGGTCACCGTCACGGTGAAGAACACCGGCAAGCGCTTTGGCAAAGCCGTAGCGCAGTTCTATGTGGGCGCCGTGGGCGGCGACGTGATCCGGCCTGTGCGGGAGCTGAAGGGCTTTGAAAAAGTGGACCTGGCGCCCGGCGAAAGCAAGGATGTGACCTTCACGCTGGAAAAGCGCTCCTTTGCCGTGTGGAACAGCGACATTCACGATTGGTACGTGCCCGGCGGCCAGTACACCGTTGAAGTAGGCGATTCCTCCCGGAACCTGCCGCTGCGCGCGGAAATCACCGTGGAATCCACGGCGGAACTGCCCCGGCATTACGACGTGAACAGCATCTTCATGGACCTGATGGCCGACCCCAAAGCCAGGGAAATCATCAAGCCCCTGCTGGCGGCCCGCACCATCGGCGACCACGAGGAAGCCTCCGACGCCGCCCAGGACGCCATCAGCGATGAAATGAACATGGCCATGATGAACTACATGCCCCTGCGCGCCATGCTCAGCTTCGGCGGTTCAGAAGAAACGGCCGCCATGATCGAAGCGCTTCTGAAAGCGCTGAACAAATGAAAGCAGGAGGATAACCCCCATGAAATTCGGACATTTTGACGACGCCGCGCGGGAATACGTCATCCATACCCCCCGCACGCCCTACCCCTGGATCAACTACCTGGGCAGCGAAAACTTTTTCGGCATCATCAGCAACACCGCCGGCGGCTACTGCTTCTACCGCGATGCCCGGCTCCGGCGCATCACCCGGTACCGCTACAACAACATACCCGTGGATGACGGCGGCCGGTATTTCTACATCAAGGACGGCGACACCGTGTGGAATCCCGGCTGGAAGCCCGTCAAAACAGAGCTGGACGAGTACTCCTGCCGCCACGGCATGGGCTACACCGTCATCACCGGCAAAAAGAACGGCCTGAAGGCCAGCCAGTGCGCCTTCGTTACCCTGGGCCTCAACGCCGAGGTGCACCAGATCACCCTGACCAACGAAGCGGACGCCCCCAAAGACGTGATCCTGACCTCCTTCGTGGAATTCTGCCTGTGGAACGCCCAGGACGACATGCTGAACTTCCAGCGCAACTTCAACACCGGCGAAGTGGAAATCGAAGGCAGCGTGATCTACCACAAGACGGAATACCGGGAACGCCGCAACCACTATTCCTTCTACGCCGTCAACGCGCCCCTGGACGGCTTTGACACCGATATGGAAACCTTCCTGGGCCTGTACAACGGCTTTGACGCGCCCCAAAGCGTGTTCACCGGCAAAATGGGCAATTCCGTGGCTTCCGGCTGGCAGCCCATCGCTTCCCACCAGATCAAGGTCCATCTGGAAGCGGGCGAAACCAGAAAGTTCAACTTCGTGCTGGGCTATGTGGAACTGCCCAACGAAGAAAAATTCTCCGCTCCCGGCGTTATCAACAAGGCGCCGGCCCGGGATCTGATCGCCAAGCTGACCACCGACGCCCAGGTGGAGGAAGCCTTCAACGCCCTGCGCCGGCATTGGGACAACCTGCTTTCTGCCTACACCCTGACCACCGGCGACGAAAAGCTGAGCCGCATGGTGAACATCTGGAACCCCTATCAGTGCATGGTCACCTTCAACATGAGCCGCTCCACCTCCATGTTTGAAAGCGGCATCGGCCGCGGTATGGGCTTCCGCGACAGCAGCCAGGATCTGCTGGGCTTCGTGCACCAGATCCCGGAGCGTGCCCGGGAACGCATCCTGGACATCGCCGCCACCCAGTTCCGGGACGGCGGCTGCTACCACCAGTTCCAGCCCCTGACCAAGAAGGGCAACAACGACATCGGCGGCGGCTTCAACGACGACCCCCTGTGGCTCATCGCCGGCACGGCGGCCTACATCAAGGAAACCGGCGACTTCGCCATCCTGGATGAAAAGACCCCCTACGACACCAATCCCGATGACTGGGGCACGCTGCTGGAGCACCTGGAAGTGTCCTTCGACCACGTAGTCAACAACCGCGGGCCCCACGGCCTGCCCCTGATCGGCCGGGCCGACTGGAACGACTGCTTGAACCTGAACTGCTTCTCCGATACGCCGGACGAAAGCTTCCAGACCTTCTCCAACCCCAACGCGCCGGATGACCGGGTGGCCGAGTCCGTGCTGATCGCCGGCATGTTCGTAGCCATCGGCCCCGAGCTGGTGGCCATCGAGCGCCGCCGCGGCAACGCCGCCAAGGCCGACGCCCAGCAAAAACAGATCGACGCCATGGAGCAGGCCATCCTCACCGCCGGCTGGGACGGCGAATGGTTCGTCCGCGCGTATGACGCCCTGGGCCACAAGGTGGGCAGCCATGAATGCGAGGACGGCAAGATCTTCATCGAGTCCCAGGGCTACTGCGTCATGGGTGGCGTGGGCGTCAAGGACGGAAAGGCCGAAAAAGCGCTGGAAAGCGTGCAGAAATACCTGGAAACCGAGCACGGCATCGTACTGCTGCAGCCCGCCTATAAGGAGTATCACCTGGAGCTGGGCGAAGTGTCCTCCTATCCCCCGGGATACAAGGAAAACGCCGGCATTTTCTGCCACAACAATCCCTGGATCATCGCAGCGGAAACCGTGGTGGGCCACGGCGACCGGGCGTTCAGCCTGTACAAGAAGATCGCCCCCGCCTATCGCGAGGAAATCAGCGAAAAGCACAAGATGGAGCCCTACGTGTACAGCCAGATGATTGCCGGCAAGGATGCCAAGAACTTCGGCCAGGCCAAGAACTCCTGGCTCACCGGCACCGCCGCCTGGAATTTCTACGTCATCAGCAACTACATCCTGGGCGTCAAGCCCGATTGGGACGGCCTGAAAATCGATCCCTGCATCCCGCATGACTGGAACGGCTACCAGATCAGCCGCCGCTTCCGGGGCGCGGTGTACGCCATCGACATCCAGAACCCGGACCATGTGTGCCGCGGCGTGAAGCGCGTCACCGTGGACGGCAAGGCCATCGACGGCAACGTGCTGCCGGTGTTCGGCGACGGCAAGACCCACCAGGTGGTCGTGGTGCTGGGATAAGCCTTGACAGGAATGGAGATCCGGGGGCTTCTTCAGCCCCCGGACCCCCGAACCAGGGGCCATCGGTCCCTGGACCCATCTTGGCGATATTGCACTCGTGGTAAAACAAACAATACGCGCCTGAGACTATTCCGTCGCCAGGGAAATGGGGACACGGGGGCTTCTTCAGCCCCCGAACCCCCGAACCAGGGACCGCCAGTCCCTGGACCCATCTTGGCGATACTGCAAACTTGAAATAACAAACAATGTGCGCCCGGAACTTTCTGTGTCGACAAGAGAGCTCCCGGGCAACCAAAAAGGCTGGAGATTTCCGAGAAAACAAGCGAGCTTGTTTTTCGGGAAATCCCCAGCCTTTTCCCTGGGAGCGGCGTGTTTTCGTTCTCTTTGCTTCTGCGGTACACAGCTAAAAAAATAAGTCTTATTCCATCCGCAAGTGGCGGGGTCCGGGGAGGATCATCCTCCCCGGCGGGGTCTGGGGCAGCGCCCCAGCGTTCCCTTTGCCGTTGCGGAAGATTGCTTGAAAAATAAGTCTTACACCGTCCGCAGCCGGCGGGGCCCCGGGGAGGATCATCCTCCCTGGCAGAGTCTGGGGCTGTGCCCCAGCGTTCCCCTTCTCATCTCAAGGTTTCTTCCCATCCGGCGCGGCGGGAAAGCCGTTGAACCAGGCTCTATCCTCAAACGCCCGCTTTTTCGGCATGGTTGCCTGCTCCAGCGGGATCCCGATGGGCAGGAAGCATACCAGCTCGTACTCCGGCGGCACGCCCAGGATCCCGGCCATTTTCTCCCCGATCCGGTCCGTGTCGGTGATATGGCCTTCGTACCAGCAGCTCTGGTAGCCCAGCGCTACTGCCGCCAGCAGCATATTTTCAATGGCCGCTGCGTAATCCTGCACGGCAAAGCAGCGGTCCCGGTACGCAATCAGGCGGCGGGTCAGCACGCAGATCATGGCCGGCGCGGTTTCCCCCACCGGCGGCTGGATCACGGCATGCAGACACCGCATCAACGCCGGATCGTCCACGGCGATCAGGCTGGTGGTCTGCTTATTGCAGCCGGACGGCGCGTCCAGCCCGGCCTGCAGGATGATTTTCAAATGCTCCCGGGGCACCGGGACCGGGGCGAACCTGCCCCGATAGCTGCGCCGGGCAGCGATCGCTTCCAATGCCTGCATTTTTTCTCCTTTCAGCCGATCCGCGCCACGGTCTGGCCCGGCAGCAGGGTACAGGGAATGGTATACAGCCCCGCTTCCGCCGTTTCCGGCTTTTCGATCAGGGCGATCAGGTGCCGGGCCGACTGCCGGCCGATTTCCGCGGCATCCTGGCAGACCGTGGTCAGCCGGGGATAAAAATTCTGCATCTGCTCAATGCCGTCATAGCCCGCCAGGGAAATATCCTGGGGCAGGCGCAGGCCCGACTTGCGGATGGCCCGCATGGCGCCGGTGGCAGAGTAATCGTCGCAAATCAGGATGCAGGTGGGCCTTTCCAGCAGCGCCAGCACCTGTTTGGTGGCCTCATACGCGCTGACGGGATTGGTATATTCGCACTGGGTCAGATAGCCCTCCGGCATAGAAAGCCCCAGCTCCCGGGCGGCGTCCAGATACGCCGCGATCCGCGCGTCCGTCACCGTGCTGTGCGGACCGTGGATATAGGCGATTTTCCGGTGCCCCTGCTGATACGCGTACTCCACCAGCGAGCGCATGCCCTGGGTGTTGTCCGAACAGATGCACAGCCGGTTTTCAAAGGCATGGTCGATGCTCACCAGCGGCAGGTCGCTATGGGCCAGGCGCCGCACTTCCTCGTCATCAAATTCGATGCAGGCCACGCACACGCCGTCCACTTCCCGGTACCGGCAATGGTCCAGATACGTGAACCGCCCGTCCCCCATCCGATGGCCGATGAAGGTGATGTCATACCCGGCCGCTTCCGCTTCCTGCTTGAAGTGCTCCAGCACCACGGAAAAGAAGGGGTGCATCAGGCCGCTTTGGCTGTCGTCGGAAAACAGCACGCCCAGGTTGTAGCTGCGCCCGGCTTTCAGCGCCCGCGCGTGGGCGTTGGGATGATAATCCAGCTCCGCCGCCGCCTGCTTGACCAGCAGCCGTGTCGCTTCGCTGATGTCGCTGTAGCCGTTCAGCGCCTTGCTGACCGCCGATACCGACAGCCCGCAATGCCTGGCCAGATCCCGGATCGTAGCCGCCATCTTCCGCCACCCCTTTTCAACACGATCATTTCTGAAAACGTACCACACCTGCCCCCGGTATGTCAACACAAATCCGGGAAAGGCAGGCGCCGCGCAGGACTGTTTCCGCCGTTCCGTTTTCCCGGCTTCATGGCATAGAAAAAAGCTTCTCCCCGCTGCCGGCAGCAGAAGGCCACGCTGCCTCCATCCGGCAAAAACAGTTTTCCGCAGCACGTAAAAAGGGGACCGCCGATTCCGGCGTCCCCTGTCCATTTACTGGTTCGCTTCCAGTTTGAAAGCCATGGTGACCTTCGCCGTAAATCCGCCGATTCCGGCGTCCCCTGTCCATTTACTGGTTCGCTTCCAGTTTGAAAGCCATGGTGACCTTCGCCGTAAATTCCAGTCCGGAAGGCATCAGGTCGATCCACTGAGCGCCGTCCGCACCGGCGGTTTTCATTTTCCACAGGCCGGAATACGTAGAGATCTTCGGGTCAATCGTTTCTTCCACTCTGGTCACTTCGCCCAGCTTCGCATTGCTGCCTTTAGCCATCAGCTCCGCCTTCCGGGTCGCTTCCTGAATCGCCAGGGAGAGAGCCTCGTCATACGCGGCATTGGCGTCCGCGCAGCCGTAGATTACGCCGTCCACCGTCGCAATGCCCGCTTCCAGCGCTTTGCTGATGATTTCGCTGATCTTGGACACGTCGTTCGTATGCACCGTGATGGCCTGGTTAATCCGGTAACCGCGGATGCGCGCCGCCGTGGTAGCGTTTTCCGGCGTACCGTACACGGTAGTTTCTTCCCGCTTCGTGGTGAACACGTTGCTCGCGTCCAGCCCCAGGGCGGACATCGCTTCCTCAACAGCCTGAACAACGCTTTCGTTCTTTTGCAGGGCGTTTTCAAACTTTGCGTCATAGGTATCCACGCCCAAATAAATGTCCGCGCAGTCCGGCTCAACCCGCACAAAGGCAGAGCCCACCACGGTGATTTGATTCTGCTGCTGGAAAGCTTCGAAAAAGCCGGGGGTCTCCTCACCTACAGCCAGGACCGGCAGCATCAGCATCAGAGATGTGAGAAACAAAGAAACGATTTTTTTCACCAGAATCACCCTTCTTTCATGATTTGCCAGAGAGGAATGCCCTGGCAGCATCCGCTTCAAACTACTCCGGCGCGGAGGCTGCTTTCAAGGATTACATCGGCTTGAATGTTAACCAAGTGCAACAAATAAATTATATCATATTTTCACGGCATTGTAAACGCTTCGCAATATGATTTCCTGCCCGATCATATTAAAAAAGGGTAGACTTTTTCTAAAAGAAAGTATATAATGAAGTATAATGTTTCGCGAAAGTCCGGGGCCACCCGGCTCCCGACAGGCGGTTTTCACCGGTTCCGCCCTTCCGCCAATCATTAAGAAAAGATGAAGAAAATCATCATGGAGGAAAAAGAGACCATGCAGACCAGTCAGAAATCATTGGAAAAGAACGCCTTCCAATTTCCCCAATCCTCTGACGAAATTTCGATCGACTTTGTAGATCTGTTCCGGCACATCAAACCCTATCTAAAGTATTTTGTAGCTATCGGCTTGATCTGCGCCATCGCTGTTGGCATATGGGGGCTTACTATCATGCCCATTTCCTATCAAGCAACGGAGAAGCTGTACGTGACCGGCGGCAGCAATTCTCTGGTAGATCTGAGCGCTTTGCAAATCGGCTCTACCCTGTCAGCAGACTATGTAGAGGTGTTCCGCAACAAGGAAATCCACGAACAGGTTCGCCAGACCCTTGATTTGAGCTATACCGATAAAGAGTTGGACAGCATGGTGCAGATTTCCAACCCAACCGGGCGCATCATTATGGTAACAGTCACTTCCAACAATTCTGAACGGGAAGCGTTGAGGATGGTGGAGGAATACAGTGAAGCGGCCAGATCCTTCATCGAAAACCGTATGGAAGGTCGTCTGCCCTCCGTTTTTGAAAAAGCCACCGAATTGGAATCCCGGCGCGGCCTCGCCTCCAAAGTGATCATTGCCTTCCTAGTTGGCTTCCTAGTTCCAGCACTTGTCTGGATGGCGCTGTATGTGTTCGACGACCGGATCAAGAACAGGGGCCACATTGAGCAGGATGTCGGTATTCCCGTAATCGGCGTGCTTGCAAAAAAATAAGAAAAGAGGGAAAAAGAGAACGATGAACGTAATGAAAATCCGTGAACAGCTGGCTCTGAAGCCGGAGGAGAAAACTGTATATCAGCAAATCTTCCTGGAAATTACCTTCGCAAAAAAAGAGCAAAAGTGCATCCTTTTTTCCGGAAGCAGCAGTGATGTATGTTCCCGGTTCTTTCCCCTCTCCCTTGCCGCTGCCATTGCGGAAGAAGGAAAACGGATCGTTGTCATCAATGGAAATACGCAGCGTTCTTCACTAGAGAACAGCACGGCTGACCAAGGACTTGCCCCCTATCTGTCCGGACACTGCTCGCTGGACAATGTGATCGTGAAAACGGACATCCCTCAGGTGGATCTGATCCCGGTGGGACGGGCTTCCATGAACCCGATTCTGCTGGAAAACTACGACGGTCTGGAAAAGATTTTTTCCAAATGCAAAAATGAATACGACTGGATACTAATCAACACGGCACCTCTGGCCGAAAACAACATGAGTGCAGTTCAGTTCGCTCCCTTCTGTGACGGCGCGGTCCTGCTGGCAAAGGATCACGCAACTTATAAAAAGTGGCTGGAAAATGCAAAGAAGGTGTTTGAGGAAGCGAGCTGTTCCATTGAAGGTTGCGTCGTCCTAGATGTAAAGAAAAGCAAGGCCTACAGCAAAGAAGGATAAAGGAGAAAAATAAAATGCGGTTCAGAAAAGCATTCGTGCTTGTTATCGCAGCGGTTCTTCTGTGTACAGCGGTTCCTGCTGCTCTGGCGGAGAAGAAAAGCAATAACCCGATGCTGGACCCCGTGGAACTCACCTATGCCCGGACCAAAGACGAATTCCTGAACATCCTGTTCCTGGGTCTGGACGTTTCGTCGGACACCATTCACGCCAGTGCCGGCAAGCGTTCCGTAATGAAGAGCCACACCGATGTGATCATGCTGCTGTCTATCAACAAGACCAAGGGACGCATGGATCTTCTGTCCATTCCCCGTGATACGCTGTGCTATGTGCCCGGCGTCCACGGCGTGTACAAAATGAACGCCGCTTTCAACACCGCCACCAACTATAAGGAGGGGTTCCGGCATGTCAGGGATACCGTCAGCTGGTTCCTGGGCGGTCTGAAAATCGATGCTTACTGCGCTGTCGACTTGGAGGCCATGCGCACGCTGACCGATAAAATGGGCGGCATTGATTATGATCTGGAAATGACCTATACTGGCGGCAGTGGCAGGAGATACAAAGCCGGCTACCAGCATCTGGACGGCCTGGGCATCGTGGACTATGTTCGCGCCCGCAAAAACGCCCCCCAGGGCTCCAACAATGACATGGAGCGCACCAAGCGCAACCGCATGATGATGCTGGCTATTTTCGACAAGCTCAAGAGCGATATGAACATGCTCAATGAGCTGTGGGCCGAAGGCCAGAAGAGTTCCGTAAACTTCTTCTCGGATATGAACGGCATCCGCGTCATTACGGACATGTGGGATTTCCTGCAGGGCATCGAATCCGCTGAAATCGGCTCATACATGATCCCTGGCTCTTATGAGCTGTATGTACTGGGTTATTGGAACCTGAACATCACGGACCAAGCCGAGCGCATCAAGATCATCAAGACACTGTACGGCTATACAGCCAAGGAAATTCCCTACACCAGCAAGAATTATTGCAAATGGTTGCTGAACGGCGGTTTCCAAGCCACGCAGAACATCCGTCAGGCCCGGCTGATTCTGGACTACGCCATGCTGCGTCCCAAGCCTTCCAAAGATCTAAAGACTGCCATCACTGCTTTGGACAAAGCCATCGACGCAGCCGTTGCTGCCTTTGATACTGCCGGCTCCAAAATCCGCGCTGCCAACAATCAGGCGCTGACCAACGCCTGCAAAAAAATGCGAACTGCTGCGGAAAAGGTGGTCACTCTCAGTAAGTATCCCCATGCTTATACTTGGGAGAAAGCCAAGCTCTGGTATCAGGATCCGCTAATCAACGATTATCCCAAGATTGATTGGCGATAAATCCTCCAATCAAAAAGGCTCACATCCTTTTTCAGAAGATGTGAGTCTTTTTTAGTATCGCGCCGCCTTGATAGAATCGTGGGTCGAACTGCCGTCCGGCAATTCCTT
>CACYGB010000034.1 GCA_902773895.1 uncultured Eubacteriales bacterium
TTGGGAACGGACATCATCATCAGGGCGAGGGGAAGCATTTTTTTCATGGTTTTCGTCTCCTTTTTTTCTGTCAGGATGCTGAGCTCAGGCACGATTTTTTGCAGGAACGCTTCTTGTTTGCTTCGATGTAATATCAAGCATTACATCTTGCGGGGTGAATATAGCACAGATCAAATGTAATGTCAATAGTTACATCAAAAATTTTTTATGGGATTCCGGACCGCCGTATGTGTTTGTCTTTGGCTGCTTTTATTCTGCGCTGCAAAATGGCATGAAGACCGTGCCGGGGCCCCGGAGAGGGGGCGGAACACAGCGGAAAACATTTTGCGCGCGGGGAAGGAATCGGCCCCTGCCGTACAGAATTACTGAAGGCACTTTCACCGATGATTTCTCCGGCCGTTTTGCCGGCCGGTTTTTGAAGGAGTCCCTCTGGTATGCGCAAGTCTCCCGCTTTTTCCCTGACGGATGGGCCGATGCTGCCGGCCATCATCCGTTTCAGTATTCCCCTGATGGCGTCCAATGTGCTGCAGGTGCTGTTCAACATGTCCGACATTGCCGTGGTCGGGCGCTTCGCCGGCGCGCAGGCGCTGGGGTCCGTGGGCTCCACCACGATCCTGGTCACCCTGTTCACCGGCTTCCTGATCGGCATGGGCAGCGGCGTCAATGTGGTCACGGCCCGGTATCTAGGCGCGGAAAAGCACAGGGACGTATCCCAAACGGTGCATACCTCGGCGGTTTTGCTGCTGGCAACGGGCGTGCTGCTCGCGGCGTTCGGCGTGCTGCTGACGCCCTTCCTTTTGCATCTGCTGGGCACCAAGGAGGTGCTTCTGGCAGGGGCCATCCGGTACCTGCGCATTTACCTGCTGGGGATGCCGGGGCTGGCGGTTTTCAACTTTGGCAACGGCGTGCTGTCCGCCTCCGGCGATACGAAACGCCCCTTGCTGTTCCTGTCCATGGCCGGCGTGCTGAATGTGGCGCTGAATTTACTGTTCGTGATCGTGTTCCGCATGGCGGAGGCAGGCGTGGCGCTGGCTTCCGCCGTTTCGCAGACCCTGTCCGCCGGGCTGATCGTGCTGTCGCTGGCGCGCCGGCAGGAATCCATCGGCCTGCGTTTTTCCCGCCTGAAGGTGGATGCCGCCAAGTGCCGCCAGGTGCTGTCCATTTCCGTTCCTTCCGGCCTTCAAAACGCCATCTTCGCCCTGGCCAACCTGTTCATCCAGGCGGGGGTCAACACCTTTGACGCCGTGGTGGTGGAGGGCACCGCGGCCGCCTCCAACGCCGACGGCCTGGTATACGACGTGATGGCGGCGGTGTACCTGGCCTGCTCCAGCTTCATGAGCCAGAATTACGGCGCCGGGCACAAGGAGCGGGTGAAGAGGAGCTACCTGCTCTGCCTGGGGCTTTCCTTCGGCATCGCCGCGGTGATGAGCGCCGTTCTGGTGTTTTTCGGCCGGCCTTTCCTGTCGCTGTTCACCCGGGACGCGGAGGTGGTGGAGGCCGGGCTGACGCGGCTCCGGGTCATGGGCTGCTCCTATGCTTTTTCCGCCCTGATGGACTGCACCATCGCCGCTTCCCGGGGCCTGGGCCGCAGCATGGTGCCCACGGTGATCGTGATGCTGGGCTCCTGCGTTTTCCGGGTCATTTGGGTGTTTACGGTGTTTGCGCATTTCCACACCATCCTGTCCCTGTATCTGCTTTATATTTTCAGCTGGACGATCACCGGCATCGCCGAACTGGTTTATTTCATTCATTGTTATCGGGACAGGGTCCTGCGCGCATAAAAACAATCCCAAAAACGCTTCCGGGCACATGCCGTCCGGAAGCGTTTTTAATTTGGGAAGGAATCGGATTTGCGCCGCGCGGTTTTCAGGCGCCGTATTTTCCGGCCAGGTATTCCAGTGCTTTCAGGTACCCTTCAAAGCCCAGGCCGATGTAGTGCGCTTCGCAGGCCATGCCGGCATAGGAAATCTGGCGGAAGGGCTCGCGCCGGGTCACGTCGCTGATGTGCACCTCGGCGGCGGGCAGCCCCACGGCCTTCAGCGCGTCCAGGATGGCGATGCTGGTATGGGTGTAAGCGGCCGGATTGATAACGATGGCGTCTTCCTGCCCCAGGGCCTGCTGGATGCGGTCCACCAGGTCGCCTTCGTGGTTGGATTGGTACAGGCAGACCTCCACCCCCAGGCGGGCGGCCTTTTCCCGGATCAGGGCACACAGGTCGCTGTAGGAATTGTTTCCGTAAATGCCCGGCTCCCGGATGCCCAGCAGGTTCAGGTTCGGGCCGTTGAGGACCAGGATCTTCATGGCAGGATCTCCTCTCCGCTCATTCGCTGCAGGATCTCTCGGGCGGCGGTCTGTGCGTCCGCGTTGGCAACGGCGGCATCCCGGAACGCGGCGTACATCGGCGCGCGCTCCAGCCACAGCTGCTTCAGGCGCTCCGGCGAGGCGGACAGGGGCCGGTCGCCGGCTGTGGAAAGCGCATCCAGCGGGCGCTCCAGGTGGAACACCACGCCGTTTTGACGCAGGATGTCCCGGTTTTCGGGCCTTGTGACCGCGCCGCCGCCGGTGGCGATGACCAGGCCGGATTCCCGGCAGACCCGGGAAAGCGCCTCGGTTTCCAGTGCGCGGAAGGCTGCTTCGCCCCGGGCGCGCAGCAAATCGCCGCAGGAGCAGCCGGCCGCTTCCTCGATCAGGCCGTCGGTATCTGCAAAGCGCCGGCCCGTCATGGAGGCAAGCAGCCGGCCGACGGTGGTTTTCCCGCATCCCGGCATGCCGATCAAAACGATATTGGCCGTCTGCGAGGCGATGAGATGGGTGATCCGGCTGATTTCACCGTCGTCAAGGGTGGCGTTCAGGAAAAGCTCGCTGGCCCGTTTGGCCTGCGCCACCAGCATCCACAGCCCGTTCAGGCAGGGGATGCCCCGCTTTTCCGCCTGCAGCAGCAGCGCCGTTCTGGCCGGATTGTAGATCAGGTCCAGCACCCCTTCCAGCTGCGGGAAAAGCGACAGCTCCACCGGGCTTAGCCCGTTCTGTGGGTACATGCCAACGGGAGTGGCGTTGATGATCACCTGGGCGTCGGCGTGACGGGCGATATTTTCATAATTGTCCGCTCCGTGCCGGGAAATGACCGTCACCTCCCGGGCGGCGAGATCGCGCAGGCAGGCGCAGACGGTTTTGGACGCGCCGCCGCTGCCCAGCACCAAGCATTTTTTGCCGCCGATTCGGATGCCGGATCGGTTCACCATCCACAGGAAGCCGGAAGCGTCGGTATTGTAGCCGTGCAGGCGTCCCTGGCTGTCCTGAACCACGGTGTTGACGCAGCCGATCCGCCGGGCGGTTTCCGACACCGTGTCCATCCAGGGAAGCACGGCCTGCTTGTAGGGAATCGTCACGTTGATGGCCGTGAAGTCCCGGCGCTCCATAAAACCGGGCAGATCCTCCGGCGCTACCTCCAGCAGCCGGTAATCGTAGCCGCCCAGCGCCCGGTGGATCTGCGGGGAAAAGCTGTGACCCAGCTTTTCGCCCAGGAGCCCATACCCCCTCATGACACCGTCTCCGTATAGCTGCCCAGGTAGGAAAAATCCTCCAGCGTGGCGTCCAATTCCTCGATCAGATGGGCAAAAGCGGGGGAGTACACCGACGCGTCGATGTCAAAATAGAACATGAATTCAAAATCCCGTCCCGGCATGGGGCGGCTTTCCAGCTTAGTCAGGTTGATGCCCCGGGCGTAGAAGCGGCTGAGCAGCTGCCACAGGCTGCCGGGCTTGTTGGGCAGCACCAGCATCAGGCTGGTGTGATCGGCGCCGGGATAGATTTCCAGCTTTTTGGAAATGCAGATGAAACGCGTGTGGTTGTTGCTGTTGTTCTGGATGTCGCCGGCCAGGCGCTGCAGGCCGTACAGCGCGGCGCAGTTGCCCGACGAAATGGCCGCGGCATCCGTCCTTCCGCTGTCCCTGAGCATTTTGGCTGCCGCCGCCGTGTTGCTGCAGATGTTGACGTGCCAGTCCTTGTGGCTGGCCAGGAATTCCGAGCACTGGTTGATGGCCTGCTCGTGGGAATAAACCTCCCGCACGTCGGACAGCGAAACGCTGGGCAGCGCCAGCAGCGTATGGTCGATTTTGATGCGGGTGGAGCGGACGATGTAGAAATGATGCCGGATCATCTGGTCATATACGCTGTTCACCGATCCGGCCAGGCTGTTTTCGATGGGCAGGATGCCATAGCGGCACAGGCCGCTTTCGATGGCGCTGAACACGCTGTCAAAGGTTTTGAAATACAGGATGGACGGCGCGGAAAACAGCTTTTCGCAGGCGATCTGGGAATAAGCGCCTTCCACACCCTGGCAGGCCACCATGGCTTTGGGCGGAAACAGCGCTTCCGTGTCCCGGACGGCCCGGCTGATTTGCTCGCCCAAAGCGCTTTTTTTGCCGCTTGACAGCAGCTGCCGGGCGCGGCTTTGCTCCATCAGCATGCTGAACAGGGCCCGGACGCCGCTTTCGAATTCCTCTCCGGCCATGTCGCCCATCTTGTTGAGCAGTTGGCGTTCCCGTTCGCTGTCGTAAACGGGCAGGCCGTGTTCGCGCTTGTACGCGCCGATTTGGCTTACGATGTCCATCCGCTGTCTGTACAGCCGGACGATCTGGGCGTCGGTTTCGTCGATCTGCCTGCGAAGTTCATTCATATCCATCAGGGCCCCTCCTTTACAAAAGCCTGTCCATCAGCACCAGCGCGGCAACGGCCTCCACCACCGGCACGGCCCGGGGAACCACGCAGGGATCGTGCCGACCGGTGATGACCAGCTCCTCTTCCTCCAGGGTATCCAGGTTCACGCTTTTTTGCGCCTGGCCGATGGAAGGCGTGGGCTTGAAGGCGGCGGTGAGCAGCAGAGGCATTCCGGTGGTCATGCCGCCCAGCAGGCCGCCGGCGTGATTGGTGGCCGTTCGGACCTGGCCGCCTTTCAGGATGTAGGGATCGTTGTGCCGGCTGCCCCGCAGCGCGGCGGCCTCAAAGCCGCTGCCGAATGCCACGCCCTTCACGGCGGGAATGGCGAACAGCGCCGCGCTCAGCGCCGATTCCAGGCCCTCAAACAGCGGGCCGCCCACGCCTGCGGGCAGCCCCACAGCGGCGCATTCCACCACGCCGCCCACGGAATCCTGCTCCTGCCGGGCAAGGTCGATCGCTTCCTGCATCCGCTGCCCCGCTGCCGGATCGAGCACCGGAAAATCCCGGCTGCGGACCGCCTCAAAATCCGCCGCGGAAACATCGACGGGGTCAAAGGCCGCGTCCCGGATGCCGGCAATGGACGCGATATGCGCCCCCAGAAAAACGCCCCGGGCCTCCAGCCACTGCAGGGCGATGCCGCCGGCCACGCACAGCGGCGCGGTGAGCCGGCCGGAAAAGGGGCCGCCGCCCCGGAAATCATAGGCGTCGCCGTACCGGACGCGGGCCGGATAATCGGCGTGGGACGGCCGGGGAACGGAGAAAAACCGGGCGTAATCCGCGCTGCGTTTGTCGCCGTTGCGGATCAGGGCGCACACCGGCGCGCCGCAGGCGACGCCCTCCGTCAGGCCGCTGACGAATTCCGGTATGTCCGCTTCCTTCCGGGCGGTGGTGAACCGACTTTGGCCGGGCGCCCGCCGGGCCAGGAAGGACTGCAGCTTTTCCATGTCCACGGCAAAGCCGGAGGGCAGGCCGTCCAGCACCATGCCCACAGCCGGGGCGTGGGACTGGCCGAATACCGTCAGATGCAGCTTGTTTCCCTGAAACTCCATGGTCAATCCTCCTTTGCCAGGCCGCCCAGGGCCCGGAACTGGCCGAAAAAGCCGGGGTAGGATTTATCGGCGGCTTCCGCCCCCAGGATGGTAACGGGGCCGTCGGCCGCTGTGGCGGCGATAGCCGCCGCCATAACGATGCGGTGATCGTGAAAACTGTCCACCGTGCCGCCCGAAACGCCGCCGCGGCCCCGGATGATCAGTTGATCTTCCGCCGCGCGGGCTTCCACGCCCAGGCTGTGCAGCAGGGCCAGGATGGCCGCCACCCGGTCGGATTCCTTCAGCCGCAGCCGGGCGATGGGGCGCAGCACCGTTTCGCCCCGGGCAAAAGCCGCCGCCGCAGCCAGGATCGGCGCCAGATCGGGAATGTCCGACAAATCAATGACGATGCCGCGCAGCGGCCCGGGCTGAACGGATACGGCGTTTTCCTTGTCCGTGACGCGGGCTCCCAGGGCGGCCAGCAGCGGCGCAACAGCCCTGTCGCCCTGCCGGGAATCCGGACGGAGCGGAGCGCAGGTGACGGCCGCGCTGGGCAGCGCGCCGGCAGCCAGGAAAAACGCGGCGCCGGACCAGTCGCCTTCCGCGGCGGCTGTGCCGGGGGAGCGGAAACGCTGGCCGCCGGGAATGAAATAACCGTTTTCCAGGGGATCCACGCGGATGCCGAACAGGGCCAGGGTTTCCAGCGTCATGTCCACATAAGGCCGGGATTCCAGCGGCCCGCCCACCAGCAGGCGGCTGTCGCCGGGCAGCTGCGGCAGCGCCAGCAGCAGTCCGGTGAAAAACTGGGAGGAAACGTTGCCCGCCAGGGTGTAGGCCCCGGGCTTCAAGGCGCCGGAGCACGTCAAAGGGAACTGCCCCGGGGCCGATAGGACGCAGCCGTGATCCTCCATGGCTTCCCGCAAGGGGGACAGGGGCCTGTCCTTCAATTTGCCCTGGCCGGTGAACGCGCAGTCCGCCCCCAGCGCCGCGGCCACCGGCAGCAGGAACCGCAGGGTGGAGCCGCTTTCGCCGCAGTCCAGCAGGGCGTTTTTGCAGGGGGAGGAAAGGGGCGTGACGGAAAGGCCGGCGCCTTCCCACGCGATGTCCGCGCCCAGCGCCCGCAGGCAGCGGACGGTGGCCAGCAGATCGGCGGAAGGATCCACTCCCTGCAGAACGGTGGGCCTGTCCGCCAGGGCGGCGCAGATCAGCAGCCGGTGGGCGTGGGATTTGCTGGACACCACGGATTGGACCGTGCCCCGCAGCGGATGCGGCGTGACCGTGACGTTCACAGCCCGGTCACCTCCCCGTCGCAGCAGGCGATGAAAGACGCCAGCTCTCCCGTCGGCAGGGGATACAGTTCGCTGCGTCCCCGCCGCACGGGCAGCACCAGGGTGATGCGGTCGCCCTGGCGCTTTTTGTCGTTCAGGGCATTTTGGGCGACGGTGCGGGCGTCAAAGGAGGTGGAAACGGGCAGGCGCCAATCGGAAAGCAGACGCCGCAATTCCGCGTACACCCCCGTCTGGCACAACCCGTGTTTTTCCGCCGCGAAGGCGGCGATCAGCAGGCCTACCGCCACGCCTTCCCCATGATAGATGGAAAAACTGTTCAATTTTTCCAGCGCGTGGCCGAAGGTGTGGCCCAGATTCAGCAGCTGGCGCTGCCCCAGGTCCCGTTCGTCCCGGCACACGATGTCCGCCTTGATGCGGATGCAGTCGGCGATGACGGCCGTCAGGTCCGTGTGCCTGGCAACGCGGTCCAGCAGCGCCGCGTCGCAGATGGCCCCGTACTTGATCACCTCGGCCATGCCTTCGGCGAAAAGGGCCGGGGACAGGGTGGACAGCGTATCGGGATCGGCAATCACCAGACGGGGCTGGGAAAAAACGCCGCACAGATTTTTGCCGGCGGCCAGGTTCACCGCGGTTTTGCCGCCTACGGAGGCGTCCACCATGGCCAGCAGCGTGGTGGGGATCTGGATCAGGTCGACACCCCGCAGGTACAGCGCCGCGGCCAGCCCCGTCAGATCGCCGGTCAGCCCGCCGCCCAGGGCCACGAAACCGTCGCTGCGGGTGATGCCGGCCCGGTCGGCGGCCAGCAGCACCTGCTCCACGGTCTGCAGCGATTTATGGGTTTCTCCCTGCGGGAACACAAAGGAATCCGCCCGGAAGCCGGCGGCCTCAAAGGAGGAAACCGCCCGGTCCAGGTACAGGGGCGCGACCCCGTCGTCGGCCACGATCATCACATGGCGGCCCTTCACAGCCTCCGCGGCGGCGCTGCCGGCCCGTGTCAGCAGGCCCTTTTCCAGCAGGACGTTGTAAGGCGGCTGAACCGCCACCGTCAGCTTTTCCATTCGGTATCGATCTCCTCTTTGCGTTGGCGGCCTTCCTTCAGCAGCGCTTTGAGCTTCTCCTCGTCTCCCTGCGCCAGGGCGTCCCGGTAATCGCACAGCGCGGCGATCAGGGTGTCCAGCTCTTTCCCCAGGTAATCGGCGTTTTCCAGGAACAGCTCCGTCCACATGGTTTCGTTCAGCTTGGCCACCCGGGTCAGATCCCGGTAGCTGCCGGCGGAAAAGCTGCGGTGCTGGTTGGCGGTGGGGGATTTGATGTAGGCGTTGCTGACCACGTGGGCCAGCTGGGAGGTAAAGGCGATCATTTCGTCGTGCTTTTCCGCCGTGGTCAGCGTCACATGGGCAAAGCCCACGGCGTGCAGCAGGTCCCGCAGGCGGCTGAGGACAAACAGATCCTCGTTTTCCCGGGGCACCAGGATCATGGTGGCGTTTTTGTACAGGCTGTCCTGGGCGTACTTGATGCCGGAAAACTGCCGTCCGGCCATGGGATGGCCGCCGATATAGGTGAAGCCGTTCTCCGCCGCCAGACGGAAGCAAGGGGGACAGACCGCCCGCTTGACGCCGCACAGGTCCGCCACGATGGCGCCTTTCCTGATCCGCGATGCGTGGGCGGCCAGGTAATCCACCGCCGCCTGGGGGTACAGCGCCAGGAACAGGAAATCACAGGATGGAAGGGTTTCGTCGTTCAGCGCGCCGTCCACTGTGCCGGTCAGCGCGGCATACTGCTGGGTGCCGGGGTCGATGTCCAGCCCCAGCACGGCATATCCGGCGGCCTTCAGCGCTTTGCACAGGGACGCGCCCATCAGGCCCAGCCCCACAACGCCAACTGTTTCCATGCTCATTTCCCTCCGATGGCCGCGCGCACCGCCCGCACGGATTTGGCCACATCGTCAAACTGCTCCGGCGTCAGCGACTGCGGGCCGTCGCACCGGGCGTGGGGCGGATCGTTGTGCACTTCGATCATCAGGCCGTCCGCCCCGCAGGCGGCTGCTGCCAGCGCCATGGGCTTGACGTAACGGGATACGCCGGTGGCGTGGCTGGGGTCCACGATGACGGGCAGATGGCTCATCTCGTGCAGCACGGCCACGGCGGACAGATCCAGGGTGTTCCGGGTGTAGGTTTCGTAGGAACGGATGCCCCTTTCGCACAGCAGGATCTGCTCGTTGCCGCCGGCCATGATGTATTCGGCACTCATCAGCAGTTCTTTGATGGTGCCTGCGATGCCGCGCTTGAGCAGAATGGGCTTGTGGACCCGGCCCAGCTCCTTGAGCAGCTCAAAGTTCTGGGTGTTGCGGGCGCCCACCTGGATCACGTCCACGTTTTCAAACAGCGGCAGATGGCCGATGTCCATGATCTCGGTCACGATGGGCATGCCGGTGCGGCGCTTGGTTTCCAGCAGCAGGCGGATGCCTTCTTCATGCAGGCCCTGAAAATCATAGGGGGAGGTGCGGGGCTTGAACGCGCCGCCGCGAAGCAGCCCGGCCCCGCTGGCCTGCACGGCCCGGGCCACCGTTTCCATCTGGCTTTCGGATTCCACCGAACAGGGGCCGGCGATGAACTGGAAATGCCCGCCGCCGATCTGCACGCCCTCGCAGACGGAAACCACCGTGTCCTCCGGATGGAATTTGCGGTTGGCCTTTTTGAAGGGCTCGGAAATCCGCATCACGTTTTCCACGATGTCCAGCCCGCTGATCAGGTCGGTGTCGATGCGGGTGGTGTCGCCGATGAGGCCGATGATGGTCTGGAATTCGCCTTCGGATATGTGCGTGCGCACCCCGTAGCTTTCCAGCCAGCTGATCAGGTGGTTCATTTCTTCCTTGCGGACGTCTTTTTTCAGGGAAATGATCATGATTGTTCCTCCATAAAAAAGAGGGCCCGTCGTAATTCTGCGAGCCCATTCATTTGATCCGGATCGGATAAAAGCGCGTGCAGCAAAATTACTTTACCTCGTTTCAGACGGTAAAGTAAAACCAGTATCGATTGCCGATTCTTCCGCTGCGCATGCCGCTTTCCTTTCCGTGCGGAAACCGATCCGCACTGTACGGAAACAGTTTAACACATTAAAGTGAGTATGACAAGGGGAAAACGAAAGAAAAACAGGGAAAATCCGGGCCGGGTCAGCGCGGGAGCACGGCGGAAATTCCATAGGTGCTGCGGGAGGAGCCGTATTCCGCCGGCCGGGGGAACGGATGCCCGGGAATACGGTTTGTGAATAATTTGTTAAAATCCGGGCAGGGCGCAACAAAAAGGGACTCTGCTTCGTCTGATGAATGGAAAATGCAAGGAGGGCGAAGGAATGAAGAGGTTTGTTGGAATTCTGCTGGCGCTGATGGCCTGGGCAGCCGTTTTTTCTGTCTGTGCGGAAATGCTGCGGCCGGATGAAGTGACCACCTGGGAAGAGGCACGCTTGTTCGCCCCGGCGCTGGACGCCCTGTGGCCGGAGGAACCCCAGCCCTCTTACACCCAGCAAACAGGTTTTTCCGGGCTGTTTATCACGCCGGAGGAAGCCTGGGAAACGCTGAACGCCGCGTACGATCAGGCGGGGGACGCGGGCACCCGGCAGGTGCTGGAAAGCTGGGGCATCCTGGAGACGGCGCCGGAAGGCAGCCCGGTGCGGCACAGCCCGGCGCTGAACGGCGCGCCTGTGCAGGTGGAAACCATCGGGTTTGCCGGCGCCGGCTGGGGAGAAGACAATACGCTGATTTTTGTGCGGGCTGCCAGCGGCTGGCAGCTGACCGACTGCGTGATGGGGGAAACGGGTTTTCTGCATGCCTGCGGCGGCCGGGGGCTGTACCTGGAAATGACGAATGTGGGCCACGGCACCGGGTATTATTGCCGAAGCGTCCTGATCTATAACCTGCTGACCCGGCAGACGGAAGCGGTTTACGCCGCGGAAGCGTACGAAACCTGGTTCCGGGATGATTTGCAGTCCTCCTTTGCGGTGCGCTGCTGGGGCGGCGCCTGCTACACGGAGGACGGCGTGCGGATTCTGACACAGAAAACTTTTTCCACCGGATCGCCGGACGGGACGGAGGAAACCGTCCGGGCAGAAAAAATGCAGGCGCTGGTGTACGCCTGCGGGGAAGAAGGAACGCTGGCAAAAATGCCATGAAAACCGCTTAGTCCTTAATGTCTTCCACCAGCTCCGTCAGGTTCCGGATGCCCAGCACGAAGCCCTTGCTGTTGTCCAGCCGGTAGTCGGCCGCCGCCCGGTAATGGCCGATGCAGCGGTTGTACTGGTCGATCACGTCCTCGTGGCTTCCGCCGGCCAGCAGGGGCCGCCGGTCCGTTTTGATGTCGGACATGATCTGGTCCAGGGGCCGGTCGATGTGGATGATGATGCCGTGGTTTTTCATGATGGTCACGTTTTCCTGGAAAGTGCACAGTTCGCCGCCGGTGGACACCACGCAGGGCGCCTGGCCGATCAATTCCACCAGGGCGGCCGTTTCGACGCTGCGGAAAAAAGGCTCGCCGAAGGTGGAGAAGATTTCGTTGACGGACATGCCCATGACTTCGCTGACCCTTTGATCGGTGTCCACAAAGGGCCAATTCAGGTTTTGCGCCAGGCGGCGGCCCAGGCTGGTTTTCCCAGCGCCGGCCATGCCAACCAGAAAAATATGCATTTTCAGCATCTGCGTTCACCCCGCCGTTCCCGCCGATGGGCAGATTCCGTCCTTATTGCTCATATTCTTAAAAGCATCATATCATAAAAAACGAAAATGCGCAAGGAAAAAAGGAAAAAACGCATGAATTACGCATCCCTGCGCAAAATAGCCGGGAGGTGAGAGCCATGAGCGAAAAGAAAGGAAAAATCCCGCGGGGAAACAGGCTGCTGCAGCCTCCTTCGCGGGAAAAGCGGATGCGCCCCCGGGAACGGGTGGAACATTGAAATTTTTTGCTTTTCCGGGCGCTGCGGAGGTTGACAAACCCCTGTTTTTGGATATACAATGAAGCGTTGGTTTTTTCGCCAACTGAAAGGGAGAAGCACACATGATCCGCAACGACATCCGGAATATAGCGATTATTGCGCACGTGGACCACGGCAAGACCACGCTGGTGGACCAGATGCTGCGCCAGGGCGGCGTGTTCCGCCAGAACCAGCAGGTGGCTGAGCGCGTGATGGACTCAAATGACCTGGAGCGGGAGCGCGGTATCACCATCCTGGCCAAAAATACCGCTGTACATTATCGGGACGCCAAAATCAACATCGTGGACACCCCCGGCCATGCCGACTTCGGGGGCGAGGTGGAACGCGTGCTGAAGATGGTGGACGGCGTGCTGCTGCTGGTGGACAGCTTTGAAGGCCCCATGCCCCAAACCCGTTTCGTGCTGCAAAAGGCCCTGAGCCTGAAGCTGCCCGTGCTGCTGGTGATCAACAAGGTGGACCGGCCCGATGCCCGGTGCGCCGAAGTGGTGGACGAGCTGGTGGATCTTTTGATCGAGCTGGACGCCGACCCGGCGACCCTGGACAGGCCCATCATTTACGCTTCCGCCCGGAAAGGCACCGCCACGCTGGACCCGGAGGTGCCCGGGGAGGATCTGCGGCCGCTGTTTGACGCCATTATGGAATACATCCCCGCTCCCGAAGGTGATCCCGACGGGCCGGCGCAGGTGCTGATTTCCACCATCGACTACAACGAATACGTGGGCCGCATCGGCATTGGCCGCATCACCCGGGGCACGCTGAAGGACAACATGATGGTGGTGCGCTGCAACGCGTCCAACGACCAGGTTTCCGCCCCCTGGCGGCTGACGGGCCTGAGCCTTTACGACGGGCTCAAGCGCGTGGGCGCCGAAAGCGTTGGCATGGGCGACATCGTGGCGCTGACCGGCCTGGCGGATATTTCCATCGGCGATACGGTGTGCGATCCGGAGCATGCGGAGCCGCTGCCCTTTGTGGCCATTACCGAGCCCACCGTGACCATGACCTTCTCGGTGAACGATTCGCCCTTTGCCGGCAGGGAAGGTACGTTCGTCACCAGCCGCCATCTGCGCGCCCGGCTGTACCGGGAATTGGAAACGGACGTGAGCCTGCGGGTCAAGGACGGCGAAACCCCGGACCAGTTTGAGGTGTGGGGCCGCGGGGAACTGCATCTGTCCATCCTGATCGAAACCATGCGCCGCGAGGGCTATGAGTTCCAGGTGAGCAAGCCGGAAGTGATTTACCGCTTTGAAAACGGCGTCAAGCAGGAACCCGTCGAGCGCATGGTGGCCGACGTGCCCCAGGCCTACGCCGGCGCGGTGATCGAAAAGATCGGCCGCCGCCGGGGCACCCTGGAATCCATGGGCGGCAGCGACCGGGTCCGGCTGGAATTTCTGGTTCCGTCCCGGGGCCTGTTCGGCTACCGCAGCGAATTCATGACGGACACCCGCGGCGAAGGCATCATGAGCGCCGTGTTTGACCATTACGAGGATTACAAGGGCGACATTCCCCACCGCAACGTGGGCGCGCTGGTGTGCTATGAAACCGGCGAAACGACCCAGTATGCCCTGTTTAACGTGCAGGACCGGGGCACCCTGTTCGTGGGCAGCCAGGTGCCGGTGTACGGCGGCATGATCTGCGGCGAATCCAGCCGCCCCGGGGACATCGTGGTGAACGTGTGCAAGGCCAAGCACGTGACCAACATGCGCAACGCCTCCGCGTCGGAGGACAGCCTGCGCCTGGTGTCCATCCATCCGCTGACGCTGGAGGAATGCCTGGAATTCATCGACGACGATGAACTGCTGGAAATCACGCCCAAATCCCTGCGCATGCGCAAGCGGGAACTGAGCCACGAGCAGCGCGCCAAGGCCGCCGCCCGGATGAAACAGTAACCGCCGCATAACAAAAGAATAAAACCGGCTGAGGTGCGACAGCGCCTCAGCCGGTTTTTTGAAAAGCAATCAGTCCGTGATCTCGGGATTAATGTCCGGGCGCCGGGGCCAGCAGCGGCGCCGCGGCGCTCTCCCGGGTTTCGCCGGGCGGAATAAACAGGGGCGGATGCGCCAGCTCCCGTTCGTCCATCAGCCGGCGCAGGGCGTCCTGGTAATCGTCGGGATGGGTGGCGCGGCACAGGGCTTTCAGGGGCTTGGCCGGGTTTCCCAGGCAAAAGCTCATATAGCCCATGATGGCGTGCATCCGGCCGATGACCGCGGTTTCCGGCCAAGTGCGCAGGTAAGCACGGTACAGCTGATCGTGGAACGCCAGCAGCGTTTCCCTGTCGATGCCCCTTCCGCCGCGGATCTCCCGGATCAGCGCCGGATTGGCGGTGACGCCGCGGCCCAGCATCAGGCCGGACAGGCGGGGGAAAGCAGCCTGGATTTCCCGGGCCTGGGCCAGGGTGAACACATTGCCGTTGTAGATGACGGGAAACGGCGCCCGGGCCAGAAGATCCTCCAGGATTTCCGTGTGCGGGCGTCCCGCGTAGTGTTCCCGGCCGGTGCGGGGATGCACGATGATTTCCTGCATCGGATACTGAAGCAGGATGTCCCGCAGCCGGGGCCATTCCTCCGGGGATGCAAAGCCGATGCGGGTCTTGACGGAAACGGGCAGCGGCGCGCGGGCGAAAACGGCGTCCAGGAACCGCACCAGCGCGTCGGGGTTTTTCAGAAAGCCTGCGCCTTTTCCCTTGGCGGTGACGGTGCCTGAGGGACAGCCCAGGTTCAGGTTCACCTCCGGATACCCCGCGTCCCGCAGCAGCGCCGCTGTTCCCAGGAAATAATCCGCGTTGCATGCCAGGATCTGCGGCACGGCCGGGATGCCGGCGTTGTTCCGCGGATCCAGGTCAAACCGCTCCCGGCCGGTAAAGGACAGGGAGGCGGAAGGGCTGACAAACGGCATGAAGTATTTGTCGGCGCCCGGAAAAACACGATGGTGCGTTTGGCGGTACACCGCGTCGGTGAAGCCCTCCAGGGGCGCGAAATACAGCCGCACGATCTTTCCTCTCCCTTCCCGTTTCCGGATGTCTGGGATTATACCACAGCCGGGAAACGAGCACAAGGAAAATTGTTTTTATGTTGTATTTATGCATAAAAATAAATATATTTCATGAATATAGGCTAATTTATGCATAAAAATAACAAATTTACCGCTTGACAACAGTAAAGCGATGCATATAATAGGGGATGTACCAAGCAACCGACCGACGAACAAATTTTTAAACGGAGGAAATGACTATGAAGAAGATGATGGCACTGCTGCTGGCGGCGATGATGCTGCTGGGCATGACGGCGATGGCTTCCGCGGATCAGCTGAGCGACATCCAGGCCAAGGGCGTTCTGGAGTTGGGCGCGAACATCGAATTCCCCCCTTATGAATTTTACTGGACCAACCCCGAAACGGGCAAAGAGGAGATCGCCGGCTTCGACATGGCGCTGGCCAAGGGCATTGCCCAGGAGCTGGGCGTGGAGCTGAAGATCAACGACCAGGCGTTCAGCGGCCTGGTGACCGCCCTGAGCGTTGGGGAGCTGGACATGGTCATTTCCGGCCTGGCCATTAAGCCCGAACGGCTGGAAGTGGTGGATTTCTCCGATCCGTACTTCTCCGGCGAACAGATCATGCTGGTCCGCGCGGCGGATTTTGACACCCTGAAAACCGTGGAAGACATGGCCGGCAAAAAAGTAGGCGCGCAGCTGGGCGCCCTGCAGCAGGGCATCCTGGAAGAGCAGTTTTCCGCTTCCGAACCCCTGCTGCTGGATAAGCCCTCCATCCTGGCCATGGAGCTGGCTTCCGGCAACATCGACGGCTGGCTGATCACCGACCTGGTGGCCAAGCAGTACATGGTGGTGTATCCCGGCGTGTTCCAGATCAGCGATGTGCCGGTGCAGTATGATTCCTCCGCCGGCATCGGCGCCGCCGTTCCCAAGGGCGACAACGCGTCCCTGCTGGCAATCGTCAACGCCTACATCGCCAAGGTGAAGGCCGACGGCACCTGGGATCAGTGGATGGATGACGCTGTGACCAAGAGCGTTTCCCTGCTGGCCGAATAAGCGAAAACAGACAAGGAAATCAGGCAGGGGCCGCCGGATCACGCGGTCCCTGCATTCCTTGTTTTTATGACACAGAGGAAGGAGTTCCCCCATGATCAGCATTCCGAAGATATGGGAAATCTTGACGGGCAAATTCAGCGTGTTCATGCAGGGCGTGGGCACCACGGTGGAGCTGGCGCTGTTTACGGTGGTGCTGGGGTCCGTGCTGGGGCTTCTGGTGGCCATTTTCCGCCACACCCGCATCCTGCCCATCCGCTGGCTGATGAACGCCTACGTGGCGTTTATCCGCGGCACGCCCCTGCTGGTGCAGGTGCTGATGATCGTGTACGGCCTGCCGCAATTGGGGCTGAAGCTGCCGCGCATGACGCTGTGCATCATCGCCCTGGTGATCAACTCCGGCGCGTATATGGCGGAGCTGATCCGCGCCGGGCTGCAGTCGGTGGAAAAGGGCCAGGAGGAGGCGGCCGATTCCCTGGGCATGAACGGCTTCCAGAAGATGCGCTACATCATCCTGCCCCAGGCCATCAAGGTGACGCTGCCGGCCATGGGCAATGAATTCATCGCTATCATCAAGGAGTCCTCCGTGCTGTACGCCGTGGGTGTGTACGAATTGACCTACCAGGCCAACAAGCTTTCGTCCGTCAATTACCGCTATCTGGAAACCATGATCGTGGCGGCGCTGATTTACTTCGTGCTGACCTATACCATGACCAAATTGCTGGGCCTGCTGGAAAGGAGGATGCGTCGCAGTGAAAACAGCGTTGCTTGAAAATAAAACCATGGATAACACCGGAATCGGCACCGTTGTGGACTCCGGTTCCTCCACCGAAACGCTGATGCAGATCCGCGATCTGCACAAGCATTTCGGCAAGCTGCACGTGCTCAAGGGCATCAACCTGAACGTGCACAAAAGCGACGTGCTGGTGCTGATCGGCCCGTCCGGCAGCGGCAAATCCACGCTGCTGCGCTCGGTGAATATGCTGGAGAAGCCCACGTCGGGCCAGATCCTGTTTGAGGGCAACGACCTGACCCAGGCCAGCCGCAAGGAACTGTGCCGCCTGCGGGAACGCATGGGCATGGTGTTCCAGCAGTTCAACCTGTTTCCGCACCTGCGGGTGAAGGACAACATCACCGTGTCCCCCCGGAAGGTGAAGGGCATGACGCAGGAGGAAGCGGAAAAGAAGGCGGAAGCGCTGCTCAAGCGCGTAGGCCTGTTTGACAAGTGGGACGAATATCCCAGCCGGCTGTCCGGCGGCCAGAAGCAGCGCGTGGCCATCGTGCGGGCCTTGGCCATGGACCCGGATATGATGCTGTTTGACGAGCCGACCTCCGCCCTGGACCCGGAAATGGTGGGCGAGGTGCTGGACGTGATGAAGGCCCTGGCGGCCGACGGCATGACCATGATGGTGGTGACCCATGAAATGCGCTTTGCCCGTCAGGTGGCGGACTATGTGCTGTTCATCGACGACGGGCAGATCGTGGAGGCCGGGCCGCCGGACCAGATCTTCGATCATCCCCAGCAGAAGCGGACCCAGGACTTCCTGAATAAAGTGCTGTAACGGAGGATGGTATGCTGACAACTCCTTTGGAATCCCTGAAAAAATATGTGGACCAGCCCAGCGGCAGCCACGACCGCCAGGACGTGCAGAAAGTGGCGGAAATGTTTGCGCAGGATTTTGCTTCCCTGGGTTTTCAGACGGAGCTGATCCCCGGGAAGGATTACGGCCCGGTGCTGAAAGCAAGCATCGGAACAGGCGCAAAACAGCTGATGCTGATGGGGCATATGGACACCGTTTTCCCGCGGAATGTGTATGTGCCGTTCCGGAATCTGGGCGGCGGAAAGGCGCTGGGCTCCGGCAGCACTGATATGAAGGGCGGCGACGTGGTGATGCTCTACGCCCTGCAAAAGGCGCTGCCGAAGCTGGATCTGTCCCAGGTGCGCATCTGCGCGGTGCTCAATCCCGACGAGGAAGTGGGTTCCCCGGAAAGCCACGATGTGATCCTGAACACGGCAAAGCAGTCCGTCGCCGCGCTGAGCTTTGAACCCTGCGGCAGTGATTACCGCCTGACCTGCGCCCGGAAGGGCGTCACGTCTGTGCACATCGCCTGCACCGGTATTCCGGGCCATTCCGGGGCGCAGTACAAGGTCTGCGCCAGCGCTATCCAGGCCTTGTGCGCCCATATCACCGCGTTGTACACCCTGCGGGATGATGAAAGGGACATCAGCTTCAACGCCGGCCTGATCACCGGCGGCACGGCGGAAAACGTGGTGGCCCCCACCGCGGAGGCGGATTGCGAATTCCGTTACTTCAACCAGGCATACAAGCCGGAACTGATGCGCAAAATCCAGGAAATCTGCGCTGTGGAACGAGTGCCCGGCGTTCAGACGGCGGTCACCTTCGGCGCCAGCCATCCGGCCATCGACCTGAACGAACAGAGCCAGAAACTGCTGGATCTTGCCCTGGCCGTCAGCCGGGAGCAGGGCCAGAAACGCTATCACGAGAAAACCGGCGGCGCCGGGGATATCGCCATCGCCGG
Source organism: uncultured Eubacteriales bacterium (assembly GCA_902773895.1). GTDB lineage: Bacteria > Bacillota > Clostridia > Christensenellales > Aristaeellaceae > RUG563. The sequence continues at coordinate 18,598 of CACYGB010000034.1, forward strand.
CCAGGCCGGGATCGGCGTGCTGGACGGCCTGGGACTGACCGGCACCGGTATGCACACCGTCAAGGAATGTGTGGATTTGAACAGCCTGCCCAGGCAGATCGACTTCGCTGCAGAAATGATCCTGCGGGTGCTGCAGGCGTTTTGACGTGAGGAGGACGCCGGGATTCAGAAGCAAGGGAAACGCCGGGACGCTGCCCCAGACCCCGCCGGGGAGGATGATCCTTCCCGGACCCCGCCGGCTGCGGATGTTGTAAGACTTATTTTTCAAACAGTATTCCGCAGTAGCAGGGAGAACGCCGGGGCGCTGCCCCAGACCCCGCCGGGGAGGATGATCCTCCCCGGACCCCATCGATTGCGGATATTGCGTGACTTTCTTTTCAAGCAATGCTCCGCAGTCGCAGGGAGAACGCCGGGGCGCTGCTCCAGACCCCGCCGGGGAGGAGGTTCCTCCCCGGACCCCGCCATTTGCGGATGGGGTAAGACTTATTTCTCAAGCAATGTTCCGCAGCAGCAAATGGAACGAAAACATGCCGCTCCCGGGCAGGCCGGCTTTGCCGGCCCGCCTGTGCGCAAGCGTACAGGGGAAAACAGCGGGGATTTCCGGAAAAACGAACAAGCTCGTTTTTCGGAAATCCCCGCTGTTTTCTTTTTGCCCGGGAGCTCTCTTGTCGTCGAAATAGCTTCAGGCGCGCATTGTTTGTTTTGCCAAGTTTGCTGCATCGCCAAAGATAGGTCCAGGACCCAGCGGGTCCTGGTTCAGGGGTCCGGGGGCTGAAGAAGCCCCCGCTGTTATTCTCTTACCGGTAATACCTTCCCGTAGGCTTGACCGCGCGCATCTTGCGCTTGGTTTTGATGAACCGGAAGCCTGCGCGCAGGAAATGCACCAGCAGGTACAGGGCCACCACGGGCAGGATCACGTACAGGAACACCAACTCAAACGTGATGCGGGGGAAGGGGTTGGGGTCGTTTTCCGCGTCGGAGATGATCTGGTCGATGGAAGGGGCCAATTGCTCCCGGGCGGCGATGGAGCGGGAGGCCACCATGTTATACACCACCGGTTCGCTGTCTTCGGAATAATAGGTGAGCGTGCCCATGATTTCGCCTTCGCTGATAGGCGCGCGGAATTCCCGGGTGAAATCGGTGACGGTGAGCGAATAGAAATTCTGGATCCAGTGGGCCTTTTCTTCCTGGGTCATCACCAGCAGATCGCGGCCCTTGGAGCCGTCCGCCCGTTTCAGGTTCAGCGTCAGCCGGCCCACGCCCTCGTCGGCCAGGTCAAAGCCCCGGATGTCCACCACGCGGGGATTTTCTTTGTAAATTTCTGCGATGCTGGTACTGATGAACTGGGAGAAGCCGTAATCCATCAGGCGCCGGGCGTCTGTATAGCGGCTGGCGTCGGAGGTGGAATTGAACACCACGGCGATCAGGTCGATGCCGTCCTTGCTGGCAGAGGCCACCAGGCAGTTGCCGGCGGCGGAGGTGGTGCCGGTTTTGATGCCGGTGCTGCCCTCGTAGTAGCGTTCGGCTTTTTTCTCGTCGCTGGATTTTACCACGAAGTTGTTGCGGTTTTCAATGGTGCGGGCGCGGTAAATGTTGTCCCGGGGCAGGATATGGCTTTCGGCGGAAACGATGTCCCGGAAGGTTTCGTTCTGCATGGCCACGCGGCTCAGGATGGCCATATCCCGGGCGGTGGTGAAATGGTTGTCGTCGTGCAGGCCGTTGGGGTTGACGAAGTGGGTGTTGGTGCAGCCCAGGGAAACGGCGGCGGAGTTCATCAGGTTCACAAAGTTCTGCCGGTTTCCGCCCAGGCCCTCGGCGATGGCGTTGGCGGCGTCGTTGCCGGAGGGCAGCATGGCGGCGTAGCACAAATCGATCAGCGCCACTTCCTCGCCGGCGGCCAGCTTGGCGCTGGATTCATCCGGCGCGATATTGACGGCGTCCTGGCTGACGGTGAACTTGGTCTGCAATTGCTGCTCGTACTGCAGCGCCTTGGAAAGGCCTGCGTATTCCTCGCTGACGGGCAGGCGCTCTGCCAGCGTCAGCGCCAGCCAGATGGTGAGCACTTTGGTGGTGGACGCCGGATAGGCGGGCTGATCGGCGTTCTTTTCGTAGATCACCTTGCCGGATTCCGCTTCGATCAGGATGGCAGAGGAGGCCGTCAGGTGTCCCTCCTCCAGGATCTCCGGGTACAGGGGATTATAGTCGTCGGCCCGGGCGGCAGCCAGGAAGGAAGGACAGGCAAACAGCACTGCCAAAAGCAGTGCCAGCCACCGTACCTTCACCTGCCGCATGCCGTGCCCTCCTGCGTTCGTAAAAATTCAGGCAAACATTATATCATATTTTTTCCCGCTTGTACAGCCTGAACCGCGTCAGCGCCCGTCCGGCAATTCCGGCGGCAGGTGCCGTCCGTCGGCCATCAGCTCCAGGCAGGGCATGAACAGCCCTTCCGCTTCCAGGGGGAAGCGCACCACGGTGATGCCTGTAAAGGGAATGGGGGCCATGGCGCAGAACAGGGGAAAGGGCAGGTTGAACAGGTGCGCCATGGCGGCGGAGGAGGAACCGCCGTGGCTGAACAGCGCCACGGTGCGCTGCCGGTTCGCGTTCCCTTCGCAGCGGTAATACAGCCCGTCCCGGGCATAGCCGAACAGCCGCAGCCATTCATCCAGCGCCTTTCCGATGCGCTGATCCTCCGCCGCGGCGTCGTTGTTGTCAAACAGCGGATGCCGGGGCCAGGCGCTGTCGTTCACATTTTCACCCCGGCGGATCATTTCCAGCGCCGCCTCCCAGGGCTGGCCGCCGGCGAACACCGGCAGCCCCCGCTGATTGCCCCAATACATTTCGTGCATGAATTCGCAGATCTGCACCGGCAGCCCCAGCACGTCGGCGGTGCATTGGGCGGTTTCCACGGCGCGGCCGAAGGGAGAGGAGTACACCGCGTCGATCCCCTCGTCCCGCAGGCGCAGGGCAGCGGCCCGGGCCTGGCGCAGGCCGATGTCGGTCAGGCAGTTTTTTTCGTAATTGGGGTGACCGTGACGAACAAAAATCAATCGCATGGCTGGTCCTCCTGCCGGCGCCGGGCCGGCATTTCTGCTTGAAGAAACGGCGGAAATCCGCTTATTCTTTCACAATCACAACGGAACTGCGGCAGCTTTCACCCCGGGGCAATCCGGCCAGCACGGCCCACAGGTCGTCTGCGCGCACGTCCAGCGCCGCGCTGGGCTCCCTGGCGGGACGGGTGTACAGCGGGAAACCGCTGTCCCGGATCTGGCGAAGCAGCGGCCGGGCGCTTTCCCGGAACCCCAGAATCCGGGCGGAAGGGGGCAGCGACGGCAGATCGGCCCTGCTGACCTGCATCAGGCCGTGGCACAATGCCCGGCTGATGCGGCCGTAGGTATAGCGCCGGGTTTTGATGCGGGCAATCAGCTCCTCCCGGGAAACGGCGGTCTCCGCGGCCTTCAGGATGCGCTGCTCCAGCCCTTCGCTGACGCCGGGCCACCGGGCCACGTCCTCCGGGGCGGCATGCAGCAGCGTCTGGCGCAGCAGCGGATCCACCGAAGAGGGCGCGCACAGCCTGCCGCCGATCACCGCTTGCCGCAAAAGGGAAAACGCGCTTTCCGGCATTGCTTTTTGCACGCCCTGCCAGTCGCCCCGCAGCAGGGCGCCCCGCACCGCGCCGGCGGAGGGGAGGGCTGCCAGCTGGGTGGCGTGGTAATCCTCCGTGCGAAGAACAGGCACGGGCTGTATCGGGCTGTTCAGGCGGATCAGCGACCGCAGGTAACACAGGGCCAGGGCTGTGTTGGGCGCGTTCAGCGTCATCGCAGACTGCGGCAGGGCCAGACGCCGGGAAACGGCCCGGCCCTGGGCGGCAGCAAAGGAAAGCCCTTGGGACAGGCCCTGCCGGATCTCCGCGTCCAGCGTTTCGTCCGGCTGCTCCAGCATCCGGGCGGCGGCGCGGAGCGCATCCGTTTCCTCGGTTTCGCAGCCAAAGGACAGATGCGTAACGCAGCCCAGGCTGTTCAGGATGTGCACGCCGCCCAGGGCGAAATACTCCGCTTCCCGTACGGAAAAGGCGTAGGGCAGCTGCAGCACGATGTCCGCCCCGCACCGGAGGACCATTTCCGCCCGGACGCGGGCAGGCAGCAGCGCCGGCATGCCCCGCTGGGTGAAGCTGCCACTCATGACCACGATGACCCGGTCGGCCCCGGTTTTCTGCCGGGCTAAAAGCAGGTGCCTTTCATGGCCCCGGTGAAAGGGGTCGTATTCCGCGATCACGCCGCATACCGCCATGCAGGCACCTCCTTGAATATGATTGCTTCTATTATATCATCCTTTTGCTATCCTGCAAGCGTCCGCGGCAAAATGAAGGGAACCGGGAAGGCAAAATAATTGTTTCAGAAGCATGAAGAATTCATGTCGATTTTGTTCTTCGGTTGACAAGAAGGGGACAAAGGCATATACTGAAATCAATCGGAAAAACAGGAGGTGACAGGCAATGGGCGACGGCGAGAGGTGCCAGGCGGGCGAAGGCGTGCCGCGATCGTGGATGCCGCGCTCATTGGCGCTGGACCTCTGATCATATACCGGCATCACATTCGTTCTCTCATGCATCGCTGAACGTCGTACAGGAACCGGCCGTCCGGCTGGCTTCCAAGGAAAGAACCGCTGCAGAAAAGAGGGTTTTTTTGCGTGCGGGCAAAACCTGAAAGCGTTCAAAAAGAATGGAGAGAAGGTGACACCCCATGGAATGGGAAGCCATTGAAAAACGATTGAATACCCTGCTGGAAAATGGCCGCCACGGCGAACTGCGCGGCGCCATGATGATGCTCAACGAAGTGGACATCGCCCAGTACATGGAAACGCTGGATCGGGATAAGCTGCTGCTGGTGTTCCGCATCCTGCCCAAGGATATTTCGGCCGACGTGTTCAGCTATATGTCCAACGAGCAGAAACAGACCCTGATCGAATCCATCGGCGACAACGAAATCCGTTCCCTGATCGACGACATGTTCCTGGATGACGCCGTCGATTTCCTGGAGGAGCTGCCCGCGGGCGTGGTCAAGCGCGTTCTGCAGAACGCCGATCCCGAAAAACGCAACCTGATCAACCAGTTCCTGCGGTATCCGGAAAACTCCGCCGGCTCCCTGATGACCATCGAGTACCTGGAATTCCGCGGAGAGGATACCGTGCGCCAGGCCATGGACATTATCCGGCGGGAAGGCCTGGACAAGGAAACCATCTACACCCTGTATATCATTGACGAAGGCCGCCATCTGATCGGCACCCTGCCGCTTCGCAAAATGATCCTGGCGTCGGAGGACACCGTGCTGTCCAACATCATGGACCGCAATCCGGTGTCCGTACACACCACGGACGACCAGGAAAAGGTGGCCGAGCTGGTGCGGCATTACGACCTGTACGCCATTCCTGTAGTGGATAAGGAAGATCGGCTGGTCGGTATCATCACCGCCGACGACATCATGGACGTCATCGAAGAAGAAACCACGGAAGACTTCGAAAAGATGGCTGCTCTGACGCCTTCGGATGATGAATACCTGAAAACGCCGGTGTTCAAGCTGGCGCTGAACCGTATTCCCTGGCTGCTGCTGATGGCGGTGATCGCCATTTTCACCGGCATGATCATCACCAGCTATGAGGATGTGCTCAGCGCTTCCGGCTCCGTCGGCATCATCCTGACGGCCTGTATCCCCATGCTGATGGACACGGGCGGCAACTGCGGCAGTCAGTCCTCCACCCTGATCATCCGCGGTCTTTCCCTGGGGCAGATCACCCTGAAGGACTTTTTCAAGGCCCTGTGGAAGGAATTCCGGGTGGCCATCCTGGTGGGCACGGTGCTGTTTGCGTTCACCTTCTTCCGGGTGCACTTTATCAACGGCGCCGACTGGGGCGTGTCGTTCGTGGTGGGCGCCGCGCTGTTCTGCACCATCGCGCTGGCCAAGGCGCTGGGCTGCGCCATGCCCATGCTGGCGAAAAAGCTGGGCCTGGACCCGGCCCTGATGGCCAGCCCCATGATCACCACCATCGTGGATATGAGCTCCCTGTTCATTTATTTCACCATCGCGAAAGCGGTATTGAAGATTTGATTGCGTTATGATGATAAAGGAAATATTCCGGTCCTTGCTGCCTCGCCTGGCTTCCCTGCCGGGCGAGGTGTCGCTATACGTCAAAGACCTGGTTACGGGGGAAAGCTGCGCCTGGCAGGCGGATTTGCCGCTGGTGGCGGCCAGCGTGATCAAGATCCCGGTGCTGATCGAAGCCTTCCGGCAGGAGCGGGACGGCCTTTTGTCCATGGAGGAAGTGTTCACTATCCGCCCGGAGCAGAAAATGCCGTCCTGCGGCGCGCTGAACGCCCTGCACGACGGGCTGCAGGTGACGCTGCGGGATTTGTGCGTGCTGATGATCATCCTCAGCGACAATACGGCCACCAATATCCTGATTGACCGGCTGGGGATCGGCGCCGTCAATGCTGCGCTTCAGGGGCTGGGCTGCCAAAAAACGGTGCTGCGAAGGAGGCTTTTTGACGTGGAAGCCTCCCGTAAGGGCGTGGAAAATTCCATCACCGCCGGAGAGATCGGCATGCTGCTGGAGAAAATGTACCGGGGTCAGTGCGTGTCTCCTCAGGCGGACGCCCGGATGATTTCTGTTTTGAAGGAACAGCGGCTGAACGGAAAAATGCCTTTCTTCCTTTCCGGCGTGCCAATTGCCCATAAGACGGGGGAGGACGACGGCATTACCCACGATGTTGGGATCGTTTACGCGGAGCATCCCATGATTTTGTGTTTTGCGTCCGAGCATACCGACGTTCCGTTCTTTGAACGCTTTATCCAGGATGCCGCGGCCGCTTTCTGCAAGCCAAAAGAAAAAGAAAAAAATAATTCCCAGCGGAGGATCAAGATCTGGGGATGATTCCCCAGACATGGGTGGCAAAACCACCACATGCTGTGTCGGCAAATGGAAATTTGCCGATTTTTTGTTTCAAAAATCCCGAAAAAATTTCAAAAAAAGGTGTTGACAAAGGGCGGAGGGCGTGATATTATAGTCGAGCGCTCAAGCGAAGGGACCGGAAGGGTCCGGAGCGGAGGGCGCGGGAATCTTGAAAACGATACAGTAGAAGAGGAAAAAACGACAGTTAATTCTGAAATGAGTTTTAACTTGTGAT
>CACYGB010000035.1 GCA_902773895.1 uncultured Eubacteriales bacterium
CATCCAGATGCGGGGAGAAAAGGATATCAACTGGAAGCTGACGCCGGAAACGGAAGATATTTATGAAAACCGCTATCATATGAACGATTTGAACCGGGAAATTTGGCTGGATGTAAATGGTGTTGAGGATGAAATACCGAGCCTGACCATTCAGGGCAAAGACAATTTTTTGTATTATCCCGGGAAGAACGCGCCGATCATCAACTGGGAAATTGCTTCCATGGGCCATCGGGAGCCGGTGTACGGCGCGCAGGTATTTTGGGACAGATTATACAGCGGGTGCCGCAGGGAGGCTGGAGCTATCCAGGCGGATCTGCCCGCGAACCCGCTGACCGGGGATGAGGACACCGTATTGCTGGCCATGGGGTCCCATTTGGTTTTCAAAAAGAATCAAATGCTGCCCATCGGCCGTCCTGGCACAGGCGCAGCACGGATGTTCATCCCTGCCGCACTGCCGCACTTTTGTCCCGTGAATACCGGCGAAATGTGTGAAACAGAAGTTTTATGCGCTCCGGCGGAGTTCTTTGCCGTTGTGTATGGCGCCGAAATTCAATATGAAAACGCCGGCGAAACCTGCATTCTTTCTTTCCCTGAAGGACGGCATGTCGTGCTTTATTCCAATGCCGTTCTGTTTGAGGATCAGGGAGAATTCCGCGCTTTGCAAAAGCCCTGCGTGCTGCTGTGCGGAACCTTCTTTGTGCCCGTGGGCGAGCTTTGCCAAATGCTGTTTGGCAGCTTCGTTTCCATAGCGGCTCTCATTGGGCAGTGCTCGGCCAGTACACCGCCCGGGTGATTCGGAAGCTGCTGGGTGGCGAAATGCGTCCCCGAAAAAAGTGATGAAAAAGGATACGGTTCCGATGCTGCGGGCATGGAGCTGAGGCAACAGCAAAAATGAACAGAAGAAAAATCCAGGCGCAGTTATCCATTACGGAATTGATTTACAACGGCTGTTTCGCGGCGGCAAACTTTCTGTCCGTTTTCCTGGAATCCATCGGCATCACGGCCGGTCAGATGGGATTGATTACAGCCTTTGTGAACGGTATCAGTATCGTATCCCAGCCTGTCTGGGGAATCGTTTCAGACCGCATCCGGTCGGTAAAAAAATGCTTCATGCTGTGCATTGCCGGGGTTGCGGTCTGTTCGCTGACCCTGCCCGCCCTGTCGCAGGGAAGCGGCCCGTGGCGGCTGGTCATGATCGGGATGCTGATGGTGATGTATTTCTTTTTCCATCCGTCCAATATGATGATGGAGCTGTGGCTCGTCCGGGTCAATGACCATCCGAAGCTTAAAATCCCCTATGGCAGCGTCCGCAGCTGGGCGTCCATTGGGTATGCGCTGTTCAGTTTGGCGTTTGTGCCCATTCTTCAGGCAGCGCCCTTACGGACTATCTACTACTTCTTCGCCGTGTTCGCCGCGGTTTCCATTCTGCTGGCATCCCGCGTTCCGGGGGAAAGCGAAGGAACAAAACAAAAGCAGGAGCGTCAGCGCTTTCGGGATATGCCCTTCCGCTCCATGCTGAATTATTGGATCATCGGCCACATCATTTTTGAAGTTCTGTACCAGATTCCGTTCGGCTGGCGCGTCACGTATATGGTCTATGCCGTAAAGGAATTCGGCCTGGACAGCAGCGTGTACGGCGCTTTAATGTTTGCGGCGGGGATTTGCGAAGTGCCGATGCTGCTGCTCATCAAAAAGATTTCCCACCGTACAGGCTGGGCATGGCTTCTTTTGATCAGCGCGCTGATCCTGACGGTGGAATACAGCCTGTACGCGCTCGGCCATTCCGTTTTTATACTTTTCGCGGCACAGCTGCTTCGGGGTTTTTCCTATGCGCTGTATGTTGCCAGCCGGTATCAATACCTGCATCGTCTGGCCCCGGAAGGATTGGAGGCCAGTACGCAAGCTTTGGTGAATTCCATCAGCGCCGTTGTGAATTTTGTTGCCGCGGCGGCGGGCGGCTTTCTGCTGGAAGCCTGCGGAACGCGTTCCTTTTTTGCGCTGCTGTGCGGAATGCAGCTGATTTCCGGTGTGTTCTTTGTCGGGCTTCACGCTGTTGGCGCCAAATATCTGCATCAAATCCCAAAGAGCAGGGATTGCATGCTCAACTTGCGATAACGCTTCTAAGGTAATTCCGCCGTTTCCCTATAATAGTCGCCATGCAGCAGGTAATCCGATCCGTTCCTGAAATCGCGTATGCGGCAGGAAAAATTAACGCTGGATTTGAGATCCTGTTTCATCTGATTTTCCTCCGTTTGTATGAATATACCTGACGGAAATCAGCCAGCAGAACCAAGCCAATGCCACCATTATACCACCAACGAATTGGCACGTATTATCACCATTTGGTATTTCATCACAGAATTGTTGTACCTATTTGCATTGATTTTGATGCAACATGCACGTATTTAACTTTTTTGCTTGAGTTCGAATCTCTCCTTCTCCGCCAGGATATCGTGGTGCTGAATTCAGCGCCACGATATTTGTATAGACAGATGTTTGCCGCTTTTGCCCGTGCGTGATTTGCTTTGGAATAAATTGACAGGAGGGACCAGGCTTGCTGACAGGATTTACGGATGAAATTCATTCGAGCTTTGAAAAACAGTTGGAGGTGGCCTCCGCGACCGGGGTAAACGCCATCGAGATCCGGGGCGTGGACGGACGCGGGATCCAAACCTATTCGCCCAAGGAGGCGGAGAAGCTGCAGCGCATGCTGCGGGAAAAAGGAATGCACGTATCGTCCGTGGGTTCTCCCATCGGGAAAATCGCCATCACGGACGATTTCGACGCGCATTTTGATCTGTTTCGGAACGTAGTGGAACTGGGCAAGGTTTTTGAAACAAAAAACATCCGCATGTTCAGCTTCTACGTACCGCAAGGCCAGGCGGATGAATATGAGGATGCGGTCATGAGCCGCATGGAAAAGCTGGTTTCCTATGCGGAAAAGCAGCATATGACGCTGCTGCATGAGAATGAGAAGGGGATCTTCGGCGATATGGCGCCGCGCTGCTACCGCCTGATGCGGCGTTTCGCCGGAGAATCCTTCCGGGCTGTTTTCGATTTTGCCAACTTTGTGCAGTGCGGCCAGGACACGATGGAAGCGTACGAGCTGCTGTCGCCCTATGTGGCGTACGTGCACATCAAGGACGCCTGCTTTGCCGACGGCCGCGTGACGCCGGCCGGCTGGGGCGAGGGCCAGGTGAAGGCTATCCTGCGGAAACTGAAGGATAACGGCTACAACGGTTATTTGTCGCTGGAGCCGCATCTGGCGGATTTTACAGGCTTTAGCGCGCTGGAACGCGGAAAAACCGGGGAAAAAATGAAGCTGGATGGGGAAACCACGTGGCGTATCGCCCTGGATGCCCTGAAATCCATTCTGTGGGACCTGAACTGGCAATGCTGACAAAGGAGCGGTAAGATGGACAAGATTCGTTTGGGCGTTATCGGCGCCGGAAATATGGGGTCCGGACACATTGGCAATGTTTTATCCGGACAATGCCCGGAAATTGAAATCACCGCGGTAGCGGACCGCCGCGAATCCCGCCGGCAGTGGGCCAGGGAAAAGCTTCCCAATGCAGTGATCTATTCGGAGGGCAGCGAGCTGATCCGCGAAAAACGCTGCGACGCTGTGCTGATCGCCGTACCGCATTACCAGCATCCTGCGCTGGCCATTCAGGCATTTGAGCACGGGCTGCACGCCATGGTGGAAAAGCCGGCAGGCGTGTATACTCTGCAGGTGCGGGACATGATTGCCGCCGCGGACAAGCATTCCGAATTGACCTTCGGCATGATGTTCAACCAACGCACCAACTGTGTGTACCGCAAAATGAAAGAAATGCTGGAATCGGGGGAACTGGGCAGCCTTAAGCGGATGAATTGGCTGATCACCAACTGGTACCGGACGCAGTTCTACTATGATTCCGGCGCGTGGCGCGCTACCTGGACCGGGGAAGGCGGCGGCGTGCTGCTGAACCAGTGCCCGCACCAGCTGGATCTGCTGCAGTGGCTGTGCGGCCTGCCTGTTCGCGTGCAGGCGCATTGCCACGAGGGAAAGTGGCACGACATCGAAGTGGAAGACGACGTGACCGCCTACCTGGAATTTGAAAACGGGGCCACCGGTGTGTTTGTTACCACCACGGCGGATGCTCCGGGCACCAACCGCCTGGAAATCACCGGAACCAAAGGAAAGCTGGTTTGCGAAAATGATGCGCTGACCTTCTGGCGGCTGCGCGAGGATGAGCGCGTCACCTGCAAAACCAGCCGGGAGGCCTTCGCCAAGCCGGCGTATGATCTGATTCAGGTGGAAACGGATGGACAGAACCTGCAGCATGTGGCGGTGCTGAATGCCTTCGCAGCCCACATCCTGCGGGGCGAACCGCTGGTGGCGGACGGCAGGGAAGGCCTGAATGGCCTGATGCTGTCCAACGCCATGCATTTGTCCGCCTGGACGGAGCAGATGGTGGAGCTGCCCATAGACGAAAAGAAGTTTTATGAATTGCTGATGCAAAAATGCTCCTCCTCCCGCAGGAAGGAAGAGCAGGATATTACGGTGTCCACCGCCGGAAGCTACTGACGCAGGCGCAGGGTTTTGATTTCAAAGGGCTTGAAATGCAGGCGGATACGGCCTTGCTGACATGGAATCCGGTCTGTTTCGCTTTCCATCAGATCGCACAGGGAAGCGGAGCGGACCGGCAGGTTCACCGTCAGCGTACAGGCTGTGTCCGCTTTTTTTGCTTCATACAACCGCAGGATCCAATCGCCGCTTCCGTCTTCCGCCGGCTTCACCGTGTCGATCCAGACATTGGCGGCATCCACGGAAAAGGCGCTGAAGGACGGGCAGAAACCGGGGACGGAAACCAATGGGACGTTCAGATCGTACGCCTCCCTGACGACCGGGCTGTCCAGGAAACTGCCTTCCCAAGCTGAAATGGCATAGGTGAAATCGTGCGGTCCGTTATCCGCCCGCATTTCCGGGCTGGCACTGGCGCGCAGCAGGGATAATTGCAGGGCGTTCCCGTTCATGCTGACGCCGTATTTGCAGTCATTGATCACGGCGGCGCCGTGGCTTTCATCACACAGGGCGCTGTAGCGCTGGTTGCATACTTCATACCGGTCGGCATCATACTGCCTGGAACGGTGGGTGGGGCGCTTCACGTAGCCGAACTGGATTTCATTGATGGCCTCCTCTGCCAGCACATCCACCGGGAATTCCACCTTCAGCAGACGGTGCAGTTCCCGCCAGTCCACGTGGGTGACAAAGTCCAGCCGTCCGCTTCCGGCATTCAGGCAAATATCCTGCTGAAAATCAGAGTGCAGCAGCTTCCGCCTGACGCGCAGCACAGCCCGCAATCCGCCGCTTTCCAGCACGGTCATTTCCGCGTCCCCGGGCAGTTCAACCGGCTGCAGGATGTAATTGGAATCAATGTCCCAGGCGTCATAGGACCGGGGAACGTCCTTGTACATGATCAGACGGTTCATGCTTCCCGCGGCAAATTCGCGTCCGCTTTTCAGCAGGATCAGGGAGATCACTTCGCCCAGGCTGTTGATTTCGGCGCGGATATGCTCGTTTTGCAGCACGTAGGTCGCGCCGGTTTTTTCCAGCGTCACGCGGGGGAAACCGTCTGCTTTTTCCTTCGCCGGGTGCAGGGATACCCAACCGCAGGGCGGCACCGTGACCAGGGTCCGCGCCTGACCGTTGATTTTCTCGACAGGGTAAACGCGGCCCCGATCGTCCGCGGCGCCGGTGATGAACTCAGGCGGCAAGGAAACCAGACCGGTCCTTTCCGCGGAAAGGAAATTGAACACGGTGACCCCATTCCCGCTGGTCAGGGCAGCCAGCGACGCGTCCCGAACGGCATGCGCAATTGTCAGGATTTCTCTGTGATCCTGCCGGGCTTCTTCGTAGACCCTGGCAATGGAAGAACCGGGCAGAATATCGTGAAACTGGTTCAGCAGCAGTTTTTTCCACGCCGCGTCCATCTGCTCCTTCGGGTAAGCTTTCCCGCGGCGGGATGCAAAGGCACCCCACATTTCCGCTTCCCGCAAGGCCAGCTCCGCCTTCCGGTTTCCTTTCTTGATGGCTGCCTGGCTGGTGAAAACGCCCCGATGGGCGGAAAAATACAATTCCCCCACATAGGTGTGATCCGGTCCGCCCTGGGCGCGCATGTCTTCAAAGAACCGCTGGGGCGTATGGATTTCGACCCTGGGCATCCCTTCCAGGTTCTTCTCTCTGCGCAGGAATTCCAAATGATCCCTGGCCGGTCCGCCGCCGCCGTCCCCATAGCCGAAGGGGAAAAGAAAGCGGTTCAGTCCCCGTTTTTGCACGCGCTTTTTCCAGGTTTCGCATACTTCTTTGGGGTCGGTCTGATAGGTATAGCTGGTGGGCAGAAAGGTGTCAATTTTCGTTCCGTCAGCACCCTGCCAGGCAAAATAGTGATAGGGAAAACGCTCGCTTTCGTTGTAGGACCAGAAAATTTTCTGGGTCACCAGGTATTTTACGCCGCTTTTTTTCAGGATCTGCGGCAGCGCGGCGGAGTAGCCGAAGGAATCCGGCAGCCACAACAGCACGGAATCCACCCCGAATTCCTGCCGGAAGAAGCGTTTTCCGTGCAGGATCTGCCGGATCAGCGATTCGCCGCTCGGCATATTGGTGTCCGGCTCCACCCACATGGCGCCTTCGGCGATCCACTGGCCTTTCTGAACAGCCGTCAGGATGCGTTGGTACAAATCCGGGTAATATTGCCTGCACATTTCATACGCCGCAGGCTGGCTTTGCAGATATTTATATTCCGGGTATTCCTCCATCAGCCGCAATTGCGCCGCGAAGGTGCGGCAGGTTTTCCGGTGTGTTTCCGCCAGTGGCCACAGCCAAGCCAGATCCAGATGCGAATTGCCGATGGCGTAAAACAGCGGGGAAGTGGAGCCGTTCACCGCGCGCAGCACAGGCTTCAGCGCTTCCCGGGCCGCACGGTAACCGGCAGCGCGTTCCTCCAATGGCTGTTCAAAATCAATTGTCAGCGTGGCGTTTTCCAGCGCGGAGCAGAGCTGATCCGCCCGCAGGCTTTCTTCCTCCGCCTGATCCGCCAAAAGCCTGAGGGTTTCCAGATCCATGTACAATTGATACGCCTCTTCCAGCCAGACGCCGAAGGTCATCTTCCGCAGCACCGTGCGCGGAAAAAGGCGGTTGGTGTCTTCGTAATCGCCGGGCAGCACGGGGCCGGTGCAGGTTCCCGGCATGTTTTCTGCGTGGGGAAAAACGTGCCCGGCGTAGGCTTCCAGAAGGAGATCGAACCGCTGGCCTTTCCTGCCGCAGCGGGTCAGGCAGTTATCCTCGATGAAATGATGATCCGGCCTGACCCAGCCGGCGCGATAGGTGCCAAAGGAGGAGCCGTTCACAAAAACGGTGGTTTCCCCGCCGGTGTTCAAGTCCATCACGATCCGCCTGCCTTCGGCCTGCTGCGGCAGCACGACAGCGCCTCGCATCCAGCAATATTCCCAGGCATGACCCCATTTTTCGCCGGGAGCCATGGGGGAAAAGTTGCGAAGGGCGGCTTCCTGCGGCGTCAGGTGATCCATGGTGAAAAAGGCCTCCACCTGGATTTCACCCAGGGGATGATAAAAATCCTTTTTCAGCGTTTCGATCCAGTGGTCCAGCCGCCGTTTCCATTCCGAAGTCATATATTTCATCAGAAGTCATCCTTTCCGCCGGATTCTTCGTTCATTATAACAGAGAGAAAAGGAAAAAGACAGCAAAAAAACGCGATGACCCGGGAAAATGTTTTATCCGTGCCGAAGGGGTTTTGAAAACGGCCCGCAGGGTTGCGTGCAGGAACTCATTCGTTGACAGATTCATGAAAATGTATCATTTGAAGGCTTGCCAAAGGAATGAATTTTCGATATAATATTGAATTGGATGTAAACGCCCGTATTTTCGCGGCGAAACTGCTGATGACGAAAGGAAGGGTTTCACTTGAGTAAGGTACATATCTTCGATCATCCCCTGATCCAGCACAAATTGAGCATCATGCGGGATAAAAACACCGGCTGCAAGGAGTTCAGGGAGCTGCTGGATGAAATCTCCATGCTGATGGTCTATGAAGTGACCCGCGATTTTCCCACGGAAGACGTGGAAATCGAAACGCCCATCACAAAAACCACATCCAAAATGCTGGCTGGCAAGCCCATTGGCATCATTCCCATCCTGCGCGCGGGCCTGGGCATGGTGGACGGCATCCTGCAATTGATCCCCAACGCCAAGGTGGGCCATATCGGCCTGTACCGCGATCCTGAAACCCTCAAGCCCGTGGAATACTACTGCAAGCTGCCCGAGGACGCCGAGCACCGTCAATTGATCGTGCTGGATCCCATGCTGGCTACCGGCGGCAGCGCGGCGGCTGCCATTTCCTTCATCAAGGAACGCGGCTGCCACAATATCCGCCTGGTGAACCTGATCGCCGCGCCTGAAGGCATCGAATACGTGCAGAAAATGCATCCCGACGTGGACATTTATGTGGCGGCCTGCGACCAGCACCTGAATGATCACGGCTATATCGTGCCTGGTCTGGGTGACGCGGGCGACCGCCTGTTTGGCACCAAATAACGATTCACCGGAAATGAGGATGAAAGCAGCATGACGATTCAGCCGGCTGTCAGGCAGGAAACAAAGAAAATCGCCGTCGGCGTGGGCGTCCTTTCCCTGCTGATGATCGCTGTTTTCCTGATTCTTCGCCGTTTTGATTTTTCCGTTTTCCTGGGCGCGCTGATCGGCAGCGCGGCGGCCGTCCTGAATTTTTTCCTGATGGCCCTGTCAGTGCAAAAGGCTGCCGACAGCATGAAACCCCTTCCGCCCGCGGAAAAGGCGGAGCAGGAAGAAGGGACGGAAGGGGAAGAGGCGCCGCTGAGCGACGAAGCCAAAGAGGCCAGGAAGCGCATGCAGCTGTCCTACACCCTGCGGATGCTGATGATGGCCGGCATCGCCATTGTGTGCGTGGTGCTTCCCTTCATCAATTCCTACGCGGCGCTGATTCCCATGCTGTTTCCGCGCATCGTCATTTCCGTAATCGGTCTGATCCAGAAAAACCCAAAGGAGGCATAAATCTCCGTGAAAAGGGATACTCGTTTCCGGGTGGTGGATGCCCTTCTGCTGCTGATGATCATTGTGCCGTTTTTGCTGGCCATGACGCTGAAGGTGCTGACCACACCGCAGTCTGACGGCATTTCCATTACCGGCGCGCAGATTTATTTCACCATTCCCATGCCCATCCAGGATCTGCCCATCACCGCCTCCCAGGTCAATTCCTGCGCAGTGATCCTGTCCATGCTGGGCCTGTGCCTGTGGCTGACCCACGGCATCAGGGTCATGCCTGATTCCAAGCGGCAGCTGGTGGCGGAGTGGATCGTGGAAAAGGTGAACGGCCTGATCGAAGACAACATGGGCAAAAAGTACATGGCTTTTGCGCCGTTCGTGGCTGCCATCATGGGGCTGAGCGCCTTCTCCAGCCTGTCCAGCCTGCTGGGCCTGTTTCCGCCCACGTCGGATATGAACATCGTGGCCGGCTGGGCCATTCTGGTGTTCGTGCTGATCACGCATTACAAGCTCAAGGGCGGCCTGCTGCCGTACATCAAGGGCTTCTTTGAACCGCTCCCGGTCTTTGCCCCCTTCAACATCATCGGGGAAGTGGCCACGCCGGTTTCCATGTCCTTCCGTCATTACGGCAACGTGCTCAGCGGCGTGGTGATTTCCACGCTGGTGGCTTACGCCCTGCGGGGCCTGTCCGGGCTGATCCTGGGCTGGCTGCCCGGCGTGCTGGGCCAGTTCCCCTGGCTGCAGATCGGCCTTCCCGCGGTGCTGAGTTTGTACTTCGATATTTTCAGCGGGTGCATGCAGGCATTCATTTTCGCCATGCTGACCATGCTGTATATCGCCACCGGCGCCCCGGAGGACGCCTGACGGACTTTGGCTGAAAAGCAGATTTGCTTTCACGCATAGAACCGAATTCAAAATCAATAAGCAAATGGAGGTTTCCTGTCATGATTGAACTTGCCATCGGTATCATCCTCGCCGGGTGCGCCATCGGCGCCGGTCTCGCCCTGATTGCCGGTATCGGCCCTGGTATTGGTGAAGGCAACGCCGTTGCCAAAGCCTGCGAAGCCATCGGCCGTCAGCCGGAAAGCAAAGGCTCCGTTACTTCCACCATGATCATGGGCTGCGCCATCGCTGAAACCACCGGTCTGTACGGCCTGGTCATCGGGATTCTGCTGATCTTCGTTGCGCCCAACCTGTTCATCAGCGCGCTCAAGACGGCTCTGGAATCCATGGGTAAGCTGTAAGGATTGCATGGTTTCCTCATTACCCGAAGAAAGGCAGAGAAGATCAACATGCAATCGTTGGATATCATTTCTGTCAATATTTGGCAGATTCTCATCTCCCTGATCAATCTGCTGATCATGTTCAGGATTCTGAAAAAGTTCCTGTTCAAGCCGGTCAAGAAAGTGGTGGACGCGCGCACCGAGCAGGTGAAGAGCATCTACACCGACGCCGAGCAGAGCCGGAACGACGCCAATCAGATGAAGAATGAATATGAGCAGCGGCTTGCTTCGGCGCGCCAGGAAGCGGACTCTATGATCAAAACCGCCACCCAGACCGCGCAGAAGAAGGGAGACCAGATCGTATTCGAGGCGAAAGCCCAGGCCAGCCACGTGAAGCAGAAGGCAGAGGAAGAAATCGCCCAGCAGAAGAAAAAAATGCTGCAGGACGTTCGGGAAGAGATTTCCGAACTGGCGGTGGACATTGCCTCCAAGGTGGTGGAGCGGGAAATCAGCCCGAAGGATTACGATGGGTTCGTGGATGATTTTATCAGGAACGTGGGTGACCAGCCGTGACGGATTTCGGACGTGAATACGGCGAAGGCCTCTACAGCCTGTGCGCGGAAGAGGGTTTGGCACTGGACGTGCTGCAGGAGATGCGGTGCCTGAAGGAGGAATTCCACCGGAATCCCGATTTTATCCGCCTGCTTGGCAACATGTCCATGCCCAAGCAGGAAAGGGTGCAAATCGCGCATCAGGCGCTGAACGGTCAAATCCACGGCTACCTGCTGAATTTCATCAAGATTCTGGTGGAACGCGGCGCCATGCACTCCTTTGCCGATTGCCTGGAAGCGTACAGCGAATGCTACAACCGGGAGCACCAGGTGGCGGAGGCGGAAGTGACCACCGCCAGGCCGCTGGACGACGCGCAGCGTGCGCGGCTGATGGCCCGGCTGAAAGAAATGACCGGCAAGGAAGTCGTCCTCAGGGAAAAGATCGATTCGTCCGTTTTGGGCGGCGTGCTGCTGCAGATGGATGGCAAGCGATACGACAACACAGTAAAGCATCGCCTGGACGCCATCAGGCAGACGATGGTCGGTGAATAAAAACATGGCCGTTTGGCCGCCATGTATGGATGGAAAGCGGTGATACGATGGAATTGAGACCCGAAGAAATTTCCAAACTGATCAAAGAGCAAATCAAGCACTATGACAATAAAATTGCCCAAAGCGATACCGGCACGCTGATCATGATCGGCGACGGCATCGCACGGGCTACCGGATTGGACCAGTGCATGGCCAATGAGCTGGTGAAATTCTCCAACGGCGAATACGGCATGGCGCTGAACCTGGAGGAAAACTCCGTGGCCATCGTTATGCTGGGTTCGGACGAGGGTGTGCGCGAGGGCGACACGGTGGAGCGCACCGGCGCCGTCGTGTCCGTGCCTGTGGGGGAAGCGCTGATCGGCCGCGTGGTGAACGCTCTGGGCCAGCCCGTGGATGGCAAGGGCCCCATGGACACCCGGGAAATGCGCCCCATTGAGCGCAACGCCCCCGGGATCATCCAGCGCAAAAAGGTGTCCGTCCCGCTGCAGACCGGCATCAAGGCCATCGACAGCATGATCCCCATCGGCCGGGGCCAGCGCGAATTGATCATCGGTGACCGCCAGACGGGCAAAACCGTCATTGCCACCGACACCATCATCAATCAGCGCGGCAAAGACGTGATCTGCATCTATGTGGCCATTGGCCAGAAGCGCTCCACGGTGGTCCAGCTGGTGGATACGCTGGAAGCCGCCGGGGCCATGGATTACACCATCGTGGTCAGCGCCACGGCCAGTGAATTGGCGCCCCTGCAGTATATCGCGCCTTACTCCGGCTGCGCCATGGCGGAATACTTCATGGACCAGGGCAAGGATGTGCTGATCATCTACGACGATCTGAGCAAGCACGCTGTGGCCTACCGCGCCCTGTCCCTGCTGATCCGCCGTCCGCCGGGACGCGAAGCATACCCCGGCGACGTGTTCTACCTGCATTCCCGTCTGCTGGAGCGTTCCGCCCGGGTGGACGCCAAATACGGCGGCGGCTCCATTACAGCGCTGCCGATCATTGAAACCCAGGCCGGCGACGTGTCCGCCTACATTCCCACCAACGTGATTTCCATCACCGACGGCCAGATCTTCCTGGAAACGGAACTGTTCCACAGCGGCGTTATGCCGGCCATTGACCCCGGCATTTCGGTAAGCCGTGTGGGCGGCGACGCGCAGATCAAGGCCATGAAAAAGGTGGCTGGCAGCCTGAAGCTGATTTACAGCCAGTACCGCGAATTGCAGTCCTTCGCCCAGTTCGGTTCTGATCTGGACGCCGATACGAAGGCACGGCTGGCCCAGGGCGCCCGCATCGTGGAAGTGCTCAAGCAGAACCGGAATCATCCGGTGGCTGTGGAAAACCAGGTCTGCATTTTCTATGCCGTGACCCACGATTACCTGAAGGAAATCGATGTGAGCGACGTGGCGGCCTATGAAGAAGGCTTGTACGAGCGCATGGGCGCGCAGCATAACGACGTGCTGGACGCCATCCGGTCCACCGGGCTGCTCAGCGCTGAAACGGAAGAAGGCCTGAAGAAGGCGCTGGACGGCTACACCAAGGACTTTATTCAATCCAAACGATAAGGAGGCGCCGGCATGGCAGGAGCGTCCATGAAGGGCATCAAGCTGCGCATCAAAAGCGTGGAAAGCACCATGCAGATCACAAAAGCCATGCAGCTGGTTGCCACTTCCAAATTGCGCCGCGCCAAGGAACGCATGGAACTGAGCAAGCCTTACGCGGCTATATCCCGGGAAGCCATGATGGCGGCCGTGGGAAACTGCGATGACCAGAACGTGCCCTTCGCCGCACAGCGGGATGTGAAAAGCCGCTGTTACGTGGTGATTGCCGGTGAACGCGGGCTGGCCGGCGGCTACAACGCCAATATTTTCAAGGCGGTGGCCGCCCATGCGCAGGATACGCCCTATTGCGTGCTTCCCTTGGGCAGAAAAGCCATTGACAAATTCAGTCACCTGGGCGTTCGCCTGCTGCGGGATGATTTTCCGCGGGTGGAAGGCCTGGCTGTGGGCACCTGCTACCGTTTGGCCCGGGACCTGATCGACGGATACCTGAAAGAGGAATTTGACGAACTCTATCTGGTATATACCAGCTTCCAGTCCATGATGAGCCAGGAGGTGCAGCTGGAAAAGCTGCTGCCCATTGAAAAACCCGCCGGGGAGCCGCACCGGGCCGTGACCACGGTGTATGAGCCGGAAGCGGCGGAGACCCTGGAAAAAGTGGTGCCGGATTTTCTGGCCGGCCGGCTGTACAGCGCCGCGTGCGATTCCTTCGTCAGCGAAGTGTCCGCCAGGCGAAACGCCATGGATTCCGCCACCAAGAATGCGGGCGAAATGATCAGTGATCTGCGGCTGAAATACAACCGGGCACGTCAGGGCGCGATTACCCAGGAAATCACAGAAATCGTGGCCGGCGCGGAAAATTAAGGAAGGGGAAAGGAGAACCCGATCGTGAGCGAAAAAAACATCGGTAAGGTGGTGCAGGTCATCGGCCCGGTTCTGGATATCCGGTTTGAGGACGGCCATCTGCCCGAATTGCTGAACGCCATCGAAATTCAAAGCGGCGACAGGAAAATCGTGGCCGAAGTGGCGCAACATATCGGCGATAACGTGGCGCGCTGCATTTCCATGCACGCGACGGACGGCATGGTGCGCGGGCTGGAAGCCGTGGATACCGGCAGCCCCATCACGGTGCCTGTGGGCAATGAATGCCTGGGCCGCATCTTCAATTTGCTGGGCCAGGCCATTGATGAACAGCCTGATCCGCAGACGGCGGAGCGCTGGCCCATCCATCGTCCTGCGCCCTCCTATGAGGATCAGGAATCCTCGGCGGAGATCCTGGAAACGGGCATCAAGGTGGTTGACCTGATCTGCCCCTATGCCAAGGGCGGCAAAATCGGCCTTTTCGGCGGCGCCGGCGTAGGCAAAACGGTGCTGATCATGGAGTTGATCAACAACGTGGCCAAGCAGCACGGCGGCCTGTCCGTGTTCGCCGGCGTGGGTGAACGCACCCGCGAAGGCAACGACCTGTACAACGAAATGAAAGAAAGCGGCGTTATCAACAAAACCGCCCTGGTGTACGGCCAGATGAACGAGCCGCCGGGAGCTCGTATGCGCGTGGGCCTGAGCGGCCTGACCATGGCGGAATATTTCCGCGATCGGGAAAACCAGGACGTGCTGCTGTTCATCGACAACATTTTCCGTTTTACCCAGGCGGGTTCTGAAGTGTCCGCCCTGCTGGGCCGCATGCCCAGCGCCGTGGGCTATCAGCCCACACTGGCCACGGAAATGGGCGCCCTGCAGGAACGCATCACATCCACCAAGAAGGGTTCCATCACCTCGGTGCAGGCTGTTTACGTTCCTGCTGACGACCTGACGGACCCTGCGCCTGCGACCACCTTTGCCCATCTGGACGCCACCACCGTGCTCAGCCGCGCCATTTCGTCCCTGGGCATTTACCCGGCCGTGGATCCCCTTGATTCCACCAGCCGCATCCTGAGCCCAGAAACCGTAGGCATGGAGCACTATGAAGTGGCCCGCAGCGTGCAGAGCATCCTGCAGCGCTACAAGGAACTGCAGGACATCATCGCCATCATGGGCATGGATGAACTGAGCGACGAGGACAAGCTGATCGTGTCCCGCGCCCGGAAAGTGCAGCGGTTCCTGAGCCAGCCCTTCTCCGTGGCGGAACAGTTCACCGGCATGCAGGGCAAATATGTTCCGCTGAAGGAAACCATCCGCGGTTTCAAGGAAATCATCGAAGGCAAGCATGATGATCTGCCCGAAAGCGCGTTCCTGTTCGTGGGCACCATTGACGAAGCGGTGGCCAAGGCCAAAAAGGGTGAATGACCATGGCAACATTCCATCTGCAGATCGTAACGCCGGATCGGATGGCGTTTGATGGGGAAGCGGAAAAAATCATCGTGCGGACGGTCAATGGTGATGTGTGCATCCTGGCCCATCACATTGATTATGCCGCTCCGCTGGGAATCGGCGAAGCGAAAGTGACGGACGCGGAAGGGAAGACCCGCTCCGCCGCGTGCAATGGCGGCCTGATCAGCGTGCAGGACAATGAAGTGCGGGTCATGGCCATCACCTTTGAATGGGAAGATGACATTGATCTGGAGCGTGCTCATCGCGCCGAAGCGGAAGCGCAGGAAAAGCTCCAGGCCATGAGCAAGGAAGACCAGAACTTCGCCATCGCCGAAGCCAAGCTGAAACGCGCGCTGACCCGGATCCATGTGAAAGGATAAAAACCGGATGCCGTATGGGAAATGCGGCATCCTTTTCTTCGGGAAAAAGGCCGAAGAAAAATACCGGGGACTGCTTGACAGGATTCATCCGCTGTGCTATAATACGAAAGCTGTCCGAAAGGAAAGCATGCGCCCGTAGCTCAGTTGGATAGAGTGTCAGACTCCGACTCTGAAGGCCGCGCGTTCGAGTCGCGCCGAGCGCACCAATCCCGCAAATCGTTGTTTTACAAGGGTTTGCGGGTTTTTTCTATATTGTGCTTTAACCATCCTCTGCGCCAGATTGCTGCAAAGCTGCTTCACTTCCGGGCGTCTTCCGATCATGGACAGATACTTAATCGTGTCCACAGCCGACAGCCCCTGCACGTTCTGGGAAATCGAGGCGAACAGCGCTTTGATGCCCCGCTCATACTCTCTTTGAAGCCGTATCAGGATGCCGAAGTTCATGCAGGCGTTCCATCCCTTCTGTTTGGCGATTACAGGCTCGCTAAGCCCGGTGATACGTTCTTTCTGGGAATTATCCCTCACATTGACGAGAAAACCCCGCCAGATCAAGCGTCTGGCGGGGTTTATGTGCGCGTTGTTTATCGCCCAAGCAACTCGTCGAGTTTTCCGTTGTGATAGGCCTCAATTGCGTCTATCAATTTAATACCCTTCTTGTAAGCACGTCTTGCATCATTCAATGAAATGCAATTTGCACCGATCCGCTCGTTCGGATATTCAGCCTGGTACTTGTCGTCCTGCCATTCGCAGTTGTCGCAGTATCTCCAATCACCGAAAGCAGGGAAAGCGAGTTGCCCGCAAACTGGGCAAGGCAGAACCTTTTCTTCTTCCTCGGGGTCTTCCCATTCGTAGTCCATGTCTTCGTTATCGGTTCTCTGTTCTTGCATCTTTCTCGCCTCCCTTTGGAATCATGCAACGTATTTTAGCATGACTGTCAGCGCAAATCAAGATCCGGGTAATTCTTTTTTACATATCTTTCGGCTGCCTTCTTATTCCCGTTGCCTACCATCATGAATGTATGAATGAAGCCAGTTTGAGGATTTCCGGTGAATAGAATGCATTTTTCCCTGCGTTATTTTTTCTTACGGCGAGGATGCGCTATTTCGCCTTTCTCGCTATCCGGCGCATGCGGTTGATGTGCCGCTCAAAATCGCCGTTATTGATCAGGGAAGATAGCACATATTGCTCAAAAGCGGGAACCGTGCAGGAATAAAAACCCAGCTTTTGCTGGAATTCCGTAACCAGCTGCGTTGGCAGCACCATGTAGCCAACACGGATGGAAGGGGAAACGGTGCGGGAAAAGGTATTCAGATAGATCACCTGGCCAGACCTGGAAAAAACCGTTTCTTCCGGCTTGCGCAGCAGGGAAAACTCGGATTCAAAGTCGTCCTCCACAATGAAGCGGTTTTGCTGATATTGCGCCCATCGGATGTACTCCAGGCGCTTGGACGCGCTGGCGGTTACGCCGCTGGGAAAGCTGCGGTACGGCGTGATATGAAGCACCGACGCATCGGTTCCGCTGAGCGCGGCAGATTCGATGCCGTCCTGCCCCAAAGGAAGCGGATCGCAGGCGACGCCCTTTGCGCGGTACACCTGTTCAATTTTTTCGTAAGAAGGAGATTCGATGGCGAAAAGCCGGTTCCGCCCCAGCAATTCCACCACCAAACCGTACAGGTATTCAGCGCCGGAGCCGATGACGATCTGACCGGGAGCGGCGTGAATGCCGCGATTCCGGGCCAAATACCGGGACAGTGCGTTCCTGAGTTCCGGACAGCCGGCGTTGGGGGATTTATTCAGTATGGCTTCTCCGTATTCCGTCAATACCCGTCGCATGGTTTTGGCCAGTACGGAAAAAGGAATCGTGTTTTCCCTGCTTACGGCGGCATAGCGCTGGAAAATAGGCTGCTCGGCGCTGCTTTGGGCAAAGCCGTCCGATGTCTTGTAAATGACGTAATAGCCGCTTCTGGGCCGGGCTTCAATGTAGCCTTCCTGGCACAGCAATTCGTAACTGTGCTCCACCGTAATGACGCTTTTCCCCCGATCCCGGGCGATTTGGCGCCGGGACGGAAGCCTGTCCCCATATCCCCAGGCGCCTTGCACGATCTGGTCTCGCAAAGATAAATACAATTTCAGGTATTCCGGCTTTTCTGCGTTCATCTGGTCTTATTATTTTCTCCTTTTCTGGTACTTTTCATAAGTCCACATTCAGTATATACTAAGCCCTGTTCCTGGTCAAGAGGAAAGGAGCTGATCCAGATGGAAAGAAAGAAACTGTACCGCATCGTGTTTGTGGGCGTTCTGGCCGCTATGGTGTATGTGGTCACGCTGTTCCGTTTTCCTTTGTTGGGTTCCAAGGTTCATTTTGCCAACGCGGTGTGTCTGCTGGCCGGTATGCTGCTGGGCCCGGTATTCGGAGGCGTGGCAGCCGGGCTGGGTTCGGCGATTTATGACGCCTTTGCCGGCTATGACGTGCTGAACGTGCTGATCACGTTTGTCAGTAAATTCGCCATGGCGTACGTCTGCGGGCTGATCGTCCGAAAGGGCAACGGTAAGCAGCGGGACTATACGCTGATCGGCAGCATCGCAGGAGCGCTGACCTATGTGGCCCTGTATATGCTGAAAACCGCGGTTTACGGCGCTATTGCCGGCAACGTGTGGGGGCCGGTGGCCAGCAAATTTCCCGCGTCCATCATCAACGCCGGGGCTGCCATTGTGGCGGCGCCGCTGTTCTTCCACGCGGTTCTTCCGGCGCTGAAAGCCGGCGGGATTTGGGAAGAAATAAAGGAGTGAACAAAAAATCCGCCGGCGGCAAGCCTGGCGGATTTTTTTCTTAAGAGCATATTTTATTCAGCCGGATTCACGTGGATCATGATGTGCTTCACCTGGGGGAAAGCGGCTTCAATATCGGTATGAACCTTTTCCGCGATGCCGTGAGCCTGCGATAGGGGCAGGCAGCCGTCCACCGCAATTTCCATTTCGATATAAATCCGGTTTCCGAATTGCCGGGTCAGCATGGCGTCCACCTTTTTCACGCCGTCGTGACGAAGAGCAAGATCCTGAATGGCGGCTTCCGTTTCCTCGTCGCAGCTGACGTCCACCATTTTGTCTATTGCGTCCCGGAAGATGTCGTACGCCGCTTTGCCGATCATCAGACAGATCACCAGGCTGGCAACGGGATCCAGCACCGGGAAGCCCAGCTTGGCGCCGCCGATGCCGATCAGCGCGCCGATGGAGGACAAGGCGTCCGACCGGTGATGCCAGGCATCCGCCCGAAGCGCTTCGGAGCGGATCTGGTCCGCCGCCTTCCGGGTGTAGTGGTACATCGCTTCCTTGACCACAATGGAAAGAACAGCGGCAATCAGCGCCAGCAGCCCGGGCACAGGCAGATCCTGGGGTGACAGGATTTTCTGGACGCCTTCATAGCCGATAAACAGGCCCGTGATCAGCAGCACGACGGCCAGCACGATGGCCGCCACGCATTCCATGCGTTCGTGACCGTACGGGTGCTTCTTATCCGACGCCTTGCTGGCGGCTTTCATGCCGATGATGACGATGACCGTGCTGAATACGTCGGATGCCGAATGCACAGCGTCGGACACCATGGCCCCGGAACGGGCAATCACTCCGGCCAGCAGCTTCAGCACAGACAAAAGGAAATTGATCAAAATCGTGACCCGGGAAACGTGCATGGCAATCTTGTTTTCCATGGCAATACCGCCTTTCAGCCTTGTCCGGAAAAGAAAAACGGAACAAGGAAATCATATTCCTGTCCCGCAGATGATATGCATCCACTGCCGCACGCGCAGCCCGGCTCCCAAGGGCCTGATCATTTCAGTGCTGTTATTATATCACATTTTCCAAAATCAGGCAACCTTATTTCAGTTCTTTCCGCATCCATCTGGGCGCAAACTCCGTATAGCCATGATGCGGATAGAAACAGGCGGATTCCCAGTAATATTGCGGATCGCCCAGATGAACGATGACTTCCCTTGCTTCTTTCTTCCGGGCAAAGGCCTCCGCAGTTTCCAGCAGGGCAGAGCCGATTCCCCGGCGTTTCAGGGACGGCAGAATAAAGAGCCGGTGCAGCCGCGCGGTATGGTCCCGGATCTGGATGCCCACGCTGCCAATCACCCGGTTTATTTCATCAATGGCCAGATAAAATGCGCCGTCAGCGGCGTAATGGGCCGGAATATCCAGCAGATCTTCGTTCAGCCGGGGAACGCACCCCAAAGCGTTTTTCGCTGTCAGGATCATAAAGATCAAATCATCCCGGTAGGATGGCTCAAAGGGAATGATCCGCATTTCCGATCACCTCCGCGCCATTCTATCATGGGGAAAGGCGCAAATCAAGGCTTGCGGATGGGAAGGATGTAAACAATTCCATTCGGCAGTTGAAAACGGGCGAAAACTGTGTTAATATATACGATAGGAATTTATGCAGAATTCCCAACGGGAAACTGGAACCTTTTTAAACGGGGAAGGGGGCACAAATTGTGCGGAAACTGTTTTTGTGCGTCGTGTGTCTGACGCTTTTGACGATTACGCCCGCGCTGGCGGAAGTGTATTCATTCAGCGATGTGCATGCCATGGTGGAAATCCCCAAGGATTACGAGATCGTGCTGACGCCGTATAATCTTTCCTCCAGCACCAACGCGTCCTGGATGGCGGCGCAGGGCATGGATTACGATGCCACGCTGAACCAGTTCGAAACGGAAGGCATCCTGCTGCAGGCGTTCGATGCGGAGAATGACCGCACGTTCGTTCTTACCGCGCTGAAGGATCTGGACGGCCAGACCTATTTCGACCTCAACAAACAGGATGAGGCCATGCGGAAGGAATTCCGCACCAATCATACCAACGGAATCGGCTATTCCACCCTGGGCTATTCCTATTCCAGCGCCAAGTGGACCACCTACAAGGGAACGACCCTGCGCTTCCTGCACACCAAATACACGCTGCGCCAGGAAGGCCAGCAGGTATGCACCGGCTATCAGCGCCGCACGATCCGCAACGGGTACACCATCACCCTGGATATGCAGGTGCGCGGCCGGGCAGCCAAGGATGCGGACGATAAAGCGCTGGAAAAGATCATGAAAACGTTCGGCTTTTCCGAAATCCTGCCGATGCCCGAAGTGCCGGTGAAGCTGGCGCTGACGGACGCGCCGCCCACCGAAACCAACGACGCTACCTTTACCATCAAGGGCACCACGGGCAAAAACGCCGCGCTGACGGCGACGGTGCTGTCCCTGGGCAGTGCCGGCGGCAGCAAAACGTTTACCGCCACCGCCAATAAGAGCGGCAAATTCACCCTGAAGGTGACGCTTCCGGCCCAGGGTGTGTATTCAGTCACACTGACGTCTGAAGCGGACGGCGCCAAGCCCGCCACGCGGATTTATTCCGTCACATACCGCCAGGGCATGCTGCCTGTGGACGTGTCCCAGGCGCCGGATTCCACGCTGAATGACAGCACAGTGATTTCCGGCTCCACCATCAGCGGCGCCAAGACCCAGCTTTCCGTGTCCGGCCCCATTACCTACAATAAGACCACCACCAGCCGGAATTTTAAATTCACGGTGGATACCTCCAAGGAAGGCACATACAATTTTGTTCTGGCTGTGACCAAGAAGGGGATGGAAGCGCGTACCTTCACATACACCTGCACCCGGTCCTACACCGACGCGGAACGGGAAAGCAAAGTGCGCTCCACCGCCAAAAAAGTGACTTATGCCCAGCTTTCCAGAAACATGGAAAACGGGAAGCTGGTGACCTTTGTCGGCTACATTTCTTCCCTGAATCCCAGCATCAATGAATGGGTCATCACCGTCGCCATGGCTAAATCGGGCAGCACCTACAAGAGCTTCGTGTACGCCATCAGCACCACGGAACCCAAGCTGGCCGTGAACGACAAGGTCAGGATCTACGGCACCTACAGCGGCTCGTACAGTGTGATCGACGCCAACGGCGCGGTAAAAACCTATCCCCGCGTGGATGTCAGCTATATTCAGCCGGAATAAAAAACGCAAAAACAAATCCCCCGCACCGAAACGGAACGGGGGATTTCTTTTTTTGCGCTGTCAGGGAAGCTGGATGGTGGGATCCTTGCGGCGGGGACGGTAAATGCTGAATTTGTTGCCGATGCACTGCACCGGCGCGGCGTGCACCTTTTCACAAAGCGCCTGGCAGGCCTCCCGGGCCGTGTAGGGTGCTTCCCGCTGGACGGCGCACTTGATCAGTTCCCGTGCTTCCAGCACATTCCAGGCCTCGGTAATGGTATTGTCGGTAATGCCGTCCTTGCCGATATACAGCACGGGCTGCATGGTGTTGCACATGGAGCGCAGATACGCCCGCTGTTTGCTGGTCAATTCCAATTCCATGTTCTTTTTCCTTTCTTATTCCACAAAATCGAATTCCATGTCGTCGATCCGCACCGTGCTGCCTTCCTGAGCGCCTGCGTTCCGCAGCGCGTCGATGATGCCGGCGCGGCGCAGCGTGCGGTGGAACCAGTTCAGGGATTCTTCGTCGCTGAAATTCACGCTGTCCAGCAGCTGAACCACTGCGCTGCCGGCCACAACGAACACGGGGCCGTCCTTGCTGATTTCATAGCCTGTGCGCTCCAGCGCTTCGGGCAGCATTTCTTCTTCTGTGAAGGGCTCCATGGGCGGCAGGGAAGCCAGGGTATCAGCCACGCAGTCCATCAGGGCGTCAAATCCCTGCCGGGTCGCAGCGCTGACAGGGAAGATGGGCCATTGGTCGCCCACAGCGTCCCGCAGCATGTCCAGGCCCGTCTGCCCGTCAGGCAAATCCATTTTGTTGGCCGCAATGATTTGGGGACGGTTGGCCAGGTCGCCGTATTTTTGCAGTTCTTCATTGATTTGCCTGTAATCGGACACAGGATCCCGGCCTTCGCTGCCGGCCGCGTCAATGACGTGCAGCAGAAGCCTTGTACGCTCCACGTGGCGCAGGAAATCGTGCCCCAGGCCGGCGCCTTCGCTGGCGCCCTCCACCAGGCCGGGAATGTCGGCCATGACGAAGTCCTGGCCGTGGTGGCGCACCATACCCAGATTGGGGGTCAGGGTCGTGAAATGATAATTGGCGATCTTGGGCTTGGCCGCTGTGACAACGGAAAGAATGGTGCTTTTTCCCACATTGGGATAGCCCACCAGACCCACGTCGGCAATGGATTTCAATTCCAGCATAAATTCATGCCGCTCAGTTTTGATGCCCGGTTTGGCAAAATTGGGGGCCTGACGGGTGGGCGTGGCGAAATGGCTGTTGCCCCAGCCGCCACGTCCGCCGCGCAGCAGGATCTTTTCACGGCCCGCCTCATACATATCGGCCACCACTTTGCCGGACTCTTTGTCCCGCACCACCGTGCCAACGGGTACTTTGACAATCAGGTTTTCTCCCCGTTTTCCCTGGCGGCGTCCGGAAGATCCGTCCACGCCCGGCTCCGCTTCATACTTGCTGCGGAAGCGGAAATCCAGCAGCGTGTGCATGTTTTCGTCCGCCAGCAGGATCACGTCGCCGCCGTGTCCGCCGTCGCCGCCGTCCGGCCCGCCGTTCTGAACAAATTTTTCCCGGTGAAAGGATACGCAGCCGTTCCCGCCGTTGCCGGCCTTGGCGATAAAGGGTGCGCGATCAACAAATGAAGCCATAGTTTCCTCCTGGGTGTGCATTCAAGAAATGTATTATACCATGAGATGGATGGAAAACGCAACGATAATTTGATCTGATGATCGCGAATTTGAATTGCGGACATATAACGGCACAGGACAACAAAACGATTCACCCCATTTATCCCCGAATGATCAGATCGGGCAAACGGTTCTATGTTTCTTTCACATTTTTTGTTTCCGAACGAAGCGATCAAGCATCGCTCCGGACAGAAAAACAGGCTGCGCTTCCCGGCACAGCCTGTTTGTTTATGATTTCATTTGTTTTGCAGGTATTGATCGATGGCGGAGGCGGCAGTCTT
The DNA here is from genome assembly GCA_902773895.1 of uncultured Eubacteriales bacterium. Taxonomy (GTDB): domain Bacteria; phylum Bacillota; class Clostridia; order Christensenellales; family Aristaeellaceae; genus RUG563. The sequence continues at coordinate 23,633 of CACYGB010000035.1, forward strand.
TCCGGCTCCCATGGCCAGGATCACCGTGGCCGCGCCGGTAACGGCGTCCCCGCCGGCGTAAACGCCTTCGCGGGAAGTCAGCCCCGTCGCTTCATCCACAATGATGCCCCCCCATTTCTGGGTTTCCAATCCTTCGGTGGTGGATTTGATCAGGGGATTGGGGCTGGTGCCCAGTGCCATGATCACGCAGTCCAGATCCAGCGTGAATTCGCTGCCTTCCTTGGGCACAGGCCGACGGCGGCCGGACGCGTCCGGTTCGCCCAATTCCATCTCCTGGCATTTTACGGCACGCACCCAACCCTGATCATTGCCCAGGATCTCCAGCGGATTTGTGAGGAATTTGAACTGAATGCCCTCTTCCATGGCATGCTCCACTTCCTCCCGCCGGGCCGGCAGTTCGGCTTCGGTGCGGCGGTAGAGGATGGTCACGTCAGCGCCCAGGCGCTTGGCGCAGCGGGCCGCGTCCATGGCTACGTTGCCGCCGCCCACCACAGCCACATGCCTGCCGTGCTGGATGGGGGTATCGCTGTCAGGCTGATAAGCCTTCATCAGGTTGATGCGGGTCAAAAATTCATTGGCGGAATAAACGCCTTTCAGGTTCTCGCCGGGAATATTCATGAATTTGGGAAGGCCGGCGCCGGAACCGATAAACACAGCCTCGAAGCCGTATTCCTGCATCAGCTCGTCAATGGTGATGGTGCGGCCGATGACCACGTTGGTTTCCACCTTCACGCCCAGGGCGATCAGGGTGTCGATTTCCTTTTGAACGATGGATTTGGGCAGCCTGAATTCCGGAATGCCGTACACCAGCACGCCGCCTGCCAGATGCAGCGCTTCGAAAACAGTGACGTCATAGCCCTTCTTGGCCAGATCGCCCGCGCAGGTGAGCCCGGAAGGACCAGAGCCGATCACCGCCACCCGGTGGCCGTTGGCTGCGGGCTTTTGAGGAAGGCCGGTGCTGTGGGCGTTGTGCCAGTCGGCGGCGAAACGCTCCAGCCGGCCGATGCCCACGGGTTCGCCCTTGATGCCGCGGACGCACTTGCTTTCGCACTGGCTTTCCTGCGGGCACACGCGGCCGCAAACGGCAGGCAGGGAAGAGGACTGGGCGATGATCTGATACGCCGCTTCAAAATCGCCCTTTGCCATTTCCTGAATGAACGCGGGAATGTGGATGCGAACGGGGCAGCCGGACACGCAGGGCATGTTTTTGCAGTTCAGGCAGCGCTTGGCTTCGTCAACAGCCTGCTCCTCCGTATATCCCAGCGCTACTTCCAGATAATTCTGATTGCGCACGTCCGGCGCTTGGGACGGCATGGGATTTTTCTTTAACGACATATTGGGCATGTCACTGCACCTCCTTGAACAAGTTGCACGCTTCCTCGTATGCATGCCGCTCAAATTCCTGATAGGTGCGGCCCCGGGCGATGGCTTCGTCAAAGTCGATTTCGTGGGCGTCAAATTCCGGACCGTCCACGCAGGCGAATCTGGTTTTGCCGCCCACCGTCAATCGGCATCCGCCGCACATGCCCGTGCCGTCGATCATGATGGGGTTCATGCTGGCGATGGTTTTGACGCCGTATTCTTTTGTTAGTTTACTGACAAACTTCATCATGGGCAGCGGGCCGATGGTGATCACTTCGTCATATTTTTCACCGCTTTCGATCAGGGCGCGCAGCGCGTCGGTGACCAGGCCTTTTTCACCCCAGGTGCCGTCGTCGCTCATGCGCTTGAGCACATCGCTGACGGCGGCAAATTCATCCTCCAGAATTTTCAGATCTTTATTGCGGAAGCCGATGATGCTGTGGACGGTCGTTCCCTGTTCATGCAGCTTTTTCGCCACGGGATAAGCGATGGCGCAGCCTACGCCGCCGCCGACAACAGCCACTTTTTTCAGACCTTCCGTGTGTGTGGCGCGGCCCAGGGGGCCGACGAAATCATGAATGAAATCCCCTGCGTTCAGATGATTCAGCTTTTCCGTGGTGCCGCCGACGATCTGGAAGATGATGGTGATGGTTCCTTTTTCCCGGTTGAAATCGGCAACGGTCAGCGGGATGCGCTCCCCTTGCGCGTCCACGCGCAGGATAATGAACTGCCCCGGCTCCGCTTTGCGCGCCACCAGCGGCGCTTCAACCGTCATCAGCGTCACGGTAGGGTTCAGGCTTTTCTTTTCCAGTATTTTATTCACAGTCAATCCTCCCTTGGAATGAATCGCCTCAGTTTGCGCGCTCCGTCAGGAGAACGCGAATATCATTATACCAGAAACCGCGAAAAAATTGAACGAAAAAGACAGAACCAAAGCAGTGGATTTTGCACTTATCCGGTACTTTTTTCTTGACGGCGCGGTTCCGGCGCGGTATCATGGGCAGGAGAAAAGCAAAGGGATGCGAGGCTTTTCCTTTTA
>CACYGB010000036.1 GCA_902773895.1 uncultured Eubacteriales bacterium
TCCCTGGAAAACAAATACGATGTGCCGGTAACGCTGCTGAACGTAAAATCCATGACCCAGGAGGATTTGAAGCAGCTGCTCGCCAGCCTTTTGCTGGAATTTCCCCTGCGGGAGGTGCGGTTTGCCGTACCGGGATGGATCGGCGCCCTGGATGAGCAGCATTGGCTGCCCGCCCATGCCCTGGAGGTGGTGCGGGGCCTGAGCGAAAAGCTGCATAAAATGCGGGATAAGGGCGCCGTGACGGAAGCTTTTGGGGATTCCACCTATTTTCTGCCGCCCCGGAATGAAACGGCCCGGCTGGGGGAGGGCGCCCTGTCCTACGAATTGCCGGTGAAGGAGGGATTGTTTAACAAGGTATTGTCCGAGCAGTGCGGCGAAACCATCACGGGGGACGCGCATTTGCTGTCCCTGATGAAGGAACTGGTGGCTGCCAAACGGGAATACGACCGGGTGGCCGGCGCGCTGAAGGCGGTGCAGCAGACGGGATACGGCCTGGTGACGCCGGCCATGAGCGAGGTGGAGCTGTAGCAGCCGGTGCTGATGCGCCAGGGCAGCCGGTACGGCGTACGGCTGAAGGCCAGCGCGCCGACGCTGCACCTGATCCGGTCCGACATTGAAACGGAAATCGCGCCGGTGCTGGGCACGCAGGAGCAAAGCGAGGCCTTTGTGGATACCCTGCGGGATGCGTTCGAAAAGGCCCCCCAAAGCCTGTGGGATACCAATTTCTTCGGCAAATCGCTGAAGGACCTGATCCAGGAGGGGGTGATGAGCAAACTGAACCGCATGCCGGTGGACACCCGGGAAAAGGTGCAGGTGGCGCTGACGAAGATGCTCAACGAAGGAGACGGCGGGATGATCTGCATCCTGCTGGGCTGCCACAATGTCGCCCCAAAAATCCCCTGTACTTTTTTCCGGATTTGCGGTATGATAAACAGGGTTCAATCAACCGGAATACGCATGGAAAACGAGGCGTTTGCATTGTATACAGAGCAGGACTACCAGGATATTGCTTCCCAGCTGCGCAGGCGGTGGATCGCGCTGCTGATCCCGTCGGTGCTCATGCTTGCCGGGGTGGTGGCGTCCTTCGTGGCGCGCATCCGGCCGCTGACCATCGGGCTGAGCATCGCGCTGGGCGTGATCTTCATTTTCTGCTTCGGCATGTTCATTTCCCCGGTGAACGCGTACCTGCGCCACCTGGATGACGTGCTGCACGGCCGGGTGCGCCAGGTGACCGGCGCGTTCAAAAGCATGGACCAGCAAAGCGTGACCCGGGACGGCGTGCGCTACTACCCCATGATGATCAACGTAGGCAGCATGGAGGACGAGGAGGACGACCGGCTGTTTTACTACGACGCCAATCTGCCGCGGCCCGACTGGCAGGTGGGCGAAAAGCTGACGGTCACGGCCCACGACAAGGCCCTGGGCGCCTGGGAGCGCGCCGCATAAGGCTTCGCCGGAAGAGGGGAGAAAACCATGAACGGGAAAAAGTGCATCCTGGTGTGCGTCACCGTGCAGCAAGGGTGCGTGGAGCTGATCCGCCGGGGGCAGGATCTGGCGCTGAAAAACGGCGCGGATATGCATGTGCTGCATGTCAGCGACAACAAAAGCCTGCTGAGCCGTCCGGACAGCGCGGCCATTCTGGATACCCTCTTTTCCCTGGCCCGGGAGGCAGAGGCGGAAATGAGTATCCTCTATGAGCGGGACGTGGCCGGCGCCATTGCGCGGCATGCCCGGGAACTGGGCGCCGACACCCTGATCCTGGGGCCGGACAGAACAGGCCTGACGGCCCGGGTGCGGGCCCAGCTGCCGGAAGAAACAGAACTGATAAGCGTCAGCAATCCCTGATAAAAGCGCCGCGAAGGCGCTTTTTTTCTCGACACAGAACGCATGATGTGATATGATAGGAAAGGGTTCCCGGAAAAAAACAGGATTCTTTTTTCCGAAAAATGCAAGAAAAAATCCGTTTCTTCCGTTAGGATGAATGAAAATACCTCAGGAGGCGACGCTTGATGAAAAAGATTGCATGTTTACTGGCTGCGGCCGTTCTGCTGCTGTCCAGCGTTCCCGCGCTGGCTGACGGCAGCTATCTGAATGATCCCAAGGCAACGCTGCTGGCGGATCTGACCCACAACTGCCCCAACACCGGCATCATGCTGCCGGATTCCTTCAGCCCGTATCAGACCACGTACCTGCTGACGGTGGCCGACTGGGTGTCCCGGCCCACGTTCACGCCCACGGCTTTTGACCCCGGCGCGGTGATCACCGTCAACGGCAAGGTGGTCAAAAGCGGCCACAAATCCCAGGTGATCAACATGACCGATAAGCCCCAGGCGGTGGAAATCGTGGTCACCAACGGCGGTTTTTCCACGGTGTACACCATTTTCCTGCAGCGCCGGCCCAGCGAAAAGCGCACCAAGGTGTCCGCGGGATACATCAACAGCATTTACCTGAAGGGCACCACCTGGCGCATCGACGCGGACCTGGTCACGGTGGAATACGCCGGCGAGGATTACGACAGCGGCAACCTGTCCACCTTCACCAACACCAAGGTGGAAACCAACGTGTACGATTATCCCGTGGCCGCCAACTGCATGTTTTATACCGGCACCAAGGCCAAGCCGGTACGGTGCCAGAATGTGCAGGAATTCATGAGCAAGTACATGAGCAAGGGCAGCCCCCTGTACACCATCATTTACATGGAAAGCGAAATCATCGCGGTGCTGCCGTACGGCGCGGATTACTGATTCCGTTACGGTAAGCGGTATTGACCTGCAAAAGCAAAAAGCGCCCCTGCCCTTTGGAAACAAAGAGCAGGGGTTTTTCTTTTATTCCGCGCAGATCCCGGCGCAGAAATCCAGGATCTCCTGCCTGCGCCCCGCCACGGCTTCCCTGTATTCCACGCCGCACAGCCCCAGGCTGCCGCAGCAGGGAATGTTCAGGTGGCCAAAGAAATGCGCGATGGTGTCGATGATCCGCTGACACTCCTTCATGCCGGGGCCGGTGCGCAGGGCGATGGCATAGCCCTTTTTGCCGGGCCGCAGGGACGCGTGGGGCTGGTGGGTGTTGCTCCAGGGCGTGCAGCGGTCGATGAACGCCTTGAACTGGCCGGGCACGTCCGCCCAGTAGGATGGGGAGACGGCCACGATGCGGTCCGCCCGGTCAAAAGCCGCCAGGATGGCATCGACGCCGTCCTGCTGCACGCAGCGGCCGGTGGCATGGCAGGCGCGGCAGCCTTTGCAAAAGGAGAACGCATAATCGTCGATGCACAGGGTCTCCACTTCGCAGGCTTTTGCCAGCTTTTCCGCCGCGGTTTTTACAATTTCCGCCGTGGCGCCGTCCCGAACGGGGCTGCAGTTGATGATCAAAGTGCGCACGGAGCTTTCCTCCTTTTCCGGATATGGAAAAAGAACGGCGGATCTTGCGGGGATCCAACCGTTCCTGTACGGCCAGCCGGCCGGATCAGAATCAGTTTTGCTTGGTGCCGCATTCGGGGCAGAACTTGTAGCTGCGCAGGATCTTTGCGCCGCATTCGGGGCAGAATTTGGTGTCCCCGGCGGGGGCGGCGGCAGGCGCTGCGGCAGCGGGCTGCTGCATGGCGGACTGCATCATCTGCGCCATGGCGGCGCCCATGCCCAGGCCAGCCATGGCGCCGGCGCCGCCCTGGTTGTTGGCGGCATCGTGCAGGGCTTCCGCGGCCTGGTACTGGGTGTACTGGTTCAGGTCGCCCACCACGCCCATGGAGGTCTTCTTGTCGATGGCCTTTTCCACTTCGTCGGGCAGGGAAATGTTTTCGATCACGAAGCTTTCCAGCTTCAGGCCCAGGCCCTCGATCCGGGGCGCCAGGGTCTGCAGCGCGTACTGGGACAGCTCGTCGTAATTGGCGGCCAGATCCAGCGCGGGGATCTTGCTCTGGGCGATGGCGTCGCTCAGGCCGCTGACCAGGGTGCGCTTCACCTGGCCGGCCACGCCTTCCGTGGTCATGTAGGCGGCTGTGCCGAACACTTCCTTGAGGAACACGGTGGGGTTGGCCACCCTGAACGCGTAAATGCCGTAGGCCCGCAGGCGGATCATGCCGAATTCGGCGTCCCGCATTATGACCGGGCTGCTGGTGCCCCATTTCTGGTCCAGGAACTGCCGGGTGTTGATGAAGTACACTTCCGCCTTGAAGGGGGAATTGAAGCCGTATTTCCAGGACTGCAGCGCTGTCATGATGGGCATGTTCTGGGTGGACAGGGTGTAGCGGCCGGGGTTAAAGACGTCGGCGATCTTGCCCTCGTTCACCATGATCGCCACCTGACTTTCCCGCACGGTCAGCTGGGCGCCCATCATGATTTCCCGGCCGTTGGTATCGAAGCGGTAAACCATGGTGTTGCTGGAAGGATCCTTCCATTCGATCACGTTGATGAACTGGCTGGTGAGCGCGTTGAACAGGTTCATGGTTCATTCCTCCTCATGCGTTGGGCCGGCCGGGGCAAAGCAGATCCTGCACGCTGTCCAGCCAGGCGGATTGGGTGACCTGCAGATCCAGGTCCAGGTATTCCTTGATCTTCTGGATGCTGTCGCGGATGTGGGCGTCGGTCATGGCGCCCAGGGCTTCGATGGTTTCGGGCTCCTTGCCGTGCATGGGCAGGCAGACCACCCGGATATGCCGGGGCGTCAGCACGGCCACGGCGTAGTAGATGCCGTCCACGTACCGGCCGAAGAAATTGTTGCGCAGGGCGCTTTCCAGCCGCTTTTCGGCCTGGCCGCTGTGGCCGGCCAGGTAAACGTCGCCCTGGGGCATGTCGATTTCATACAGGATGCTGGGATGATCCAAACTGACGTGGGAACGGATCAGCTTGAAGGAGCGCTTGACCGCGTCCCAGTCCTGCAGCTGGCCGCAAAGCAGCGCGTGCACCAGTTCGTCGCGCTGGATGGTGAGCATGGCTTCCTCGTCGTAATAATCATCCGCAAAGTCGGCGTGAAGCCGGTCCAGCACGGCGCTCAGTTCCTTCAGCACCAGCTGCTGCTGGCTGACGCTGTCGCATACGGTAAAAATGGGCAGGCTGGGCCGGCCGTAGCGCAGGAAACGCTTGAGCGGCATAGCGTCGGCTTTGGATGCGAAGCGGTAGCCCACGGCGTCGATGGCTTTGGAATTGATCAGGTCGATGCCCTCCTGGGCGGAGGAAGCGATCAGCGGCGGACGGAAATTGGTTTTGGCCCAATCCATCTGATCCCGGAACAGGGCCCGTGCATCCGCCTGGTCGGTCACCAGCAGCAGCTTGTACATGCTTGCCCTCCTCAAAATGCGGAAAAAATCGGATCACGGAAGCATTATAACACAAACGGAAGGAGATGACAATGCTCAGGGATGATAGAGCTTGTGGCTCTGATACCGGGGATCGCAGGTCAGGTTGATTTTCAGCCGGCGGAAGATCTTGTCGTCCACAGGGGAAAGGATCACGGTGGAGTGGGCTTCGCATCCGGCCAGCCGGGGCAGCTGTGCCATGGCTTTGGCGGCGTTTTCGTCCGTGGCGGCGCAGATGGACAGGGCCAGCAGGATCTCGTCGCTGTGCAGCCGGGGGTTATGGTTGCCCAGATACTGGCATTTCAGGGTCTGGATGGGCTCGATGACCGTGGGGGAGATGAGCTGCACCTTCTTTTCGATGCCGGCCAGCGCCTTCAGGGCGTTCAGCATCAGCGCGGCGGAGGGGCCCAGCAGGTTGGTGGTTTTGCCGGTGACGATGCGGCCGTCGGGCAGCTCGAGGGCCAGGGCCTCGTTGCCCGTTTCCTCGGCCCGCTGACGGGCGGCTGCGATGACGGGACGGTTTTCGTCCGTCAGGTTCATCTTCTGCAGCAGCAGCTCGATCTTGGCCACCTCGGTTTCCTTGGCCTGGCCGCGCTTGACGGCGCAGCTGGCCGCGTAGTACCGGCGGATGATCTCCTGCTTGGCCGCCTCCTGGCATGCTTCGTCGTCGATGATGCAGTTGCCGGCCATGTTTACGCCCATGTCGGTGGGGGATTTATAAGGGGAGGAACCGTAAATATACTCAAACAGCGCGTTGAGCACCGGGAAGATTTCGATGTCCCGGTTGTAATTCACCGTGGTCTGCCCGTAGGCTTCCAGGTGGAATGGGTCGATCATGTTCACGTCGTCCAGGTCGGCCGTGGCCGCCTCGTACGCCACGTTCACCGGGTGCTGCAGCGGCAGGTTCCAGATGGGAAAGGTTTCAAACTTGGCGTAGCCCGCCTGGATGCCCCGCTGGTGCTCCTGGTACAGCTGGCTCAGGCACGTGGCCATTTTGCCGGAGCCCGGCCCGGGCGCCGTGACCAGGATCAGGGGCCGGGAGGTGACGATGTATTCGTTGCGGCCGAAGCCCTCGTCGCTGACGATGTGCTTTACGTCGTAGGGGTAGCCTTCGATGGGGAAGTGGCGGAACACCCGCACCCCCAGGCTTTCCAGCCGCTTTTTGAAGGCGATGGCGCTGCGCTGCTCCTGCCAGCGGGTCATGACCACGCTGCCCACGTACAGGCCGATGGAGCGGAACGCGTCGATCAGGCGCAGCACGTCCAGGTCGTAGGTGATGCCCAGGTCGCCCCGCACTTTGCTTTTTTCGATGTCGTCGGCGTTGATGGCGATCACCAGCTCCGCCTGGTCCTTCAGATTCAGCAGCATGGACACCTTGCTGTCCGGCCGGAAGCCCGGCAGGACCCGGGACGCGTGGTAGTCGTCAAACAGCTTGCCGCCCAGCTCCAGGTACAGCTTGCCGCCGAAAGCGGCGATCCGCTCCCGGATGTGCTCCGATTGCATGGCTGTGTATTTGTCGTGGTCGAATCCAATACGCATGGCGCTGCCCCTCCTGTGAAAAAATCCAACACCCGCCCATTATACCATGACCCGGAAACGGAAACAAGCAAGGAACCGGGAAAAAATACGCGGGAATACAAGAAAAAAACCGGACGGCCTGGCAAGCCGCCCGGGGAAGGATGGAGTGAAACCCATCAGTGGAAGTGAACGTCGGTGAACCTTTCCAGCGCCGGGGACCAGATAAGGGTAATCGAGGCTGGAAAGGAAGAATCGCTTTCAGCGCGTTGGAAAACCAGGTCCGTATACCAGGCGTGCAGAACGCCCCTTTCCGGATCGCGGAGAAGGTCGTCCAGCGGGATGTATTCCCGTTTCTGAGCCAGCGCGCAGGAAGGGAACTGCTCCATCAGGCCCTCCAACACGCGTTCGATCCCGTCAGCATACGCGGCACGGCGCCCTTCCAGCCAATCCGGGCCGGGGAACACGGCGGTTTCCTCCGTTTCCGCTTCCAGACAGACAGCCAGGATCCGGCCGTCCAGCGATGACACGACCAGGCGGAGAGCTTCGCCGCCTTGGGGATCGGCAACGTCAGCGCAGTACCGGTCGGCGAGAGCGCCGTCCGGGCGGATTTCTTTGGCTTCCTCGGGCCAGGGAACGGGCTGAAAAGCGGTGTCTTCCGGCAGATCGACGTTCAGAACGATTTTGGCGAGTGACTGAATGAACTGCCTGCTGTCGGCAGAAAGCGTGTTTGCCTGGGCAGCGGTTTCCTGCGCTTGGCTGCCTGCCGCCACGCAGAAAAGGAAAGCAAGCGACAAGAGTAAGACGACGTATTTTTTCATTTTTTCCCCCTCCAAATGCTGGATCACGTGTGTATTATCGCAAAAACGCGCCGGGAAATATACTTTCCCCTCCTCCGGCCCCTCATACCGGAAGTATGCATCCATGATAGCATTGTGCCAAAAAAATGTCAAGCAAGGCCGCCGGAACCCCCAAATGTATTTTCAGCCTTGCGTTTCCGCCTGTTCCAGCGCCTTGATTTTTTTCAGCAGGCCGGTTTGCAGCACGAAGGCCAGGATAAAGGTCAGGCCGTCGGCAATGGGCTGGGCCAGCTGAATGCCCAGCAGCCCAAGGGCCAGGGGCAGCACCGCGATCAGGGGCAGGAAAAACAGCCCCTGCCTGCTCAGCGCCACCAGGGAGGCCCGGGTGGTTTGGGCTGTGGTCTGCATCATCATGTTGGCGATCATGACGTAGCCGAAGGAGGGCATGGTGACGCACTGCAGCCGCATGGCCAGCGCGCCGATGCGGATCACCTCCGGGTCGTCCGCCCGGAACAGGCTGATCACCGCGGGAGCGAACAGCAGCCCCAGCACCGCGGTGAAGCACAGGAACAGGGTGCTGTACTTGACGCAGAAGAAGAAGCCCCGGCGCACCCGGCCGTACTTTTTCGCGCCGTAATTGAAGCCGCACACCGGCTGGAACCCCTGGCCGAAGCCGATGACCAGGGAATTGGCGAACATCATCACCCGGCTGACGATGCTCATGGCCGCGATGGCCGGGTCGCCGAAGGCGGCCGCGGCGTTGTTGAGCACCGTGGTGGCGATGCTGCCGATGCCCTGGCGGAACAGGGACGGCGCGCCGCCCCGGAATATTTCCGCCAGGTAGTGGGGCCTGGGGGTGAAATTCCGGAATCGGATTTTCAGGTTGTCCGATTTCCGGGTGCCGATGAATAGCAGGCAGAAGGAGATGAACTGGCTCAGGATGGTGGCCAGGGCCGCGCCGCTGACGCCCATATCCAGCGCGAAAATGAACAGGGGGTCCAGCAGCATGTTGATGATGCCGCCGGAGCCGATGCCGATCATGGCGAACAGGGCGTTGCCCTGGAAACGCAGCTGGTTGTTCAGCACCAGCGACGCCGTCATCCACGGGCAGCCGATCAGGATCAGGCGGATATACGCGGTGGAATAAGGCAGGATGGTGTCGGTGGAGCCCAGCAGCCGCACCAGCGGATGCAAAAAGATCAGCCCCACGGCCATCAGCAGCGTGCCGGCCAGCAGCGCCAGAAAAAATCCCGTGGCGGCCATGCGCTCGGCCTCGTCGGTTTTCTGGCTGCCCAGAGCCCGGGAAATAAAGTTGCCCGAGCCGTGGCCGAACATGAAGCCGAAAGCCTGGATGATGGCCATCAGGGGAAAGGCTACGCCCACGGCGGCCGTGGCGCTGGTGGCCTCCGCGCCGCCGGCGGAAATCTGGCCCACAAAAAATGTATCGGCCATGTTGTAAATGGAGGTGATCATCATGGAGACCATGGTGGGAACGGCCAGCTTCACAATCAGCTTTTCCACCGGCTCTGTGGTCATGGCGATCAGCTTTTGGGATTGTTTGTTTTCTGTCTGCATGGTCATGATCCTTTCCTTAATTAAAAAGCAATTTCATTATATCGTTCTTTATTTCGGTTTTCAAGGGCCGACGAGGGCAGAATCATGGCAGGCCGGCTTGACATTTCCGGAGGAAGGAAATACAATTTTCACAGAATATACCATCAAACACCCGAGGAAGCGAACGAACATGGCCGATACCTACCGCCAATACCAGGAAGCCCGGGACACTGCCTGGCGCGCGCTTTTGCACGTGCGGGACAAACGCCTGCCCATTGACGCGGAAGGCCTGGCCCGGGATGTGGGGCTGCATGTTGCACCCCTTCCGGACGTTCGGGAACAGCCAAGGCTTGCCGCTCTGATCCAAAAAGCGGGAAAAGGAAACAGCGTGTCGCTGCGCATCCGGGGAGAATGGCACCTGTTCCTCGCGCCCATGACGGAGGACCGCCGCCGGTTTTTCGTGGCGCATGAACTGGGGCATTTGCTGTTGGCCCATGAAACCCGGGTCCTTTCGCCCGGGGTACGCTGCTTTGCGGACGCGGGAAACGCCGGCGACATGATGGAGGAACCGGAAAGCCCGCTGGATTACGCCGCGGACATCTTCGCCATCCGGCTGCTGGCCCCGGCCTGCCTGCTGCACGAAATGCACGTCGATACCGCTTCCGGCATCATGCGCCTGTGCGGGCTGCCGCCCAGGGCCGCGGCGCTGCGGGCGGAACGCATGGCGCTGCTCAATGAACGGGACGCGTTCTTTACCCATCCGCTGGAGCGGCAGGTGCGGGAAGCATATCTGCCGTTCCTCCGGGAGCGGGGCGCGGCGCCGGCTCCCGCGCAGGCGGCGGAGAGAGCACTTCCCCTGGTGATGCCGCTGCCGCAGACGGAAAACGAAGAATCGGAAAAGGAAGAACGCGGGAAAGGGGCGGAGAATACGGAAAAGAAGCCCGCGAAGCCGATCCGTCTCTGTTTGTTTGCTGCGGCAGGGTTTGCGCTGGCCGCGCTGGCCTTTTTCATTCTCCGGCGGTAAGCGGCAGGAAAAAGCCGATCTGCCGGAGAATATTTCTTTTTCGGGAAAAGGAGGGATGATCTTGCGAAAACGCGTCAGGCTTTTGTACGTGGTGGTGGCGGCGTTCGTGATCGCCGCCGGCGGCATGATCACCATCAACCGACTGGATCAGGACATCGTTACGCTGCAGGATACCTCCCGCACAGTGCGCCTTCGCCAATTGGAGGTGGAAGCGCAGAAAAGCGAAATGCTGCAGGAAATCAGCCAGCAGGACAAGGACAGCTACATCATGGAAATGGCCCGGCGGTATTACGGGTATCTGCTGCCGGGGGAAATCCGGTTCGTGGTCGTCAACCCGGAATCGCTTTATGACCAGGAACCGGAAGCCGAAGTGGTGGAGGACAGCATGATGCAGCCGGACGGCGAAGCGGAGGGCGTATCCTGATGCGCGCCGCCATTGCCATCGGCTCCAATTCCACGCGCATGCTGGCGGCGGAAAAGAAAAACGGCACGCTGGCGAACCTGCTTCGGGGCCGGGAGGAAACGAGGCTGTTCCTGGGAATGGATGACGCGCGGCGCATCCTGCCGGAGCGGATCGAAAGCACGGCCCAGGCTGTGGACCGCCTTTTTCATCAGGCGGCACAGCACGGAGCGCGGGAAACGGCGTTGTTTGCCACCAGCGCCATGCGGGACGCGATAAACGGGGAAGAGCTGGCGGAGCGGATCCGGGCGCTGTGCGGCTTGCCCTTGCAGGTCATCTCCGGGGAAGAGGAAGCCCGCCTGGCCTTTGCAGCCGCGGCTGGAAACGTCCGCAGCCTGGTGATGGACATCGGCGGCGGCTCCACGGAATTGACCATCGGGGAACAGGGAAAGGCAGCCTGGGCCGGCAGCGCCCAGCTGGGGGCCAGCCGGCTGATGAAGGCCTGTCCGGTCCGCAGCCGGGCGGACGCGGAAAGGGCCCTGGCCCTGGCCCGGGAAACGCTGCGTCCCTTTACGGATCAGCTGAAGCGTTTTCCGCCTGCGCTGCGCCTGGTGGGCCTGGGCGGCAGCTGCACCACCTCCGCTGCCATGCTGCTGGGACGGGAAGCCCACGGCGAGGAAATCGAGGGCTACCGGGTGCGGCTGAAGGACGCACGGGATCAGCTGGCGCTGCTTGCGCCGATGACGGTGGCGGAAAGGCGGCAGGTGCCGGGGCTGCCCGCATCCCGGGCGGAGCATATCCCCAACGGGCTGTGCATCCTGATCGCCGCCATGGAGGAAAGCGGATTTGAAGAAATGCGGGTTTCGATCCGCACCAATCTGGACGGTTTTTTGCTGTCCTTACCGGATGAAGAAAGAACAGGGGGATGATGGATATGGCCAAGGAACTGAAAGCACGCAGCGAAATGGACCCCAAATACCAGTGGCACCTGGATCACATTTACGCCACGGAAGAAGATTATGAGCGGGCGTTTGAGGAAGTCCGGCAGGAGATCGAAACGCTGAAAGGCTACCAGGGCAAGGTGGCGCAGGATCCCAAGGCGCCTATCGTGGCGAACGACCGGCTGTCCTGCAAGCTGGACCGCATGGCGGCCTATGCCTATATGCACAAGGACGAGGACGGCTCCGATCCCGTGCGCCAGGCCCGGGCGGCCAGGCTGGATTCCCTGCTGGTCAAAGCCCAGAGCGCCGGCGCTTTCCTGGATCCCGAACTGCTGTCCCTGCCGGAGGAGCAGCTGCGTTCCCTGGCCCAGGATCCGGATTTTGCCGATTACAGCGAAATGCTGCGCCGGCTGATCCTGCAAAAGCCCCACACGCTGCCGGCCGAGCAGGAGCAGCTGCTGGCCGCCGCCGGCGAGGTGCTGGGCACGCCCCACGACGTGTTCAGCATGTTCAACAACGTGGATCTGCCGCTGCCGGTGATCCGGGACGAGGAAGGCAGCGACGTGCAATTGACCCACGGTAATTTTGGCCCCTTCCTGCGCAGCGCCAACCGGGACGTGCGCAAAGCCGCCTTTGAAGGGATGCATCAGACCTTCCGCAAATTTGCCGCCACCATGACCGCCGCCTACGCCGGCGCGGTCAAGGGCGCGGTGTTTATGGCCCAGGCCCATCATTATGATTCCGCGCGGCAGGCATCCCTGGCGCCCCTGGAAATCCCGGAATCGGTGTACGACAGCCTGCTGGACGCCGTGGACGGCGCGCTGCCGGCGCTGGCGGAATACCTGAAGATCCGGAAGGAAAAGCTGGGCGTGGAGGAATTGCACCTCTACGACCTGTACGTGCCCATCATCGGGGACTATGAAATGAAAATGTCCTACGAGGAGGCCTTCGAGCTGGTGTGCGAAGGGCTGGCCCCGCTGGGAGAGGAATACATCGCCAAGCTGCGGGAAGGCTTCAATGGCGGCTGGATCGACGTGTATGAAAACAAGGCCAAGCGCTCCGGCGCTTATTCCTGGGGCTGCTACGGCGTGCATCCCTACGTGCTGCTGAACCACAGCGACGACTTGGGCGGCGCCATGACGCTGGCCCACGAACTGGGCCACAGCATGCACACCTATTACAGCAAC
Source organism: uncultured Eubacteriales bacterium (assembly GCA_902773895.1). Classification (GTDB taxonomy): domain Bacteria; phylum Bacillota; class Clostridia; order Christensenellales; family Aristaeellaceae; genus RUG563. Next base: position 12,709 of record CACYGB010000036.1, read on the forward strand.
CTGAACCAGCCCTACGTGAAATCCAATTATTCCCTGTTCGTGGCGGAGGTGGCCTCCACCTGCAACGAAGTGCTGCTGATGCGGCACCTGATGAAGAAGCACCGGGACGACCCCAAGGCCGCGGCCTTCCTGTGCAACCAGCTGCTGGAGGAATTCCGCACCACCGTGTTCCGGCAGACCATGTTCGCCGCCTTTGAAAAGGAAAGCCATGCCATGTACGAACGGGGCGAGGCGCTGACCGACGAGGCGCTGAGCAGCATGTACTACGCACTGAACCAGAAGTATTACGGCGCTGCCTGCACGGTGGATCAGGTGGTGGACAGCGAATGGATGCGGATCCCGCATTTCTACACCAATTTCTATGTGTACCAGTATGCCACCGGCTTCTCCGCCGCCGTGGCCATTGCCACCCGTATTCTGAACGAAGGGGAAGCGGCCGTCCGGGATTACAAGAAATTCCTGTCCGCCGGCTGCTCCGTGCCGCCCATTGAAGCGCTGCGCTACGCCGGCGTGGATATGGAAAAACCGGACACCGTGAAAAACGCGCTGCAGGTCTTTGCCGATACGGTGGAGGAACTGAAAAAACTGCTGAAATAAAGGAGAGATAACCATGTCTGACTGCCTGTTCTGCAAAATCATTGCCGGGGAAATCCCGTCCCAAAAGGTCTATGAGGACGAAATCTGCTACGCGTTCCGGGATATTCAGCCCCAGATGCCCACCCACATCCTGGTGGTGCCCAAAACCCACACCGCCAATATTGCCGACGCCGCTTCCCTGCCGGATCACGAACTGGCCGGATTGATCCGCGCCATCGGCAAAATTGCCAAAGCCGAGGGGCTGGAAAACGGGTTCCGGGTGATCAGCAACTGCGGGCCGGACGCCTGCCAGAGCGTGCTGCATCTGCACTTCCATATCCTCGGCGGCGGCGCCATGAGCGAGAGAATGGCTTAATTGGGCGAATTCCGTCCGCGATTATGGCAAAAGTGTAAAATCCTCCTGAAGGGCTCAAAAATCTGTTGACGCACCCGGGAATACGCGGTATAATACAACCACGGTCGCCATCCGCCGGTTCTCGGCGTCGCACCGTGCAAGCGGTGTTGTTTCAGGCGAGATGAGCGAAGGGAGGGAAAACAAGTGTCTGAGGTTCATGTTAACAAGAACGAGTCTTTGGAAAGCGCCCTCAAGCGTTTTAAGCGTCAGTGTGCGCGCGCTGGTGTGCTGGCCGAAGTCCGTAAGCGCGAACATTACGAAAAGCCCAGCGTGAAACGCAAGAAGAAGGCTGAAGCCGCCCGTAAGCGGAAGTATTGATTCGCACCATGAAGGCCGCCCGGAATGATCCGGGCGGTCTTTTTTTGTTTGTACGCATGGACCAGCGAAGCGCAGGACATGCGTCCAACCGAAAACGGAAACAACAAACTGCGCGCTTGCCCGAAGGGCAAGAAAGCGGCGGCCGGGAAGATTACTTCAGCAGCATGGACCAGCGAAGCGCAGGACATGCGTCCAAACTCAATTGGGGCGATGTTGTGGCATTGCTTGCGGGGGAGGATGCTGCTGTGCTATAATATGGAAGAAATATGCAGCCGGAGGTGCGGCCCATGAACAAAAAGAAACTGATCCTGATCGCGGATGACGAAATCGGCATTCACGAATCGCTGCGGATTTATCTGACCCGGGAGGATTACGAGGTGTATTCCGTGTTCCGGGGCGACGACGTGATGGAAGCGTTTCAGCGCATGCGGCCCGATCTGGTGATCCTGGATATCATGATGCCCGGACGCATGGGAACCCAGGTGTGCGCCGACATCCGTGCGGTATCAATGACGCCCATCATCATGCTGACCGCCAAGGGGGAAGAGGTCGATAAGCTGCTGGGCTTTGCCCTGGGGGCGGACGATTATATCGTCAAGCCGTTCTCTCCCCGGGAAATCGTGTCCCGCATCCAGGTGATTTTCCGCCGCATGAACCAGATGCAAGCGGCGCCGGAGCGGGGAAAACTGACGGTGGGCAACACGGTGATCGACCTGAAATGCTACGAGGTGCAGGTGAGCGGGCAAAGCGTGCTGCTTTCCCCCAAGGAAGTGGAAATCCTGCACCTGATGGCCTCCCATCCGCGGCAGGTATTCACCCGGGAGCAGCTGCTGGACAATATCTGGGGCTTTGATTTCAACGGCGATCCCCGGGTGGTGGATACCAGCATCAAGCGGATAAGGAAAAAGCTGCCGGAGGATACGGACGTGCAGCTGAAGTCCGTTTACGGTGTCGGCTACAAAGTGGAGGTCAAAGAGGATGCCTAAATGGTCGTCCCTGGTCACCCGGTTCCTGCTGCCCATGACCGCTTTCATCTGCGCTACCGCGGTGCTGTTTTTCGCCCTGAGCAGCTACTTTTTCAATGATTCCTTTTCCGGCCTCAGCTTCCGCAACATGCGGGAAACCATGCGTGACGCGCGCCAGCTGCTGAGCCGCTACCAGGCGGGCGAAATCAGCCGGGAGGATCTGCGCGCCGCCGTGAACCCGGCGCTGTCCACTGACGGCGGCTTTTTCATGCTGCTGGATTCGGACAAGCAGGTGCTGGCGTATACGGAGGCCGCCGCGCCGTATTTTGCCGGGGACACGCTGCATTCCCTGCTGGAGGAAATGGAGCAGGAGCACAGCGCTTCAGTGCAAAAGCAGGAGGGCAGCACCAGGGTGCAGCTGATGGGCGAAAAGACGCAGGATGGCTATGTGCTCATCGGCAGGCCAACCCGGGCTTTCCGAAACGAAGCGGGCAATTTCCGCAGCCGGCTGTTTTTTTCCATGGCGCTGGTGACGCTGCTGATGCTGGTGATTTCCTGGTGGGCGGCGCGCCGGGCGGCCAGGCCGGCCCGGATCATTACCGAAATGGCGACCCGGCTGGCGGACGGAGAGCAGATGAACGTGCCGGAGGATCTGCCGGGCAGGGAAATGCAGGAAATGGCCCGGGCGATGAACTACATGTCCCGCACGGTGGCCAAGGCGATCCGGGACCTGAAATATGAAAAGGAAACCATGGCGCTGATCCTGGAAGGCCTGAACGAGGGCATCCTGGCTGTGGATGAACAGGGCGGCATCCTGCATGAAAACGAAAGTGCCTGGCGGCTGCTGGGCTCGGAGGAAACGGCGGCGTACAGCGCCGTGATGCGCGTCCTGCGGGAAAACCGGGAAGAGGAAAGCTGGGAGGACCGCTTTGTTTCCGGCGACCGGGTGCTGTACTTTGCCGTTTCCCGTTTGCCCGCTTCGGACGGCGGCCGGCGCGGCACGGTGGCGCTGATCCGCGATATTACCGAGCAGGAGCGGCTGGAACGCACCCGGCACGACTACGTGGCCAACATTTCCCACGAGCTGCGCACGCCCCTGTCCTCCATCCGGGGGCTGGGGGAAGGGCTGCGGGACGGCCTGGTGACGGAAGAAAAGGACCGGATGCGCTATTACAATATCATTGCCGACGAAGCCACCCGCCTGTCGCGGCTGGTGAACGATCTGCTGGAATTGAGCAGCCTGCAGTCCAATCCTGCGACGTTTGAGGAAGAAACGGTGGATCCCAACGAGCTGGTCTATGATTTGCAGGACCGCAACGACGCCCTGTTCGTCCAAAAAGGCGTGGATTTTGACCGTATGCTGCCCCCGGAGCCGCTGCCCCTGATCCGCTCCAATGAGGACCGGCTTTCCCAGGTGCTGACGGTGTTTCTGGACAACGCCCGGAAGTACACCCCGGCGGGCGGCCGGGTAACGCTGGGCGCGGAAAAAACGGAAGGCGGCGTGCGGTTCTTCGTGCGGGACACGGGCATCGGCATGGATGAGGAAACCAAGGCGCTGGCCTTTGAACGCTTCCACCAGGCCGAGAGGGGCCGCAGTGACAAGGGCAGCGGCCTGGGGCTGGCCATCGCCCGGGAAGTGCTGCAGAAAATGAACATCACCATTCAGGTGGAAAGCGAGCCGGGCCGGGGAAGCGAATTTTCTTTCGTGGTGCCGGAGCAAGAAAAGTAGTTTTCATTTCTGCGAAAGTATGCTATACTGATAAAAGCGTTTATACCATCACGTTGGGGAGATGAAACCATGTTCGGAAAAATGATGAACAGCTTTTACTACGGGAAAAGCGGCAAGGGGGATTTCCGGAAGGAAGATTTGCCCAAAAACCGCTGGCAGCTTTTCTGGGAAATGCTGCGGGTGCGCTTATCCTCGCTGTGCAGGCTGAACCTGATGACCATCGCCGCCTGGCTGCCCATGATCATTCTGATCGGCTATTGCGTGTCTACTGTTTTTAACGCCATGGTGGTCAGCAGCGATTACCTGAATTATGTGGAAACGGGCGACCTGGGGCATCTGTCGGAAGAGCAGGTAAAGGCCATCGCCGCGTCCAATGTGGATGTAAACGAGATGGCCGCGCAGGTGCTGGCCAGCACCATCTTCACTTTCTGCCTGTGGTGCATCCCCTGCATCCTGATCACCGGCCCCGTGAAGGCCGGCGTCACCTATGTGACCCGCAACTGGAGCCGGGATGAGCACGCCTTTATCTGGAGCGATTTCAAGGACGCTGTGAAGGAAAACTGGAAGCAGGCCCTGGGCATTTCGGCCATCACGTCGGTGCTGCCCCTGGTGGTCTATATGGCGTACCGGTTTTACGGGGAACAGGCCCGCTCCAGCATGATCTTCATGGTTCCCCAGATGCTGGTGGTGATGATCGGGGTGGTGTGGTCGCTGAGCTGCATTTACTTTTACCCCCTGATGGTCACCTACAAAATGAACTTCCGCCAGTTGGTGAAGAACGGCCTGATCATGTCCATTGCCCGGCTGCCGCAGTCGGTGGGCCTGCGCCTGCTGCTGCTGGTGCCGCTGGCGCTGGCCGCCGGGGCGTTTATGCTTTCCGGCTCGCTGATCGCCATCCTGGTGCTGGGCGGTTACTATATCCTGATCGGCTACACCCTGGGGCGCTTTATCTGCGTCAGCTACACCAACGGGGTATTTGACAAGTACATCAACTCCCGGATGGAAGGCGTGCAGGTCAACCGCGGCCTGGCGACGGAGGATGAGGACGAGGACGACGAGGAAGAACCCGCCGATCCCCAGTAAAAACACATGAACAACGGCTGCCGTGCGCATACTATCTTCGCAAGGAGGAGGATGGTATGCGCACGCTGTCTGAAGAGGAACGCTGCAAATATGAGGTGGCCCGGGAAATCGGCCTGCTGCCCAAGCTGGAGCAGGTGGGCTGGGCCGGGCTGAGCACCGCGGAAAGCGGACGCATCGGCGGCTTGGTTGGCGCCAGGCTGCGGCAGCGACGAAAGGAAGAAACGGGATGTACACCGCCTTTGCCCACGTCTACGATGCCCTGATGGCAACGGTGGATTACGGCGCCTGGGCCGGCCACTACCGGCAATTGATGCGTTTGGCCGGCGTACCGGACAAGGGAAAATGCGTGGAATGCGCCTGCGGCACCGGCAGCCTGACCCTGCCCCTTCGCCGGATGGGGTACCAGATCACGGGGATCGACCTGTCGGAGGATATGATCGCCGCCGCCATGGAAAAGGCCCGGAACGCCGGGCTGAATGTTCCTTTCGTGCGGCAGGATATGACCCGGCTGTCGGTGCCGGGCCGGGTGCACTGCGTGCTGGCCACCTGCGACGGGGTGAATTACCTGACGGACGGGGAGCAGGCGCGGGCGTTTTTCCGGGCGGCGTTTTCCGCCCTCCGTCCCGGCGGCGCGCTGATTTTTGACGTATCCACGCCGGAAAAGCTGGCCGTCACGCTGGGAAACAACACCCTGTATTCCGACGACGAGGAGATCGCCTATATCTGGCGCAATCATTACGAAGAAAAAAAAGCCTGCGTGCACCTGGATCTGTCCATTTTTACCCGGCGGCCGGACGGCGCGTACGACCGGATGGAGGAACACCAGCTGCAGCGGGCCCACAGCCGGCAGGAACTGCGGGCAGCCCTGCGGGAGGCCGGGTTCCGGGATATTCGCTTTTTCGGCCGCCTGCGCATGACGCCGCCCCGAAAGGGCGACGACCGCTGGCACATCGTCGCCCGGAAGCCGGAAACGGTATAATACGAAAATCTTCTTATGGCGTGTGTCGCGATAGGTGGGCTTCCCGTATCCGGCACAGCCGGAAGCTGTTTGCGGCAGCCGATGAAACCCCTTCGCTTCGTTTGCCGGGCACGCTTTGACGGGATCTGCCCTGCATCAGCAAAGCGGGGATCTGGGAAACGATTGGGCCTGGGAAGCAAACGACGCCTGTCTGCCGGCAGGAGCGCTTACCTCCAATATTTCGGATATGCTCGCCTATGCGCAGATGCAGCTGAATGACCCGCGCTTCACACCGTGCCATGAAAGCCGGAAAACGATCAACGCCTCCGCAGAAAGCTATCGGATGATGGGCATCCGTATGGATGAAATCGGGATGGCCTGGATTATCGACAGCGAGAACGGCTTTATCTGGCACAACGGCGGCACCGGGCATTACAACAGTTATCTGGGATTCTGCCCGGAAACGGGTACGGCGGTGGTGGTTCTGTCCAATCTGCCGCCAAACGACCGGATTCCGGCAACGGTGCTTGGAATCAAAAAGCTGCAGGAACTGAACAGGTAAGCCGGCGCCCCGAGAAGCCGAAGGCGGATCATAAAGCGTGTCAAATTGAAAGCGCGTCTCGAATAAGACCGGGGGCAATACGAATTGAAGCATAAGAAAAACAGACCGATGCGAATCGGCCTGTTTTTTGATGCCCAAGAATGATTTTCCTGGGAAAGCATGGGGTTCGGTTTTACGCCTGGATGGATTTCCGGGCCCTGGCGCGCTCTTTCACTTCCTGCTTGGGGTTGATCATGCGGTCCGCATGGGCGGCCTTGCACCAGGGCTGCAGGGTGCAGTGCGCGCAGTCCGGCTTCTGGGAATGGCATACACGCCGGCCGTGGTAGATCATCCAGTGATGGGCCTGGCTCCACTGCTCCCGGGGAATCAGCGCCATCAGCTGCTGCTCCGTTTCCTCCACCGTCAGGGCGTCGGCCAGCCCCAGCCTGTTGCTGACCCGGAATACGTGGGTGTCCACCGGGATGGCCGGAATGCCGAAGGAGAATGCCAGCACCACGTTGGCCGTTTTCCGCCCCACGCCGGGCAGCTGCGTCAATTCCTCCAGGGTGGAGGGCACCTCACCGCCAAACCGCTCCATGATCATGCGGCTGGCGTTTACGATATTGACGGCCTTGGACTTGAAGCCGCAGGATTTCACGTAGGGAAAGATGTCCTCCGGCTCCGCCTGGGCCATGGCCCTGGCGTCGGGGTAATCGCGGAAAAGCGCGGGGGTCACCTGGTTGACCCGGGCGTCGGTGCACTGGGCGGCCAGGATGGTGGCCACCAGCGTTTCAAATGGATTGGTGAAATGCAATTCAGGCCCGGCGTCGGGGTACAGGGCCGCCAGGCCGTCCAGGATGGCTTGCTGATTTTGCGTCATGGCGCGGTTTCCTCGTTTTCTGCGGATTCGTTCCACCGGATGGACAGGGACAGGCGTTCCCCGGTATGCTTGTTGGTAACGGCGGTGCCGCTGCCGATCCGGATAAGGGCGGCGTCCCGGGCGGCCTTGGATTTGGAATAGCCGTGCAGGGTTTCTTCAGTATAGGCGGGATCGGCGGCGCTTTGGGCGGCAAAGGCGTCCGTGTCGATGCGGTACACCGCCAGCTCGTACGTCATCTCCGACTGCCCGACCCGGGAGCGGGCGCTTTCGATGACCGTTACCGTATGGTGAAGCTCCGGGTTTTCATCCAGCACCCACCGGTTCATTTCCTTGTTTTTTTCCCGGCGCTCCGCGGCAGAATAAGAAGCGGAAAAGGATTTGGTGTTGTAATCGTACACCACGTAGCCCGCCGTGGCGGACGCCCCCAGCAGGAAAAGAACGGACAGCAGCACGATGTGCTTTTTGCTGAACGCCAAATGCTCCACGCCGGAATAAAGGTATCCCATTTTCCGGAACGGCGGGATCAGCCCCCGGAAAACCACGGCCAGGATCACAGCCTCCACGGGAAACAGCATCATGTTCTTCACGATGCGCACCACCTGGAAGGGGGCGTACTGGGTGGTCATGAACAGCTGGTAATAGCGGATCATGATGGGCTCGGTCATCACGATGTTGACGAAAAAGCAGATGCAGAACCGGGACAGCACCAGGCGCGGAATGGAAACCTCCGCCCGGTATAGGAACAGGGCGAAGATCAGGGAGCCCGCCATTTCCGTGAAAATGAAGGGGAAAAAGTATGGCCCGGAAGGAACCAGGATCACGCCCAGGGTGTCCGAAACCGCCGCACCCAGCACGGCCACCACCGGGCCGTACACCATGGCCCCGAAGGCATTGACCAGGAAGGCGGTGTTGATTTCCACGGACGGCGCGATGGGGATTTTAACAGCCTTGAGCGCGACCCGCAGGGCGATGATCAGCGCCGCGAAAACCAGCATCCGGGGGTTTTTGAGTTCGGAAAGCGCCTGCACCCAGTAGGCCCTGCCAAAAGGCGTTTTGAACAGGCTTTTCCCGGCGGGATTTTTCTGCATAAAAAACAGCCTCCTTTGGAATCGTGCGATCCGCAGAGGCAGCTGGTACTTTGGCAGCGGGATGCGCCGCAGGCACCGCGCCGGAAACCGGCTTCGTCTCATGACAACTCCCCGTTCATGAGCACTTGACGCGCCTGCAGCTACTCTGCGTACGAATCGTTCGGGTGTATTGTAGCATTGCCCCGGGAAAAGCGCAAGGGAGAAAGGCGCCGGTTTCTGTATTTTCGCCGTTCTGCTTCCTTGACAAATACCAGATGGGGGTATATAATCATGATACCCCGTTGGGGTATAACGCATGAGGTGATCCCATGAGCGAGAAAACATGCTGCAAAAAAACCAAGGAACGCTCCCCGGAGGAAATCAAGCGCCTGATCCACCGGCTGAACCGGATCGAGGGCCAGGTGCGGGGCATCCGCGGGATGGTGGAAAAAAACGCCTACTGCCCGGATATTCTGACCCAGGCGGCGGCGGTGAACGCCGCGCTGAACGCGTTCAGCAAGGAGCTGCTGGCCGAGCATATCCGCACCTGCGTCACACGGGACGTGCGGGAAGGCAAGGACGAAACCATCGACGAACTGCTGTCCACGCTGCAGAAGCTGATGAAGTGATCCGCCGGGCGCGGAGATTTTTTTTCTGTGCAACGGAAAGGATGGACCCATGAAACAATTCACGGTCACGGGCATGAGCTGCGCCGCCTGCTCCGCCCGGGTGGAAAAGGCGGTTTCCAAGGTGCCGGGCGTAACGGCCTGCTCCGTCAGCCTGCTCACCAATTCCATGGGGGTGGAGGGCACCGCCCCGGACAGCGCCATCATTGCCGCGGTCACGGAAGCGGGCTACGGCGCCGTCGGGAAGGACGCGGGGCGGCAGGGGCCGTCCCCCGCGGCGGAGGAAGAGGCGCTGCAGGATCATGAAACGCCCCGGCTGAAAAAAAGGCTGCTGGCGTCGCTGGGCTTTTTGCTGGTGCTGATGTATTTTTCCATGGGGCATACCATGCTTCGCGCGCCGCTGCCCGCGTTTTTTGAGGGCAATCATGTGGCCATGGGCCTGGCGCAGCTGCTGCTGGCGGCCATCGTGATGGTGATCAACCAGAAGTTTTTTATCAGCGGCTTCAAGGCCCTGGGGCACCGTTCGCCCAATATGGATACGCTGGTATCGCTGGGCTCGGCGGCGTCCTTCCTGTGGAGCGTGTTCGCGCTGTTCGCCATGACGGGGGCCCAGGCCCGGGGCGACCAGGCGGCGGTCATGGGGTGGATGCATCAGTTCTATTTTGAATCCGCCGCCATGATCCTGACGCTGATCACGGTGGGAAAAATGCTGGAGGCCCGCTCCAAGGGCAAAACCACCGACGCGCTGAAAAGCCTGATGAAGCTGGCGCCTCAAAAAGCCACGCTGCTGCGGGACGGCGCGGAGGTGACCGTGCCGGTGGACCAGGTGCAGTCCGGCGACGTGTTCGTGGTGCGCCCCGGGGAGAATATCCCGGTGGACGGCGTGGTGCTGTCCGGCGGCAGCGCGGTGAATGAAGCGGCGCTGACCGGGGAAAGCATCCCGGTGGACAAGGACGTCGGCGATACGGTGTCCGCCGCCACGGTGAACCAGTCCGGTTTCCTGACCTGCCGGGCCACCCGCGTAGGCCAGGACACCACCCTTTCCCAGATTATCCGCATGGTCAGCGACGCGGCGGCCACCAAGGCGCCCATCGCCAAGGTGGCGGACCGGGTGTCCGGCGTGTTCGTGCCGGTGGTCATCGGCATCGCCGTTGTGACCACGGCGATCTGGCTGCTGCTGGGAAGGAGCTTTGGGTTTTCGCTGGCCCGGGGCATTTCGGTGCTGGCGATTTCCTGCCCCTGCGCCCTGGGCCTGGCCACGCCGGTGGCGATCATGGTGGGCAACGGGCTGGGAGCCCGGCACGGCATCCTGTTCAAAACGGCGGTTTCCCTGGAGGAAGCGGGCAAGGCGGACATTGTGGCGCTGGATAAAACGGGCACCATCACCCGGGGCGAACCGGCCGTGACGGACGTCCTGCCGGCGGACGGCGTGGCGGAGGAGGAATTGCTGCGCTGCGCCTGGGTGCTGGAGCAGCCGTCCGAGCACCCGCTGGCCCGGGCTGTGGTGCGCTACGGCGGGGAAAAAGGCGTGCAGGGCGAGCCGGTTACGGATTTCACCGCCTTGCCCGGGAACGGACTGACGGCGGCGTGGCGGGGCAGCACCCTGACGGGCGGCAGCCAGGCGTTCATGACGGCGCAGCTGCCGGCGGACGACTCGCTGAAGGCCGCGGCGGAGCGGCTGGCCGCGGAAGGGAAGACCCCGCTGTTCTTTGCCAGGGACGGCCGGCTGCTGGGCGTGATCGCCGTGGCGGACACCCTGAAGGACGAAAGCCCGGAGGCCATCCGGCAATTGCGCGGCATGGGCGTCCGGGTGGTCATGCTCACCGGCGACAACGAGCGCACGGCCCAGGCCGTGGGAAAGGCCGCCGGGGTGGATGAGGTGATCGCCGGGGTGCTGCCGGAGGGCAAGGAGCAGGTGATCCGCCGCCTGAAGGAGCAGGGCAAGGTGATCATGGTGGGCGACGGCATCAACGACGCCCCGGCCCTGACC
>CACYGB010000037.1 GCA_902773895.1 uncultured Eubacteriales bacterium
GCGGCCCTGATCCTGGAGGATGGGGAAACGGCCGTGATCGACACAGGCGGCTATGGCGGCGATCTGGCGTCCTACCTGCTGTCCACCGGCAGGCAGGCCGACCATCTGATCCTGACGCATTTGCACAGCGATCATTGTATGGGGATCCGCCAGCTGCTGGACCAGCGGGTGCCCATCGGCCGGGTGTACCTGCCGGAGGGCGCGATGGATATGCAGATCGACGGGGAATGCGCGGAATTGATCCGGGAACTGGAGCAGCTCGGCGTTCCCGTGACCACGGTCCATGCCGGCGACACGCTGGCCTTTGGCCGGGTGCGGGGCACCGTCACCTGGCCGGAGGAGGGCGGCACGCAGCCCGGCCAGGACGCCAACCGGTATTCGATGGCCGTTTTGTGGAATCTGGACGGCGTGCGTTTTCTGACCGCCGGCGATCTGAGCGGCACGTTTGAAAACTACGCGGCCCGGGACGCGGAGGTGCTGAAGGCGGCGCATCACGGCAGCAAAAACAGCACCGGGGACGCGTTCCTGGACACGGTGACGCCGGATCTGGTGCTTATCACCGGCGGCGGACGGGCGAACCTGCCGCATCCTCAGATGCTGTCCAGGCTGGAAACGCGCGGCATTCCGTGGTATGATACGGACAGATGGGGCGCCCTGACCGTGGAAGTGAAGGACGGGCAGGCTGCGCTGACTCCCTATTTATCCAGGAAGGAGCATTGATGAAACACAGCGAGTTTTTCTCGGCCCTGAAAAAAGGCGAGATCGCCCGGTGCTATTTGTTCGAGGGCCGGGAGGAATATACCAAGCGTTCGGCACTGGCGACCCTGCGCAGCCAGGTGGCGGGCGGCGATTTCGCGGCTATGAACGACACCCGGCTTACCGATCCTGCCCCGGACGAACTGATCGCCGCCGCGGAGACGCTGCCGTTCTTGTCGGAGCGCCGCTTTCTGGAGATCCGGGACTGCGCCATGCTGACCGGGGAAAAGAGCAAGGATTACGACGAAGAAAGCGCCGTGAAGCGGCTGGACGAGTACCTGGATCATTTGCCGGATACGGTCTGCATGGTGTTTACGGTGCGCGGCAAAGCGGATGGACGGAAGAAGCTGTACAATATCCTGAAGAAAAAGGCGGAAATCGTATCCTTTGAACCGCTGGAGGATCGGGAGCTGTCCCAATGGATCGCCAAAACGCTGGCCCGGCAGGGCAAGAAAATCAGCCTGGCCGCCTGCCAGAAGCTGTGGTTTTCCGCCGGAAGGGAACTGACGCTGCTGGAAAACGAGATCGGCAAACTGACGGCCTATGCCGGCGACCGGGAGGAAATCACCGAAGCGGACGTGGACGCGGTGTGCGTCCATTCCACGGAGTATAAGGTCTACGACCTGACCGACGCGCTGCTTTCCGGCCAGGGAAGCCGGGCCATGGACATGCTGGCCGCCCTGCTGCGGGACGGAGAGGAACGGCTGGGCCTGCTGCCCATGCTGGGCCGCCAGTGCCGGCAGTTAAAATACACCAAGGCCATGGCGGCTGGCGGCGCTTCGCCGGATGAAATCGCGTCCAGGCTGGGCATACCGCCCTTTGCCGCCCGGAAAAACATGCAGACCGCCCGGAATTACTCCCTGGAGCAGCTGAACGCCATGGGCATGTGGTGCCTGGAAACGGAATACGAAGTGAAAAGCGGCCGGATGATGGACGCGGGATCCCTGGAAACGGTGATGCTGCGCATTCTGGCTCTGCGGAAGGAGACAAGGCGTGGGTGACATCGGAACGCTGCTGAAAAAATGGGACGTGCCCTGCGGCGAGGCGGGCATCCGGGATCTGGAAGCCTTTGCTGCCCTGCTGACGGACTGGAACACCCGGATGGACCTGACCAGCGTGCCGGCGCAGGAAATGGCGGCCCGGCATTTTCTGGATTCTCTGCTGCCGCTGCGGGAAGCAGCCCTGTTTCCCCGGGGCGCGCGGCTGATTGACGTGGGCACCGGCGCAGGATTTCCGGGGCTGGCGCTGGCGGCGGCCCGGCGGGATCTGCAGGTGACGCTGCTGGAAGCCCAGGGGAAACGCTGCCAGTTTCTGAATGCCGTCCGGGACGCGCTGAAGCTGGAGAACGTCACGGTGATCCAGGATCGGGCGGAGGTGCTGGGCAGGGCGCCCGGGCATCGGGAAAGCTACGATCTGGCGGTGGCCCGGGCTGTGGCAGGGCTGAACGTTCTGTGTGAATACCTGCTGCCCTTTGTGCGCACAGGGGGCTTTGCCCTGTGCTGGAAGGGGCCGGCGGTACTGGAGGAAATGACGGACGGCCGGGCGGCGGCCCAGGCACTGGGCGGCCGGGTGGAAACGCCGCTGGAAATGACCTGCGGCGATCTGGAAGGGAGAAGGCTGCTGGTTCCTGTCCGGAAAATGGAGGAAACTTCTCACCAATATCCGCGCAAAAACGGCATCCCTGCCAAACGTCCGATCCAATGCGCCAAATCATGACCGGGGAAAAAGAAAAAACCCTGCAAATCCGGTCGAACGGTTCCAACGCCTCCTGTCAGGATATGGGCAGGAGGTTTTTGCGTTCACGCAGAAACAAGGGAACAGAGCACGGCGGATGCTCCGCCGCTTCTGGGGGAGGAAGCGCCGCTGCCTTCGCCGTGCTCGTTTTACAGGATGAACGGAGGATGACACCATGAGCGTACTGTTTTCAGCGGAGGGGAATGCCCGGCAGGTGTATGATTTGCCCATGGACCGGATCACGGTCAACCCGGATCAGCCGCGGAAAACGTTTGACGATTACGCCCTGCTTACGCTGGCTTCCTCCATCCGGCAGCACGGGCTTTTGCAGCCCATCGCGGTGCGGCCCCGGGATAACGGCTATGAAATCGTCATGGGGGAAAGGCGCTACCGGGCCTGCCAGCTGCTGGGTTTTACGCGCATCGACGCCTTCATCCTGCCTGTGGGCGAAGGGGATGCTGGCCCTGATCGAAAACCTGCAGCGGGAAGACCTGCATTATCTGGAGGAGGCGCAGGCGTACAGGAGCCTGATCCGTCAGGGCATGACCCAGGAGCAGCTGGCCCGGCGGCTGGGAAAAAGCCCCTCCTGCATCGCCAACAAGCTGCGGCTGCTGAAGCTGGATGAAAACCAGCAGCGTTTTCTGACGGAGGAAGGGCTCAGCGAACGCCATGCCCGGGCCCTGCTGGCCCTGCCGGACGCGGAAGGACGCCTGCGGATCGCCCGGCAGGCCGCGCAGCAGCATTTGACCGTGCAGGAAACGGAAAGACTGGTGACGCGGGCGCAAAAGCGGCTGCCGGTGCAGCCTGGAGGACGCCGGGTCATCTCCCTGGTACGGGACCCCCGGCTGTATGCCAACGCCATCAAAAGCGTGGTGGCGCAAATGCAGGAAACGGGGCTGGACGCCCGGATGGAAATCCAGGAGGACGACGGCTGGATCGATATGCGGATCCGCATGGGGAAATAAAAAACGCTTGCTCCCAGCATGCGCGCCTGTTATAATGCGAGGGATGGGAGGCGTGCTTATGACGGCGCTGGAGCAGGCGTTGCTTGCGTTTATTCCCTGGAATGAACAGGAGGAGCAGGACCGGGCGGAAATGCTGCGCTTTTTGCGCACCGGGGAAAATTGTTTTTCCCGGGATAACCGCACGGCGCACTTTACCGCTTCCTCCTGGATCGTGAACCGGGAGCGCACGAAGGTGCTGATGGCGTATCACAACCTGTATCAGGCCTGGGCCTGGACCGGCGGCCACGCCGACGGGGATACGGATCTGCTGGCTGTGGCGCTGCGGGAAGCGACAGAGGAAACGGGCGTCCACGCGCGGCCGCTTTCCCGGGACGTGTTTTCCCTGGAAATCCTGACGGTGGACGGCCATGAAAAGCGGGGCATGTACGTGCCGTCCCATCTGCATATGAACGTGACGTATCTGCTGGAAGCGGATGAATGGGAAAACATCCGCCCGAAAGCGGATGAAAATAAGGCGGTGCGCTGGTTCCCGCTTCAGGAGGCACTGGCGCAGTGCAGTGAAAAATGGATGGTGCAGCGGGTGTACACCAAGTTGAACGAACGCCTCAGGGCATGGGACCGCAGGTGACCAGGGGCCGGATCGCCTGGAACCGCTTTTCGCCGATGCCGGGAATATCCATCAGTTCTTCCGCATAGCGCAGGCCGCCGCGGCTTTCCCGCAGGTCCAGGATGCTTTGGGCGTAAGCGGGGCCGATGCCGGGCAGTGTCATCAATTCCTCCAGGGACGCGGCGTTCAGGTTGATGACGGCTTCGTGCCGCTGCGGCAGGACCGGCGCGGCGGCGGTGGCCACCGGGGAGATGCGGCGGCTTTCCTGCTCGGCGGACAGAAGAAAATCCGTGCCGCCTGAAAACAGGATGCCGGCAATGAAGCCGGCGCAAAGATACAGAAAAAGGCGCACCGCCTGATCGCGGCGCACCTTTTTTGTTGTATCCTGATACTTTTGCACGGAATTACCGCTCGCTGTACGGCTTCCAGTTCTTGGAGGGCAAATTCTTCATGGCAGCGGGGTAAACACCCTTCTTGCGCAGCTGGAAGCCCAGGTCCACATGCAGGTTTTCACCGGCGCTGGGAACCACGATTTTGGCGGTGACGGTGGTTTTGCTGCTTTCCGGCAGCACGCTGGCCACCAGGGGGAACTTGGTTTGCTTCTTGGTGGTTTTCAGCTCCTTGTGCATGGTCACTTTCATGTCGTATTCGCCGGGGTAAAGGTTGGTCAGGTCGTAACGGCCGTAGGAATCGGTCGTGGCGGAAGCCACCAGCTCGCCGTGCTGGTACAATTCGATTTTAATGCCGGGAACGCCGGGCTCGTTGATGTCCTGCATGCCGTTGCCGTTTTCGTCCAGCCACGCCTTGTCGCCGATGCGGCCCATGGCGCCCATGCCGATGTCGATGCCGGTCAGCTTCTTGCCCATGGGCACGGTGAACACCACGCTCTTGCCGGTGCCGTCCGCCTGGCTCTGGATGAAGCTCTTGCGGCTTTCGGTGTCCTGCTTCCGGGCGAACAGATACCCGCTGGGCAGTTTGGCCTTCAGGGAATATTTTCCGGGCAGCAGTTTGGTAAAGGAGAAGGCGCCCTTGGCGTTGGTTTTCTTGGTGCCAACGGTTTTGCCGTTGCTGTCCAGCAGCGTAACGGAAATATCCTTCACGCCGTCGGTGCTGCCGTCCAGGCACCAGATGGAGCCGGCCACGGAGGCGTACTGCACCAGCGGGATCGAAAGGCTGGCGCTGCGGTTCAGCGAAACGGATGCGGACCATTCCTGATCCTTGGTTTCGCCGTCCAGCACGGAGATCACTTCGTTGCTTTCCAGCTTCATGCGCAGGGTGTAGGTGCCCGGCACCAGGCCGGACACGCTGAACGCGCCGTCGCTGCCGGTTTCGATGTCGGCGGCCTTCTTGCTTCCCAGCCACAGGGTCATGGAACGGGAAGCGGCGGCGGCTTCCTTGGCGTCCTGCTTGCCGGAGGCATCGGCGTCGTAGAACACCTGGCCCGAGAAGGTGACGGGCTTGGCCGCCAGCACGTTGACGGTTTTCTTTTCTTCGGGGGAAAGCTTCACGGAAGCGCTGTCGGTCTGCTTGGCTTCCGGCCCGAAGGGGGAACCGCTCAGCTGGCCGAACACATAGCCTTCCGGCAGGGTGATCTTCATGGTATAGGTATCGGGGCGCAGGCCGGAAAAGCTGTAATTGCCGTTGACGGTTTCCGCCTGCATCTTAACGCCGGTTTCCTTGCCGGTCAGGGTGATCTGCGCGCCCACGGAGGAGGCGCTGTCCTTTTCGCCGATGAAGCCGGCGATACTGCCGGTGTACACGGCGGTGAGGGCGTCCATGTGCTTCTGCGCGCCGCTTTTGACGGTGAAGCTGCTGCTGTCCAATTGCTTTTCGTCAGTGGCGGGGTCGGTCAGCGCGGCGGATTCGGGAATGGTGTAGCGCACGAAGTACGTGCCGGGCAGTACGCCCTTGATGGTGAATTTGCCGTTCTGATTGGTGACACCGTAGGAAAAATCGGATACCGGGGTGCCGTCCTGGTTCATCAGGGTGGCGGTAATGCCTTTGATCCCGCCGTCATCCAGGGCGTTTTTCACGGTGCCGTCAATGATGCCGGCCCGGAACACCGCCGCGTCCACGCTGCCCACGCGCTGGCCGGCAGTCAGGTTCAGCACGGCGGTTTCGCCGTAGGCGGGGGTTTGGTTGACGATGGCATTATCCTTGGTATGGGGCGACGCCACGTAGGGGTCGTTCAGAAGGAAATGCACGGTATACGCGCCGGAAGGCAGGGGATACAGGGTGTAGGCGCCGGCCCGGTCCGTGGTGGCGGTGGCGACGGTTTTGCCCTGGGCGTTTACCGCCTGCACCGTGAAGCCGGCCAGCAGGTCGCAGTCGTCGGAGTACAGGCCGCTGTTCTGCGGGTCCTCAAACAGCTTGCCGCTGATGGCCGCGGGAACGGTGACGGCGGCGGAAACAGCGGTGGATTTGCCGCTGAGCTTCAGGGACGCGGAGCCGGAGGCGGACACCTTGCCGGAGTCGAACAGGCCGCCGCTGACGGGCAGGAAAATGTAGCCGCTGGGCAGGTCGCACTCCAGGGTGACGCTGCCGCTGCGCAGGGTGGCGAAGTTGGCGACGCCCTTTTGATTGGTTTTGACGGTGGCCACCTTGTCGCCGTTCTGAACGGCGGTGACCGACGCGCCGGAGAGCAGCGTTTCACCGCTGTCCA
The DNA here is from genome assembly GCA_902773895.1 of uncultured Eubacteriales bacterium. Taxonomy (GTDB): domain Bacteria; phylum Bacillota; class Clostridia; order Christensenellales; family Aristaeellaceae; genus RUG563. Next base: position 6,725 of record CACYGB010000037.1, read on the forward strand.
GCTTGCCGTTTTCATTGCCGTCCACATACAGCGTCAGGGACAGGGAGGCGGCCGGCATGGCGCCGATGGGGTTCATGGTGACGGTTTTTTCCACCTGCACGTTGGCGGCCAGTTCGCCGGAGGAGCTGATGGAGCTCAGGGCGGAGGTGCCGGGATAGGTGAAGATATAACCGCTGGGCAATTGCACGCTAAGCTTGTAATTGCCGGGCTGCAGGCCGGTGAAGGAATATTCGCCGCTGGCGTTGGGCTTGGCCGTGCGCTTGATTTGCAGCGCCACGGAGGTCAGGGTCAGGGTGGCGCCGGTCAGGCCTTTTTCACCGCTGTCCTTTTTTCCGTTGCTGTTGGCGTCCAGCCACAGCGTGCCTTTCAAAGAGCCCGTTTTCACCGCACCGATGCCCAGGCTGGCGGTGTGGCCCGCTTCCACGGTGAAGGCGTTGGATGTGCCCTTCCCGTTGGTCTGGTCCGCGTTGATGCAGTTGTACCAGTTGGTGGTCTTTTCGCCCTTGGGGCCGATCGCGTAATGATCCGGCAGGGTAACGCGCACCTTGTAGGTGCCGGGGGAAATCTCCCAAATGGACAGGTTGCCGTTTTTGTCGGAGGTGGATTTGGCGATCACGTAGGTTTTTCCGGCGTTTTCGTACAGCAATTCCGCGGTGACGCCGCGCAGCAGAGGCTCGTTGTTGGCGCGGCCGCCGTTGGCGTTGCTGTCTTCAAAGGCGATCATGGAAAGGTTGCTGGCGGTGGAGCAAACGCCGATGTTTTTTACAAAGGCGTCGCCGCTTTCCACACTGAAATAGGGGGTATAGCTTTTGCCCTTCTGGGCAGGCAGCGCGGCGCTGTCCTTGCCGGCCACGGAAAAATAATAGCCGCTGGGCAGCTCGATACGCAGGCGGTAATCACCGGCCTTGGAAACCGAGAAGGCAAACTGGCCGTCGTTTTTGACCCGTTTGCTGGCCAGCTCCTTTACGCCGTCGTCGGTTTTTTGCTCCAGGTAAACCTTGGCGTCGGGCAGCGGCTTTTCCGTGCTGTCCATTTTGCCGTCGGTATCCCGGTCCAGCCACACAGTGCCGGTCACCTGGGCGCCGTCCGCCTGGGCAGAGGCCAGGAACAGAACGAAAAACAGGGAAAAGGTGAGCAGAAGAAGAAGAAGCCAATGATGCTGCGTGCGCATGATAAACCGAGCCTCCGTCAAAAATGGTCTGTGCTGGGTGTGCATAACACACCATATTCCATGATAAACCAAAGAAAAGGTCTTGTCAATGTAAATAGGAAAGCGAAGATGTAAAAAACCTGTAAATTGAGGAATTTGTACGGGTTTGCCGGCTTTGGATGCATTTTTCCTGTATTTCCATTGCCCGGGACGCGCGGACGCGGTATACTGACGGGGAATCAGGAAAACGGGAGGACGCCAAAGTGTCTTTGGATGCAGTGCGGGAGTACTTGTCCGCTTTCGGTCTGGCGGAACGGATCCATGAAACGGCGGTTTCCAGCGCCACGGTGGAGCTGGCGGCCCAGGCGTTGGGCATCGAACCGGAAAGGATCGCCAAAACGCTGTCTTTTCTGACGAAGGACGGCTGCCTGATGGTGGTGGCGGCAGGAGACGCCCGCATCGACAACGGAAAATTCAAACGCACCTTCGGGGAAAAGGCCCATATGCTGCCCCATGATCTGGTGGAGGAAATGACAGGCCATCCGGTGGGCGGCGTGTGTCCCTTCGCGGTGCGGGAAGGGGTGCGCGTCTACCTGGACGAAAGCCTGAAGCGCTTTGACGTGGTGTATCCGGCGGCGGGCAACGACCAATCCGGCGTGGCGCTGCATTTGCCGGAGCTGGAAGCGGCCGCCGGGGCCCTGGGCTGGGTGGACGTATGTAAAGATTGGGCGGAATAAGGTCTTTTTGAACGATTTTTGCGGAATTTTTTTCGAAAAATATTGTTTTTTTGCCGAATAATTGATACAATAAGAAAAAACCAGGAAAGGATGCGTTCAACATGGGAAAATTTGCGATTCGTGAAAAAAACGGCAAATACAGCTTCCGGCTGAAGGCCGGCAACGGCGAGGTTATTGCTGCGTCTCAGATGTATAAGAGCCTGCAGACCTGCAAGGCCGGCATCAAGTCCGTGCAGAACAATGCGCCGGTGGCCAACCTGGAAGACCAGACCAAGGAAGGCTATGAAGTGCAGAAGCACCCCAAATTTGAAGTGTACGCCGACAAGGCCGGTGAATTCCGTTTCCGCCTGAAGGCCAAGAACGGCCAGATCGTGGCCGCTTCCGAAGGCTACTCGGCCATCAAGTCCTGCCTGAACGGCATCGAATCCGTGCGCAAGAACGCCGTGGATGCCAAAGTGGAAATGGAGGAAGCCTGATCCATGAGCCAGAACATCACCGAATATGTGCAGCAGATCGTTTCCAAACTGACGGGGAACAGCAATCTGCTGGAGCAGTTCAAAAAGAACCCCGCCAAAATCGTTACCGATCTGCTGGGCATCCAGCTGGATGGGGACGTGCTGCAGAACGTGATCAAGGCCGTACAGGGCAAATTGAACCTGGATGACGTGGCCAAGAACGCCGGCGGCATCCTGAGCAAGATCAAGAGCCTGTTCGGAAAATAAAATCTTCAAAAAAACGCTGCCGCGCCGGATCAAAGCGCGGCAGTTTTTTTCTGTTTTTTTATCGCCCGATGCCGGTTTCGTCCCGATCCCGGCGCCGCAGGGCCTCCACGGGATGCGGAGCGATTTCGAAGCGGTAATCGCAGCCCAGGGCGTCGATGCGCCACTGCACCACCAGGTGGAATGGAAGCAATTCCGCGTTCGGAGAAACCCTGCGCTGATAACGGAAGAAATCCGCTCCTGGCGGCAATGCGCCAACGGGTACGCGGCGGCCCCGCACCAGCGTTTCGCCCACAGCGCTCAGCGTGTCCCGGATATACCCCTTGCAGGAAGAAAGCGCCAGGGGCGGCAACAGCCGGGGCGGCGTTTCGACGGCGCATACTTTCATCCGGTGGGACAGGGCAAACTGCCTTTCCCGGCTGTACAGCGCCGCCAGATCGGTATCTTCCTCCGTCTGCGCCCAGGAATCCCAGATGGTATCCAGTGCTTCCAGGGCAATTTCCGCCTGCTGTGCCGGGGACAAAACCGGCTGTAGCGACAAAAACGACGCCCGTTGCGCCTCGCAAGGCAGCGTGCATTCCCGGAAGAATTGGGAAAACAACGGGTTCCTGTCATCCGAGCGCAGAAAATGTCGGGACACCCCGCCGCACAGCGCGGCCATCAGGAAGGGCGTGTTCCGGGAAAACCAACATAAAAACAGGCTTCCGCAAAGCCTGTTTTTATTTTGCCGCCGGATCATTCGGTAAGGGTCACGTTGTAAATGTACCTGTCGATGGTGCGCTTGTATTGCTGGTAGAGCCCTTTCTCCACATACAGGTTTTTGAAGGAATGATACAGCCTGGCCTTGATCTGGCAGCTGTGCACCACGTGCACCAGCGTGCGCATGGATGTGCTGACGGGGCTTTTCACGTAGTGATAGATGGGTTCCTCCACCAGCGCGGCGCTGTGCACACTGTGATAATAATTCATGTTGAAGTCGAAATCCTCGCCCCATTCCAGGAAGGAATCAAACCGAAGGGCGCAGGCCAGATCCGCCCGGTACATTTTGTTCCACAGCGCGCTGAAATAAAAGGAGCCGGGACGCTGCATCAGCTCCATCAGGAATTCCTGCTCCATCAGCGTCCGGTTGCCGTCCAGCAACCCCTTGGGGGAGGACACCTTCCCCAGGTCGAAATAGTAGTGGGCAATCACCAGGTCATTGTCGCCCATGGCGCCGATCATGGTCTGCAGCGCGCCGGGAGCAAGGTAATCGTCGCTGTCGGCAAACATCACATAATCGCCGGTCACGGCCGCCAGGCCGGTGTTCCGGGCGATGGCCGGGCCGGCGTTGGCCTGGTCCAGCACCTTCACGCGGGCATCCTTCCGGGCAATCTCCCGGCACAGGGCCAGGCTGTTGTCTTTGCTGCCGTCATTGACCAGGATCAACTCCACCTGGTCATAGGATTGGGTCAGCACGCTGGCCGCGCTGGTTTCCAGCGTTTTTTCCGCGTTGTAGACCGGCATGATCACACTGATCCGTTTGGATTCCAATGTATTTTCCTCCTTCGGATACAGATGGATTACTTGACCGCCTGGGGCGACATGAAAAACAGGGCCACGGCGCCGGGGCCGACGTGGGAGCCGGTGCCCGGTTCATAGCAGCGGATGAGAACGTCCTTCAGGCTGCGCTTCTTTTTCAGCAGGGAAGCCAGGTATTGGGCGTCGTCCTCGCAGTCTCCGTGGGCGATGGCCACCGTTTCGTTATCGTCATAGCCGGCATGCTTGTCAAACAGATCGGCAATAGCCTGCAGCGACTTTTTCCGGCCGATGACCTTGCCGCAGCTGACGATGCGGCCTTCGCTGTCGCCCCGCAGCAGGGGCTTGATGTTGGCCAGGGTGCCGATTTTGGCGGTGAAGGCGGAAATGCGGCCGCCCTTTTGCAGGAAGCTCAAATCATCCACCGTGAAGAACTGGCACATACGGCGCTTGTTGTCCTCCGCCCAGTCCCCGGCGGCCTGCAGCGTGGATTTGGCCCGGCGCATCAGGGAGGCCTTCATGGCGAAAATCCCTTCGCCAAAGGAGGCTGCCAGGGTGTCGATCACCCGGACCACCCGGCCGGGATACTTTTTCATCAGTTCCGCCGCTGCCTGCATGGCCGCGGCGCAGGTGCCGCTGATGCCGGAGGACATGGCGAAATACAGTACGTCCTTTCCGGCCTTCAATATGGGCTCAAAGGCTTCCGTGAACTGATGGGCGTTGATCATGGAGGTTTTGATGGGGCCGGTTTTGCGCAGGTCATTGTAGAAAGCGTGGCCGTCAAAAACGGTGTTCTGGTCATAGCAGGGCATTTCCGAGCCGTTCTGGGGATAGCACATCAGGGGAATGATGTCGATTCCGCCTTCCCGGGCCAGATCGGGCGTCAGGTTGGAGGAAGAGTCGGTCATGATCTCAAAGTTGTCCATGTTACTTTCCTTTCAAATATCTGGTATGCGATACTATATTATCGCATTTTTCTTACAAAGTCAACCGCGGTCCTGCAACAAAACAGTGGTATTTTGAATTGGAATGTGTTATAATGCCGTCAGAATTGCCGCAGAACGGAGGAGAGACGCTTGTTTTTTGACAGGGAACAGGTTCGGGATAAAATGCAGGCGTGGGAAGGAATGCTGATGGGCGGATCGCTGCCTGCCTGGGAGGATTTCCCGGCGTTGCCGCTGTATATGGACCAGGTAATTTACCTGATGAACCGGTATCTGCCGCCGCTGCTGCCCGGGGAACCGGAGGAGCAGGCGGTGACCCCGGCCATGATCAACAACTACGTGAAGCTGAAAATCATTCCGGCGCCGGTGAAAAAGCGCTACAGCCGGGTGCATCTGGCCTATCTGGTGATGGTGTGCGTGCTGAAGCAGACGCTGAACACCACGGAAATCCGTCGTCTGGTGCCTCCGGACCTGGCGGAGGACACGGTGCGGAGCCTGTATGCCGCTTTTACGGAGGAAGCCCGGGAGGTGCGGGACCGGTTTTGCCGCACGGTGCGCGACGCGGCGCAGCCCGCGCTGACGGAGGGCAAGGAGCCGGTGACGCATCTGGTGTTCCAGTTTGCGCTGACGGGCAACCTGTTCAGGGCTCTGTCCAAGCAGATCGTTTCCCTGCGCGGAGAAGAAACGCCTCCTCCGGAAGGAAAATGATCCACTTGCTTATTATATCACATTTTTCTCCGGGAGGGAATAGAGAATTCAACGCGCGCAAAAAAAGCGGCCTGTCCATGCAGGCCGCTGATTTTTTGCCTTTTACGAGCCGAAGGGGAAGTTGCCCTCGTAGAGCACACGCAGCGTGGCGGGACCCGCGACGCCGTCCACATTCAGGCCGTTGGAGCGCTGGAACGCCTTCACGGCGTTTTCCGTTCCTTCGCCGTACACGCCGTCCACACTGCCGGTGTAGTAGCCCTGCTGCTTCAATTCCTGCTGCATCCGGGTGACCGGCGAGCCGGTATAGCCGCGGCGCAGGGTGGCATACTGACCGTTGGGGGCGGCAGTGACCCGCATGTAGGTGTTGGGGGGAAGGGGCGTGGGGGTGCGCCGGGGCGTCGCCGTGGGTTTCTTGGTGGGCACCCGGGGCGTTGCCGTGCGCCGGGGCGTGGCGGTGACGCGGGACTGGCGGTACGTCTTGGCGCTGGAGGAGAACAGCCGGGCGAAGGTGCCGCTGCCGGCAATGCCGTCTGCGGTCAGGCCGTTGCCCTGCTGGAATGCCCTGACGGCATCCTGGGTGGCCTTGCCGTAATCGCCGTCCACGGTGCCGCTGTAATAGCCCAGGGCCTTCAAGCGGGTCTGCAGCACGCGCACGGCCTTGCCGTTGGCGCCGGGCCGCAGCGAATCGCCGATGATGCCGGCGGCGGTGGAGGTGCCCCGTGCGCTGGAGGAGTACAGCACCTTCAGGGTTTCCGGGCCCGCGACGCCGTCCGCATTGTTGGTGTTGCGGCGCTGGAAGGCCTTCAGGCCCGCTTCGGTGGAATCGTCAAACTTGCCGTTGGCGCTGCCCACCAGGTAGCCCAGGGAAATCAGGCGTTCCTGCATCTGGCGCACCTGGGAGCCGCTGCTGCCGTTGCGCAGATAGGTGTGCCTGTCGTAAGTGGGCACGGAGGTGCGCCGGGGAGTGGCGGTGCGCTTGCTGCCGCCCTTGGGCGTACTGGTGACGCTGGGACGGGCCGTGGCGCGGGCGGAAGCCAGCTTGCGCAGGGTATCCGGGCCCACTTTGCCGTCCACGGTCAGGCCGTACTGCTTCTGGAACGCCTTGACGGCGGCTTCCGTGGCGGCGCCGAAATCGCCGTCCACGTTGCCCTTCAAAAAGCCCAGGGCCTTCAGCTTGGACTGTACGTTGCGCACATCCTGGCCCGTGGAGCCCAGCTTCAGGGAGCCCACCGGCGTGGCCGAGGGAACGGGGGTGTAGGGCAGGGGCGTAACGGTGGTCACGGCGATGGTGCCGGGGCCCGCCGAGGTGATGGGCGCCACGGTGGAGATGGTCCATGTGCTGATGCTGCCGCTGGAAGTGGGCAGCGGCACCGCGGTGGTCAATGTGTTAATGACCGGCGCATCCGTCACCGTCTGAATGGGAACGCTGGTGGGCGGATACGTGGCAGGCTGATACGTGGGGAAATTCAGCGAATCGCCGCCCTGGTTGTTGGCGGGCAGTTCGGTGGGCGCCACATAGCAGCCGCTGAGGATCAGCGGCAGCAGAATCAGCATGGCCGCCAGGGCCACCTTGAGCAAACTGCGGTGAGTTGTCATAGGGATTCATCCTTCCTTCCAGGGGATGCTGATGCGCGCCCACGCGCGCACGCCCCTCATGAATAGAAACGAAATCAGGAATGGTTTTGTTTCTTTCTTCTTTGGTTTTTGATGCGTTACACCGTTCCGGTGTAATGCCACACACGGAAACCCAGAAGCGCCGCAGCATCGGTGTTGGCACGGGTGTCGTCGATGAACAGCGCGTCGTTTGGGTGGATGCCGTAGCGGCGGCACAGGATACGAAACAGCTCCGGATCCGGCTTGACCCGTTTTTCCCGGGAGGAAACCACCACGCCGTCCATTTCTTCCGTCACAAAGGGGAAGCGCTGCGCGGTCAGGGTAAAGCTGGGCTCGGGGTAATTGGTCAGCGCGTACAGGCGTTTTCCGCTTTGGCGAAGATCGCGGAGCATTCCCGCAAGGGGCAGGGGCGCCATGGTCTCCGGGAAGCGGGAAAGCAGGGAAAGCACATGCTCCTCCGTGCCGGGCAGGTTCGCCGCCCCGGCGGCGCGGCGGGCAATTTCCTCGTTGCTTTCCGCGCCTAAGTCAAAGCCGCCCCACAGATGCTGCGGCCCGAAAAGAACCTGCATCAGCGGCTGACGGATGGATGCGGGCAGCAGCAGCGCCACCTTGTCCGGGTCGAAACGCAGCAGCACGTTGCCGATATCGAACACGATGGTATCCGCCTTCAGCAGCCGTTCATCCATCTTTCATACCTCCACTTATATAGCATAACATAAATCGGCGGGAAATACAATCACTTTCCCACCGACACTTCCCGACAATTTACAAGAAAAATTTCCGGAAAGGGGGTTGACAACGGGGAAAAACGTGTTACAATACAGATGAAGGTCAAAGATAGTCAATGTCCGACCTTCTTCCCATGATTTCAACCCGAAAGGGGAGGAGATACTATGTCCAACAACCAGTACACCCAAAAATCCATGGAAGCGATCCAGCAGGCCCAGCGGATCGCGTCGGAGCGGGGCCATCAGCAATTGGAGCAGGCGCATCTGCTGCTTGCCCTGCTGGAAACGCCCGAAGGGCTGATCCCGCAGCTGCTGAATAAAATGGGCGTCGACAGGCAGGCCGCAGCGCAGGGCGCGGAAGCGGTGCTGCAAAAGCTGCCGCAGGTGCGCGGCTTGTCCCGGGAGGAGGGCAAGGTCTACATTTCCTCCGATCTGGATAAAGCGCTGCGGGGCGCGGCGGACGAAGCGGCCCGGATGAAGGATGAATACATTTCGGTGGAGCATCTGTTCCTGAGCCTGATCAAAGCGGCGGACAAAGATCTGTCGGCGCTGTTTCGGCGGCTCAATGTTACCGAAGGCGCCTTCCTCAAGGCGCTGAGCGACGTGCGCGGCGCGGCCCGGGTGACCAGCGACAACCCGGAGGAAACCTACGACGCCCTGGCCAAATACGGCAGCGACCTGGTGGACCTGGCCCGGAAGGGAAAGCTGGACCCCGTCATCGGCAGGGACAGCGAGATCCGGGACGTGATCCGCATCCTGAGCCGGAAAACCAAAAACAACCCTGTTCTCATCGGTGAACCCGGCGTGGGCAAAACCGCCATTGCCGAGGGCCTGGCCCTGCGCATCGTGCGGGGAGACGTGCCCGACAGTTTGAAGGACCGTTCCGTGTTTTCCCTGGATATGGGCGCCCTGATCGCCGGGGCCAAATTCCGGGGCGAGTTTGAGGAACGGCTGAAAGCCGTGCTGGCGGAAATCAAAAAGAGCGACGGCAAGATCATCCTGTTCATCGACGAACTGCACACCATCGTGGGCGCAGGCAAAACGGAAGGCAGCATGGATGCCGGCAACCTGCTCAAGCCCATGCTGGCCCGGGGCGAACTGCACTGCATCGGCGCAACCACCCTGGATGAATACCGCAAATACGTGGAAAAGGACGCTGCGCTGGAGCGCCGCTTCCAGCCCGTCATGGTCAACGAACCCACGGTGGAGGATACCATTTCCATTCTGCGCGGCCTGAAAGAACGCTATGAGGTCTTCCACGGCGTCAAGATCCAGGACGGCGCGCTGATTGCCGCGGCCACCCTGTCCAACCGCTACATCACCGACCGGTTCCTGCCGGATAAGGCCATCGACCTGGTGGACGAAGCCTGCGCCATGATCCGCACGGAAATGGATTCCATGCCCACGGAGCTGGATGAGATCCGCCGCCGCATCATGCAGCACGAAATCGAGGAAGCGGCCCTGAAAAAGGAAACCGATCCCCTGAGCCAGGAAAGGCTGGCCCTGCTGCGCAAAGAGCTCAGCGACATGCGGGATCAGTTCAACGAAATGCACTCCCGCTGGGAGAATGAAAAGAACGACATTGGCAAGGTGCAGAAGCTGCGGGAAGAAATCGAACAGGTGAACGCCGAAATCGAAAAGGCCAAGCGGAATTACGATCTGACCAAAGCCGCCGAACTGCAGTACGGGCAGCTGCCCAAACTGCAATCGGAACTGTCCCAGGCGGAAAAGGAAACGCCCAATGAAAACACCCTGCTGAGGGATAAAGTGACGGAAGAGGAAATCGCCCGTATCGTAGCCCGGTGGACGGGCATTCCGGTGAGCAAATTGATGGAGGGCGAACGGGAAAAGCTGCTGCGGCTGCCGGACGTGCTGCACAAGCGGGTCATCGGCCAGGACGAGGCCGTCGAAAGCGTCAGCGAAGCCATCCTGCGTTCCCGGGCCGGCGTGGCGGACGAGAACAGGCCCATCGGGTCCTTCCTGTTCCTGGGTCCCACGGGCGTGGGCAAGACAGAGCTGGCCAAAACGCTGGCGGAAGCGCTGTTTGACGATGAAAAGAACCTGGTGCGCATCGACATGACCGAGTACATGGAGAAATTCTCCGTGTCCCGCCTGATCGGCGCCCCTCCGGGATATGTGGGCTATGAGGAAGGCGGCCAGCTGACCGAGGCCGTGCGCCGGCGTCCCTATTCCGTGGTGCTGTTTGACGAAATGGAAAAAGCGCACCCCGATGTGTTCAATATCCTTTTGCAGATCCTGGATGACGGCCGGGTCACCGACAGCCAGGGCAGAACGGTGGACTTCCGCAACACCATCCTGATCATGACCAGCAACCTGGGCTCCGCCCAGATCCTGGAGGGTATCGACGAAAACGGCCGCCTGTCCGAAAGCACCAAGGCCGGCGTGCAGGCGCTGCTGCGCAGCCAATTCAGGCCGGAATTCCTGAACCGTATCGACGACACCGTGATGTTTACGCCCCTGACCAAGGACCAGGTGCGCTCCATTGTGGATCTGCTTCTGGAGCGGCTCCGCGGCCGCCTGAAGGACAAACAGCTGTCCCTGCGGCTCACCGATGCGGCCTTTGACCGCTTGATGGACCTGGGCTATGATCCCGTGTACGGTGCGCGGCCCATGAAGCGCGTGCTGCAAAGCAGGATCGAAACCCTGGTGGCCCGGAAGCTGATCGCGGGGGACATCCTGCCCGGACAGACCATCGTGATCGACGCGCCGGCAGACGGCGATTTCACCGCCGCGGCGGAATAACAGACTTCCTTGCCGCCTCAGCGCATCGGAAAGGTCGATGAGAATTTTAATTTCTTGTAAAAAGGCGTTCCCAGCCCCATGGAGGGCCGGGAACGTTCTTTTTAGAAATTGATAAAGGTATTTCAACCGCTCCCAGGGCCGGCAAACCCGGCCCTGCGGATTGTTGGTGAAGGGGCTGCGGCCCCTTCATGCTTCCCTGAAATACTTTGCCGTTTCCGTTTCAGCCGCTTCTGCACGAAAGCGGCTTTTTCGTATGGACGGGGAGCGGCGGGGTATGCTATACTGAAAAAAACAGACAAAGGGGAAGAGGATATGCTGGAGCCGAAGCTGCCGGAGGAACTGCGGGATGAAATGCTGGAGGAACAGGTGACAGCGGCCATAGAAGCGGGCCTGGACGTGGAGGGATGCCGCTTTTACGGGGAAGACATGCCGGATTTGACCGGGGAGAGGATCGAGTTTTCCGGCTGTCACTTTGAAAAATGCACGTTTCCCAAATACGCGTCGGAGCGGCTGGTGCTGGTGGACTGCGTGCTGGACGGCTGCGATTTGACGGGCATGGTGTTTGCCCGGGCCACGCTGCAGCGGGTGGCTTTCCGCCGCTGCCGCATGACCGGCGCGCAGTTCACGGAAGCGGTTCTGATGAATGTGTCCTTTGTCCAGTGCGGCCTGGATTACGCCAGCTTTGCCGAAACAAAAGCGCAGCACCTCCTGATGGAGGACTGCGCGCTGAAGGAGTGCGGTATTTTCCGTTTCCGCTGGCAGGATTGGGTGCTGCGGCATTGCGTGCTGCGGCAGGCGGAAATCCAGGAAACGTCCCTGCGGGGGCTGGATGTGACCGGCTGCGATATCGACGGCATTACGGTGGACCTGACCGCCGTCCGCGGGCTGCGGGTCACCCGGGATCAGGCCATGCTGCTTTCGGCGCTGCTGGGACTGGTGATTGCCGATCCGTGACCCAGTTCCTCCCGCAGGAAATCATACATCATGATGGCCCCGGCCACCGCGGCGTTCAGGGATTCGGCCTTTCCCACGATGGGGATTTTCAGCCGCAGGGTGGCTTCCCGCATCACCGCGGGGGAGATGCCCTGGCCTTCGTTGCCGATGACGATGCACAGCTTGTTTTTTGCGGGCCGGCGGCGGTAAAAATCCTCGCCGTGCAAATCGCCCGCGATGATTTCATAGCCATTTTGGGCCAGCTGCCGCAACTGCCCCGGCAAATCGCTGCAGCGCATGCAGGGGATGCGGAAGGCGCCGCCCATGGTGGCCCGCAGGGCCTTGGGCGCGTAGGGATCGGCGGTTTTTTCGTCCATCAGCAATCCGTCGTACCCGGCGGCATCCATGGTGCGGATCAGGGTGCCCACGTTGCCGGGATCCTGTACGCCGTCCAGGGCGATGAGCCGGCTGCCGGACAGCGGCCGGTCCGCCGGGTACGGGCACACCGCGATGACGCCCTGGGGCGTTTTGGCGTCGCTGAGGGCCTCCATCACATGACGGGAAAGAACCTGAATCGAAACGCCCTGGGCGGAGGCTTCCTTCGCCAGGGCGGCGCACGAAGCCCGGGCGCCCTCCGCAAGGAGCAGCACCCGGGCTTTCTTTTCTTTTACGGCTTCCTGGGCCATGTGTTCGCCCTCGGCCAGAAACAGGCCGTGCTGAAGCCTCTCGGCGCGGCTTTTGTTCAGGCTGCGCCAGATTTTTACCTGCGGATTCTGCAGGCTGGTGATGATGTCTTCGTTCATGCGTTCAGGGATTTCAGCGTGCGGGGCATGGCGGACAGCAGGGGCAAAACAGCGTCCAGATCCGCCTTGCGGCCCAGCAGATAGGGAACGGCGTAGAGGCATACGGCCCGGTCGATGGCTTCCGCCAGGCCACCCTTCAGGTCGTTCTGCAGCGCGGAAATAAAGCGCGCCATCTGTTCCATAACGGTGAGGGGCAGGGCCGCGCCGGCTTTCAAGGCGGCCTGGCGCAGGGACAGGAGCACTTCCTGGGTGCTGCTGCTCAGCGCGGCGGAATGTGCCAGCATTTCCCGGACGACGCACGCCTTTTCCGCCGGGGGGAACGCAGGCATTTCCTGGGGAAGCCGGTCCATGGCCACGGCCAGGGGAACGCTGGGCACCGTCAGGTCGGCATAATCGTCCTTGCGGTCGGCGAAGGACTGGGCATAGCTGGAGGTCACCAGGGCGGAATGGGGATAGCGCACGTTCAGCAGCACCGGGGCGTTGCCGCCGGGCAGCAGCGCCACTTCGCTCTTGTAGCCGGCGTTTTCCAGGGGAACGCCCAGGGCGGCGGCAAAGGCTTCCATGCCGGTCTGCGCGTCTTCTTCGGTTTCGGCGCAGCATTCCCATTCCCCATTGGCCAGGGCGAAGGCGGTCAGCATGGCCAGCGCGTCGCCGCTTTCCACGCAGAAGCCGGCGGCGGTCAGGCACTTTTCCACCCGGTCGGTCATTTCGTCCCGGGTGACGGCCCTGCCGGCGCGGGGCGCCACGAAATGCGGCGCGTATTCCAGCGCGCTTTCCGTGTTCTGGATTTTTTCAGCCAGCGCCTGCCGGTCCCGTTCCATGGGCTCCATGGCGGCCTGCAATTGGTTCAGGGCCTCCTGGGCCTGCTGCCGGGCCGTTTGCAGCGCGTCGATCTTCTTTTGCTCCTCGGCCTGCAGTTTGCCCACGGCCTCTTCCCGGGCGGCAGCCAGGTTCTTTTTCACGTCGTCCAGCTGCATCAGGGTCATGAGCCTTTCGGCTTCCAGTTCCTGCAGCTGGCCGTGCATGGCGGCCACGGTCAGGTCGTTGGTTTCCCTGGAAATCACCTGGGAAAGCAGCGCCCGCATGCCGGGCTGGGCCAGCACTACGTCGATGGCCTGCTGCTGCCCTTCCTGGCACTGCCACATGCTTTGCAGCGCGTGCTTGAGGGTATCGGCGGGGTTGTGCACGTCTTTCAGTTCAGCGCTTTGGGGCAGGGTGGCGCCGGGCGCTTCGTACCGGGCGGCGTAGCGCTGGTTTTCCACCGCTTCCATCAGCTGGTTATGCGCCCGGCGGGGAGAAACCTGCTTTTGCGGGGTCTGGTACAGCTTGGTGCCGGCCAGGGGCCGGGTGTTCTGCTCGGGAACAAAGTCGATGGGCGTACGGGCAGAGGAATCATGCAGCCGGTTGGCGTTGACGCTTGGGGCCACGTTCATGGCCTGGATCTGCTCGTAAGCGTTTTGCATCGGATCGGGCTTTTCCGTTTCGGCGGGCTTTTCCGCCTTTTCCTCCGGGGCAGGGTCCTGGGGGACAGGCGCTTCCACCTTGGGCCAGTAGAACAGCAGCTCCTGGCCGTTGACGGTGACTGCGTGGATTTCGGCGCTGTCGGGCGGCAGCTGCACCGTATCCCCGGCGCTTTGGCCGTCTTCCCGGCGGAAGGGGCCCTGGATGTTGGCGCCGTTGCGGATGTACACCAAAGGCGTCGCGGCGCCGGCCGCGCTTCCCTCGGACACCACCTGGTAAATCAGGTCCTCCGGCAGGGCCCGGACGGCGTCGGAATAAATGATGTATTGGTTGGTTTCGCCCCGGGCAGGCGCGTAGTTCTTGTTGGTGCGGATCTTGTTGGCATCTGCGGGCAGAAAGCGCAGATCCATCAAACACAGGCCGCACATGGAGCGCATCCGCTCCTTAAAGGTGTGCTGCTCATTTTTGTCCGGCACGATGCGAAGATACCCGTCGTCCGGATAATCGGCTTTGGTGTCGCCCACAGGGCCGTCCTGGGTCATCAGCGGCTGAATGCGAAAATACGCCCGGGCGATATTGTCTTCTTCCAAATAGACCAAAACAGCTTTTCCCTGAAAATTCATCTGTACCCCTCCATAAATAATAAAATAAGATATAAACCCTCTCAATTAACTATTATAACAAAATCATATACCCTCCGTCAAGGTGGAACTTTGGTCAAATAATACATTTCCGTCCGGCAGCGACAGCAGCCAGGCGGCGTATACCGCCGGATCGTGCTGCAGGTACAGGGCGTGCAGCTCCGCCGACAGGAGGGCGCCTGCGCCGGACGCAGACAGGGAGCCGGGGCTGACGGTGCGGACGGCCTTCGAGACGGCGGATATAAGCGCGGTGACGCGGATGGTTTCCGCGGCGTTCAGCAGGCGGCCGGACAGCAGCTTTGTCAGCGGGGTCTGGTACAGGCGGCGGTAGTCGTCCCTGCTGCCGATCCTTGACGCGGCTTCCCGCAGGGCGGCATCCGCCATGCCGGAAAAATCCTCTCCGGAGCCGTCCGCGGAAAACTGGCGCAGCACGGCGGCGTAAGCCTGGAACAGGGCGGCGGCATCGGGCCGGCGGGCGGAGGGCAGCGCCAGGGTGCGTCCGGGCCGGGCATAACCCCAGGCAGCAGGCGGAAGCAGGGCCAGGGCGTCGCCGGGGGAAACAATGCTGAACAGGGAAACGCAGGGAACGGGATTCTGCGAAACGCGGGGAGAAGCGAATGTGTAGGCGTACAGCTGCTGCTCCAGAAGAAACCCGTCCCGGATCAGCCGTTCGGCAGCCAGGCCGATCACCGCGCCGCTGCCGCCAAAGCCGGCCAGCCAGTACTTGGCGCCGCGCAGGGAATGGCGGGCAGCATAGTCCCGCAGCCGGGCCGCGGCCGTTTCCGCTGACGCGGAAAAGCCCTGGTGAACGGCGCCGACGCCCAGATTCAGGCTTTCCTCCCAGGAATTGTCCCCGGGGCCCACAACGAAGGCTACCACCGTTTCGCTGCCCACGATGCGGCGGGCCGCGGCGGTGCGGACGGCGCCGGGGAAGGCGTACCCTGCCGTTTCAACGTCCCCAAAGCCCAGGGACGTCAGAAACGCGCGGATGCCCGCGTCCTTCCGGCCGGATGTGCCCGGAAACGCAGAAACGGCCATGCCCAGCGAAAGCCGGGCAAGGCCGTGATTGTAGTATTGGGAATCCCAGGTGAACCAGCCTTCCTCCATGGGAAGGGACGCGGCGCGGCTGCTGTAGGCGGAAGGAATGACAAAGGTGACGCTTTCCGCCGCGGAGGACAGGGTAAAGAGCATCAGCATCATGGCCAGGCACGCCGCAGCACGCTTCATGTTTCTCCTCTTTTCTTACATGCGCACGAACGCATCGTAAATCGCCTTGACGGCGCCTTCGAAATCATCTTCGTCCACGCCCACGATGATGTTCAATTCGCTGCTGCCCTGGTCGATGGTGCGGATGGAAATGCCCTGGGAGGAAATGGCGGTGAACAGCCTTGCGGCGGTGCCGAAATTGCGCACCATGCCGCGGCCCACCGTGGCGATCAGCGCCAGGTGATCGGAAACGGTGATCTGGTCGGGATGCACCAGCTCCTCGATGCGCCGCAGCACTTCCTCCTTGTGGGATTCCAGCTCTTTTTCATGCACCACCACGCACATGGTGTCGATGCCGGTGGGCAGGTGCTCAAAGCTGATGCCGTATTCCTCAAAGGCTTGCAGCACCCGGCGGCCAAAGCCCAGCTCGGCGTTCATCATGTCCTTTTCCACGGACACGATGGAAAAGCCCTTGTGGCCCGCGATGCCGGTGATGATGTGGGCGTTGTCCTGGCCCGCGTTGGCGCGGATCATGGTGCCGGGGTGCTTGGGATCGTTGGTGTTGCGGATGTTGGTGGGGATGCCCGCCTTGCGCACGGGGAAGATAGCGTCCTCGTGGAGCACCGTCGCGCCCATGTAGGAGAGCTCGCGCAGCTCCCGGTAGGTGAGCCAGTCGATCAGGCGCGGGTTGTCGATGATGCGCGGGTCGGCCATGAGAAAGCCGGACACGTCCGTCCAGTTCTCGTAGAGCGACGCGCTCACAGCGCGCGCCACGATGGCGCCCGTGATGTCGGAGCCGCCGCGCGAGAACGTCTTCACCTGACCGGTGGGCGTGCTGCCGTAGAAGCCGGGAATGACCGCGTGCTCGTGGCTGGCGAGCGCCTCGACGAGCTGCTCGTTCGTCCATTCCGGCGCGAACCCGCCCTGCCTGTCGAAGTGGATCACCTCGGCGGCGTCGACGAAGTCCCA